>SVSQ01000077.1 GCA_015064245.1 Oscillospiraceae bacterium | reverse complement strand
CAAAGGGCGAGACCGTTACCGTGACTTTTTCTGAAGCAATACTTCCCGACGGAAATATCGATCCCGCCCATTGTCACAAGCAGAGCTACTCTGTCGTATCGGACGGCGCGAAACGCACCATTCAGCCTGAATTCACCTGGTACGGATTCCGTTACTTTGAGGTAATAGGAAACGCCGTTCCTCAATGCGTCAAGGTCGTCCACGCCGATATTCCCTCCTCTTCCGATTTCGACTGTGATAACGAAACGCTCAACTGGATATATAAGACCTTCATGCACACCATGCTCTGCAATATGCACACCGGCCACCCCTCCGACTGCCCTCATATCGAGCGACGCGGATACACGGGCGACGGTCAGCTGACCTGCCACGCTGCCCTTTCTGTGCTTGATGCAAGAAAGTTCTACGAAAAGTGGCTCCAGGACATCGCAGACAGCCAGGACGTTCTAAGCGGTCATATCCAGTACACCGCGCCCTATATCAGAAGCGGCGGCGGTCCGGGCGGTTGGGGTTGCGCTATAGTTGAAGTCCCCTATCAGATGTATAAGCATTTCGGCGACAAGAGCATTCTTGAAAAATACTACGGCAATATGCGCCGTTATATCGATTATCTTGAAGAGCACTCCGCTTACGGACTGGTAGTAAGCGACAAGAAGGGCGAATGGTGTCTTGGAGACTGGTGCGGTCCAAACATTCTTTATCCGGACAGAAACATAACTTCGCATAATCAGCAGGTCATTCTTCCCGCTTCTATGGTCAACACCTACTTCATGGTCAAATCACTACAGACAATGTGCGAGATCGCCAAGCTGATCGGCAAGGAAGAAGACATTGCCGAATACACAGAAAAGATCGAATACCGTAAAGGCGCGATCACCGCGGCATATTACAATACTTTCGACTTCAACTTCATCATGAACGTTCAAGGCGCAAACGCCTTCGCGGTTGATATCGGTCTGGGAACCGCGAACACATACAAAAATCTCGTAAATTACTACACAAAGCTCGGATACTATGATACCGGAATTTTCGCGACTGATATTCTTACACGCGTTCTTTTTGAAAACGGAGACGGCGAGCTTGCCGTTGACATTCTCACAAACAACGGAGATCAAGGATTTGAGCATTGGAGACGTAACGGCGCTACTACGTTCCACGAGTATTGGGACAGCAACAGAAGCCGCTCTCACAGCCATCCTATGTTCGGCGCTCCCGTTGCGTATATCTTCGAATACTTGCTCGGCATAAAGCAGACAAAGGATTCCTGCGGTTACGCTTCTCTTGCAATAGAGCCGCAGGCGGTCTCTCGCTTTGGAAGAATGTCCGGCAGTATGAAGACGCCAAACGGTGTCGTATCCGTAAGCTACGTTAAAGAAGACGGTAAGATCAAATTCAGTATAGTTATTCCCGCAGGTACAAAAGCTACGTTCAAATATGTAGATCATGAATGTGTACTTAACAGCGGAACAAATGATATCATAGTTTAAATCATAAATTCGTAAACAACTCACTAAAAGGACATTCGAAATGAAAATAAGACAAATTGCCAAGACTCTTGGACGGCGCTATATACGGAGATCTGATGTTTCGTTTTAATTCAAAAGGATCCTGCAAGGTTTACGAGCTCAGCGAGCTTCGTAATGAATCCAATTCCGTAATTGAACTTGCGCCTATATCAGAGTTTACGCTTGACCGCGCCGAAGAGATAGTTCCGCACAGCAACGCCGTAGTATTCGGGAACGAGTTTTATGCCGAAGGAGATGAATTTCCTCTTCTCTACTCCAATATTTACAACAATTATGCTAAAAGCGATGATAAGTTGGTCGGAGTTTGCTGTGTTTACCGTTTAGAACGCATAGGCGATTCATTCACCGCTACTCTTGTTCAGCTTATCGAGATCGGTTTTTCCGAGGAAAAAGGACTTTGGAGATCCGAAGGTGATATTACCGACGTGCGTCCTTACGGCAATTTCGTAGTCGATAGCGAAAACGGAAAATATTACGCTTTCGTTATGCGCGACGGAGATAAGACCACTCGTTATTTTGCCTTTGATCTTCCGGATGTTACGGACGGTGTCGCAGACGAAAGATTTGGCGTAAAGAAAGTAACGCTGAAAAAAGAAGATATTATCGAGCACTTTGACGTTCCCTATCACAATTTCATTCAGGGCGCTGTGATGAAAAACGGCAAGATATATTCTGTTGAGGGCTTTCACGAAAAGATACATCCCGCGATCAGAGTGATAGATACCGCGAAAAAGAATCAAGAGCTTTTCTTTGACTTTTTTGACGCGGGATTTCCTCACGAAGCTGAGTTCATAGATTTCTATAAGGATAGATGTTTATACAGCGATGCCAAAGGAAATATTTTTGAGATAAATTTTTAGTATGGATATAATATTCGATTGGAAAGATTATTCGGAGAAATACTCCGAAATTACCGAAGCTCTTCTTGACGAAACTGCGATAAAAAACACCGGTTGTGACGAAGGATTTCACACATTTTATTCCTATTGGCTTGAAGAGGAATACACAAAACTTAACAAAAACTTTTGGTGCAAATTAGCTTTTAAAGGCGACGAGCTCATAGGCGTTATCTGTCTCGGTCTTTCGCCTACTGATGAATTTACTATTATGGAGATTATTGTCACTCCTAATATAAGGAATCAAGGCTACGGCTCAAAAATGCTTTTGGAACTGCTAAAAAACGCCTACAACATTATTGGAGTGGAAATAACGTTAGCAAAGGCTGTGGTTTTCCCAAATAATATTGCAAGTCAAAAAGCTTTTGAAAAAGCAGGATTTGTTTTTACAGGCGCTCATCCCGACGGAGATGCTCTGTATTATGAGTATATGAAATAAAGAATATCAAAAAGGGGCTGTCTCAAAAAAGATAGCCCCTTTATACTAATTATTATTTTACAGTTCCGCGACTTTTATTCTGTTCAAAGCTCTCGCCAGCTTTGCCTTTACCAGCTTTTCGGTTCTTTCGTCAAGCTTTGTCGCAAGCCGCTCCTCAGCCTTTGCCTTGGATCTGTTTGCCCGTTCAACGTCTATTTCGTCCGCGAACTCAAAGGTCGTGCATATTATACGCGCTTTTCCGCCAGAGACGGTCATAAATCCGTCCGAGCACGCCGCCGTTTTGGAATTTCCGCCGACTATGAGACGCATCTTCCCCACGTTTATTATCGCCATATAGTCGATATGATCCGCAAGTATTTCGATAACACCCTCCGAAGTCGGAACCAGAACGCTTTCCGCCTGACCGTTGAACACTTCTCTGTCCGGTGTAACTATCTGGAGTTCAAATGCCTTCATAATGCTCCGTTCTGCCTACCTTTCGGCTGTTTTTACGCTTCTTCCTTTAACTTCTTTGCCTTTTCGACAGCCTCGTCTATCGTGCCAACGAAGAGGAACGCAGACTCGGGCAGATCGTCGTGCTTACCGTCAAGTATCTCGCGGAAGCCTCTGATAGTCTCCTTGATCGGAACGTATCTTCCTTCCATACCTGTGAACTGTTCAGCGACTGTGAAGGGCTGAGAAAGGAATCTCTGTATCTTTCTCGCGCGGTTGACGATCAGCTTATCCTCGTCGGACAGCTCATCCATACCCATGATAGCGATGATGTCCTGCAGCTCTTTATATCTCTGCAGGATCTTCTGAACCTCTCTTGCCACCTCGTAGTGCTCGATTCCGACTACGTCGGGAGAAAGGATCCTGGACGTTGAATCCAGAGGATCAACTGCGGGGTAGATACCGAGAGATGCGATATTTCTGGACAGAACCGTGGTTGCGTCCAGATGCGCGAAGGTAGTTGCAGGAGCGGGGTCTGTAAGGTCGTCCGCCGGAACGTAGACTGCCTGGACTGAAGTTATAGAGCCCTTCTTGGTTGAAGTGATTCTCTCCTGCAGAGCTCCCATCTCCGTTGCCAGAGTAGGCTGATATCCAACTGCTGACGGCATACGTCCGAGAAGCGCGGAAACCTCTGATCCTGCCTGTGTAAATCTGTAAATGTTATCTATGAACAGCAGAACGTCCTGACCTTCCTTATCGCGGAAATACTCCGCCATGGTAAGTCCTGAAAGTCCAACTCTCATTCTCGCCCCCGGAGGCTCGTTCATCTGACCGTAAACAAGGGCTGTCTTGGAAAGAACTCCCGACTCCTTCATCTCGTTATAAAGGTCGTTTCCTTCTCTGGTTCTCTCTCCTACTCCTGTAAATACGGATATTCCGCCGTGCTGCTTTGCGACGTTGTTGATAAGCTCCATGATAAGGACTGTCTTACCTACTCCCGCGCCGCCGAACAGA
The DNA here is from genome assembly GCA_015064245.1 of Oscillospiraceae bacterium. GTDB lineage: Bacteria > Bacillota > Clostridia > Oscillospirales > CAG-272 > SIG673. The sequence goes on along the minus strand of SVSQ01000077.1, from coordinate 6,598 downwards.
CCTATCTTACCGCCCTTAGCATAAGGCGCGATAAGGTCAACGACCTTGATTCCGGTTTCAAGTATCTCCGTCGTACCTTCTTGCTCGGAATAAGAAGGAGGATCTCTGTGTATGCACCATCTTTCTGCGCTTGCAGGATCGGGCTGATTGTCGATCGCCTCGCCGAGAAGATTGAATATTCTGCCCAGCGTTTCTTTTCCGACCGGAACTGTTATGCCCGTACCGGTATCAACGGCTTCCATCCCTCGGGACATACCGTCCGTCGAGGACATGGCGATGCATCTTACCGTATCGTCTCCCAGCTGGCTCGCCACCTCGCACACGACCTTTTTGCCATCGTGCATTATCTCGATAGCGTTCAAAAGGTCGGGAAGATGACCGTTTTCAAATTTTATATCAAGAACAGGTCCTATTATCTGCAGAACCTTTCCGACGTTTTTTCCCATTTGACTAATTTCCTTTCTTAAGCGCAAAGGCTTATGAAAACTGTTATATTACTGCGCGGCTGCGCCCGAAACGATCTCCGTTATCTCCTGAGTGATAACTGCCTGACGCGCTCTGTTGAATTTCAGCATCAGCGTATCGATCATCTCGCTTGCGTTTTTGTTTGCCGCGCTCATGGCGCTTCTTCTTGCGCCTGATTCTGATGCAAGAGATTCGCACAAAGCCGAATATACTATTCCGCCGACGTACAGCGGCACCAGCTTATTAAGTAACTCTTCAGCGTCTCCGTCGTAAAGCAGATCCTTGTTTTTTCCCTTCTCATCTCCGTCATCGCTTGCAAAGGGTAGCAGTTCTTCATACACCGGAGCCTGAGTGAGCATAGATACGAATCGCGTGTATATCAGCACTACCTTATCTATCTCTCCGTTCATATATCCCGACGCCACCGTTTCGCCTATATCCATAGCATCTCCGATATCGGCTTCGGCTATATACTCGTATTCGGAAAGATACAGCGCTTTTTTTCTGCTTCTGAAGTAGTCAAGCGCTTTTTTTCCTATCGGAAGAAACAAGGATTCCTTTCCTGCCGAAAGCTGCTCTGCAAGCTTGAAAATATTGGAGTTGTATCCGCCTGCCAAACCTCTGTCACCCGCCATAACGATATAGAGCGTCTTTTTGCCTGTTTTTTCCTTGCACCATTCGGAATTACGAACGTCTCCGGATGAGTCTATATCATCCATAGCTTTTTTTATGACTTCGTAAAAAGGACGTGATCTTTCAGCATTTTCCTTAGCTCTGCGGAGCTTTGACGTTGCGACCAGCTCCATAGCCTTGGTTATCTGCATCGTGCTTTGCACGCTTTTCATCCGCGCTTTTATATCGTTCATTGATGCTCCTGCCACAGCTTTTCACTCCTCTCGTTTATGATCTTTCCTTTTGTCATTTATCTAAAAATTTCGCCTTGCAAGCGTTTATCGCTTCCTTCAGCTCTTCCGTGGTCTCGTCCGTAAGCACGCCCGTTTCTCTTATATTTGCGAGAAGCGCGTCCTTTGTTGCCACCAGATACTCCGTAAGCTCAGCCTCGAAATTCTTGATCTCCTCAACGGGTATATCTTTGAGCATATTGTTTACGACAGCGAATATTATAGCTATCTGAAGCTCTACTGCGATAGGCGAATTTCTGTCCTGCTTCAGGACCTCAACGATTCTCTGTCCCTGCTCAAGTCTTGCCTTCGTGTCTGCGTCAAGATCCGAGCCGAACTGGGCAAATCCCTGCAGCTCTCTGTACTGTGAATACAGCAGCTTCAGAGTACCGGAAACCTTCTTCATCGCCTTTACCTGCGCGTTACCGCCGACTCGGGATACCGAGATACCCGGGTTTACCGCAGGACGTACGCCCGAATGGAAAAGCTCTGTTTCAAGGAATATCTGTCCGTCCGTAATGGAAATTACGTTAGTCGGTATATAAGCTGAAACGTCGCCCGCCTGAGTCTCAATGATAGGAAGCGCAGTAAGAGAGCCTCCGCCGTACTCGGGAGCAAGTCTCGCCGCTCTTTCAAGAAGTCTTGAATGAAGATAGAAAACGTCGCCTGGGTACGCCTCACGTCCCGGAGGTCTTCTTATAAGGAGCGACAACGCTCTGTACGCGACTGCGTGCTTTGAAAGGTCGTCGTAAATGATCAGAACATCCTTGCCCTTATCCATAAAATACTCACCCATCGAGCATCCGGAATAAGGCGCGATGTACTGAAGGGGCGCGGAATCTGCAGCTGTCGCGCTTACAACTATGGTATAATCCATAGCGCCGTTCTTATACAGCGTGTCAACGACGTTGGTCACCGTGGACTGCTTCTGTCCAATTGCAACGTAGATACATATAACGTTCTTGCCGCGCTGATTGATTATCGTATCGGTGGCGATCACCGTCTTACCTGTCTGACGGTCGCCGATTATAAGCTCTCTCTGTCCTCTTCCGATGGGGATCATGGAGTCTATCGCCTTGATACCCGTCTGAAGCGGTACGGATACGGATTTTCTTTCAATAATCCCGTACGCTTTTCTTTCGATAGGTCTGTATTCGGCTGCAGATATAGGTCCTCTGCCGTCGATGGGCTGACCGAGAGCGTCAACTACTCTTCCTATCATCCTTTCGCCTACGGGCACTGAAACGACTCTTCCCGTTCTCTTAACCAGGCTTCCCTCTGCAATTCCGACGTCGTTACCGAGAAGGACCACGCTTACGCAGTTCTCTTCCAGGTTAAGCGCCATACCGAAGGTGCCGTTTGAAAATTCAAGAAGCTCGTTTGCCTTACATTTATCAAGACCGTGTACCTTTGATATACCGTCTCCGACGGATATAACGTATCCGATCTCATCCTGCTCGATCTTATTCGAGTAGTGCTTTATTTGCTCTTTTATTACTTTGCTGATGTCGTCTAATTTCGATTGCATTATATCACCAACTTTATTATTTCGGTTTTGATAATCAGATGACTATCTTCTTGAGGCTCTTTTCAAAGCTGTCCAGCCGCGTTTTGATCGAGCCGTCTATTTGTTTGCCGGAATATCTTATCTGAATTCCGCCCAGTATCTCCTTCGACACCGTGTTCTTTATAATGATCCTTTTGCCCGTTACTGAAGCAAGCTTGGAAGCAAGCTTTTTCTTCTGCTCATCGCTGAGCGCGACCGCAGTTACAGCCTCTACTCGCTCTATACCTCTCGCCTCATCATATAACTCGAAAAACGTTTCCGCCGTTTTGTCAAACATATATACCGAGTGATTTTCACACAGTATTTTTATGAGGTTCAGTACGTATTCGTCCACCTTTGCAAACGCTTTATCTATAAGCATCAGCTTTTCTTCCTTGGACAATGCCGGGGTGTCCAGAAGCTTGACGTATCCGGGATCGTTGCGCAGCGCATTCTGCACCGCTTTCACGTCTTCAAAAGCGGCTTCTGTCCTCGCCGCTTCCTCGGTGAGCATGAACAGCGCTCTTCCGTATTCGCTTGAATTAACCATCGTCAGTCACCTATCTTTTCGATAAAGCTGTCAATGAGAGCCGTATGCTCATCCTTCGACACATCTCTTTCGATGACTGCAGACGCGATACTGATAGCCATTTCCGAAACCTCGTTTTTGATCTCGTTTACGGCTCTTTTCTTTTCCTGCTCTACCTGCTCGGCTGCTCTTTCAAGAGTTCTTGCGGCTTTTTGATTTGCTTCCTGCAGGATCTCCTCTTCCTTAAGCTGAGCCTTACGCACCGCTTTCTTGAGGATTTCCTCGCTCTCCTCCGTCGCCTTTTCCATCTTGCTTTCGTATTCCGCCTTAAGTTCGTTTGCGGTATCCTTAGCATTTTCAGCGTCGGAATACATATCGTCTATCTCCTTCTGCCGAGAATCTATCATATTCTTGAGCGGCTTAAAAAGGATCTTTTTCAAAAAGAGATACAGTATAAGCAAGTTGCACCAGGCAAAAATCATTGTAAAGAAATTTACGCCGACAAATTCTTCAAAAGCTCCCATGTAAATCTCCTTTTTGGTTTTGGAATTTTTGATTAAGACATTTTTACAAACATAAGTAAGAGAGAAATTACCAGTGAATAAATACCTGTGGTCTCTGTAATAGCGCATCCGAGAATCATATTAGTTCTCAGCATTCCCGCAGCTTCGGGCTGACGCGCCATACCTTCAAGAGCCTTACCTACAGCATTACCTTCACCTATAGCAGGTCCTATAGCACCAAGTCCCATACAAAGTCCCGCGCCGAGTGCTCTTGCAGCAACTATGATTGATCCTGTTATTCCCATTTTAATACCTCCAAAAGTTGTTTTTGATTTGTGTTTTTGTTTATTTTACTTCTTCGATTCCGCTATCTCCTCGGGTGGCGGACAAGCCGCGCCGACATAGACCATCGTCAGAAGAGAAAATACAAGTGCTTGAACGAAACCTGAAAACAGGTCGAAATAAATTGATAAGAACGCCGGAATGCCCACCTGGAATATCGGCGGGAATACTGCCGCTACCGCATCCGGAAGCCATCCGAACAGCAAGGAAGTAAGTCCTGCAAGAGCGCCATAGATCAGCGAAGTTAATACAGATCCTCCAGCAACATTTCCGAAATGACGGAACGCCATTGAAACAGGGGTTGCTATCTCACTGACTATATTCATCGGAGTCATGACCACTATCGGCTCTGTAAAGCCCTTCAGCCATGTTAAAAAGCCGAAATTCTTAATATTGTGATACCACACCATGCCCGTCGTTACCAATGCCCACGCGGCTGTAACTGAGAGATCCGATGTGGTAGAGCGGAAAATCTGAGTCATGCCTATCAAAGTTCCGCAAATGGAAGAAAGAAACAACGTTCCAATGTAGGGAGCAAATTTCAGATTATGCTTTCCCATGGTATCTTCAACTAAACCATATAGCATGGTTACCAGTTTTTCCGCAACGACCTGAAATCTTCCCGGCCGCTTCGTCAGTTTTCTGGTCAAGCACCAGGATGCTATCATAAGTATCAGCGTAACTGCCAACAGTGACACCGAAGTCTGAGTTATATTCACCGTTCCGATATACGGAATCTCAAATGAGAAATATATCTTCGGTCCTGTTACCGCTATATCCATTACCCTTCTCCCTTCTTCTTACTTAAAAGTTGGCTTGCAATCAGTATGGGCCGAAATGCAAGTAACGGCACTACCGTTGCAATAACGTCAAACCAATCGAGGAGCAACGCAAGCACAAGAGCGCCCATCATCGTAAAGGTCCTGATAACGTACGAAAGCTTGGTGGCGTTCTGTATCATCATCGCGTTGTCCTTCGCGAATTTTTCCGCCTCCTCCTCAGTCATCTCCCTATTTCCTCGCAGCTCCATATAATTATCCACGGCTCTGTTAACGGAAATATACAAAAAGAGAAAATTGAGGATTATCACTGCACTTCCGAGGATAACGCCCGTTACGACTCTGTAGGAAAACTGTCCGATCAGAAGATATACCGCAACCGTAATGAGAGAAACCGCGATCTCTCCCGCAACTATTATCCACCATTCCTTCAAAAAGGAATTTTTATTATTCATCAGTTTTTTACTCACCGCTCTTTCTGTTCTTTGCTTTTTCTTTTGCTTTTTGTTCCTTTTCGAGATTTTCAAGGGCTCTCATAGCGCCTAAAATGAATTTGACCATGGAAAAAAGCCCGACGAAAACGCCCGATAAGATCAATATAACATAGATCCAGCTTGGCATATTCTTTTTCTCTACCATATACCACGAAAGGAGCAGAGCGCATCCGATCGGGAATATAAGCGAGAAAAATCCCTGGAATATGATATTGAGCAAATACAATGAATTTACAATTTTTTTGTACAAATCATTCCTCCAAAATAGTAAAATCAAAAAGCAAAATCGAATATATGTTATCATATTTGCAAAATAAAATCAAGGGGATTTTGAAAAAATTCATTCATATTAAAAAAAATATAGTAATATGACCAAAATCCCCCCAAAAACTCTGTTACATTCGCCGATATTTTTGTGTGAAAATTTTAAATATATTACTTGAATATGTTAATAACTTAGTGTATAATCGTTTCGTAATACTTCTCACAAAGACGAAAGGATTAGATCTAATGGATAAAAAATTAAAAATCGGCGTTATGGGCGCATACCGAGGAATGACTATGATAAAGGTCCTTCTCGGTCATCCCGATGCGGAACTTGTGGCTGTATGCGACAAATACCGTCCTATGTTAGATAAGGTTACCGCAGAAGCTGAAAAATATAAGACTTCGGTCGCGCTATATGAAAATTTCGACGATTTTATCAAGCACGATCTTGACGCAGTTGTTCTCGCAAATTACGCTCACGAGCACGCGATCTTCGCAGTTAAGTGTCTTGAAGCGGGAAAGCACGTTCTGTCCGAAGTCCTGCCCTGCGGAACTATAGCCGAAGGCGTCGCTCTGATCGAAGCAGTTGAAAAAAGCGGCTGTGTCTACGCCTACGCTGAAAACTACTGCTATATGCAGCACAATTTTGAGATGTGGTACCGCGCAAAGCACGGCGATATCGGCGAGATCAACTACGCAGAGGGTGAATACGTTCACGACTGCACATCAATCTGGCCGTCCATCACATACGGAGACCCGCTCCATTGGAGA
>SVSQ01000076.1 GCA_015064245.1 Oscillospiraceae bacterium | reverse complement strand
TCCGTCATCAGACGGCTCGCTTATTATGGTTCACCAGCACTCTTGTAAGCGAGCCGTCTGATGACGGATAATACATTTTCTTCGTCGAGATGATCTTGCAGAACTCTTCGTTTTTCAGCGCGTACGCCATAAGCTTTGCGTAATCCCGCGCCGTGGTATAGTGTCTGTCGTCGTGAAGACCGTGAGGATTGACAAAATTAGTTGATACCATTGACAGCTCTTTTGCCTTTTCGTTCATCGCTTTTACGAATTCGGCTTCGCTTCCCTTTACAAGTATCGCAAGGGCTGTGACCGCGTCGTTCGCGCTTTCCAGCATAGCGCTGTAAAGGAGCATCTCAAGGGTAACCTCTTCTCCCTCCTGCAGGTAGACAGAGCTTCCCTCTATTCCCACCGCTTCCTTCGGGATCTTTACTTTCTTTGCAAGATCATCTGCGTTTTCCAGAGCGACTACGCAGGACATGACCTTGGTTATACTTGCCATCGGAAGTGGTACGTCCGCCTGCTTTTCAAATATCACAAGTCCGTTATCAGCGCACAGTATAGCGCTGCCCGCTGAGATCTTTCCCCCGTCTATTCCGCCTATCGCTTGCGAAGAAGCAAAAGACGAGTAGTCCGCGCTCTCCTGCTTCGGCGCGTCTGTAAAATCGCCGCCGACGTGCGTTTTTTCGGATGTAAAAGCTGTCTCGGAAATAAACGCCGTTAAAAACGCGCATACCAAAAGTATTGCTGTAAGCTTGATTATCTTCATATCTTCCGCCCTTTTTTATTTCAATATATGGCGGAAGATATTCATTTATTCCGGTTATTCTTCTTCCGTGAAGGAAGCATCTGTGGGAGCGGCGTCTTTCTTAAACGTATCCTTGAGATCTCTGATTATCTTGGGAGACTTTTCTATAAGATTGCTTATAGCGGCAAAGGTACTGTTGTTCGCGACTACTGCCGGAGCGTCGCAATTCAACATACTTACATCTCCGTTTTGCTTGATAACGAGGAAGCCTACGGGGGTTATTGAAAGCCCCGTTCCTCCGCCTCCGCCAAAGGATGCGTTGGATCTTACCTCGTCATCCTTTTTATTCTTTTTATTGTCAAAATCAATTCCTCCCGAAACAAAGCCGAGAGATACCTTTGATATCGGTATTATCACCGTTCCGTTATCGGTCTTGATCTGATCTCCGATGACAGTTCCCGTCTCGGAAAGCTCCTTAATCTTTTCAAGGGACGTTGCTATTATGTCGTTGATTCTGTTCTCTTCCATAATTTTGTTCCTTTCCTGCTTTTTATTTCTTCTTTTTTAACTTGTACTTTAAATAATTCTTTATAAACACTATTCCGAGGCGCAATACGTTACCTATCCGTATATATGCGGATATATCTGCCTCCGCGCTCCATTTTCCTTCGACGAATACAGGATAAACGCACACTTGTCCGCCCTTTACGCGTCTTACGTTCGTAAGGCTTTCAAGTGAGGTTATAAGGTACTGCACCATCTGCATGACCGCGCCCGTTTTTATCGCTATATCAGCGGCGTCCTTTCCTCCAACGCCTATGATAAGCTTCCTGAACTCTATATGCAGATAACACGGAAAACGCTTTATCATCTCTCCAAACAGCTCTCGTACGGTATTTATGAGCTGCTTTGGATTCTTTATCTTCTTTTTCGGCGTCTCTCCCTCGTTTTTTTCCTTTGGTTCTTCCGCCTTTTTCTTTTTGTTCTCCGTCTTGATCTTATATTTCTTTAAAACCTTATCTCTGCGTCTTCTGAACCTTCTGATCTTATATTTTCGTTTATTTATCTCCGTCTCGGCTTTTTCCGTGATATCTATTCTGAAAAAAAGTATCTTCACCGCAACCGTAACGTCTCCGCCCGAAAATTGAAACAAAAGTCTGATCCTTGTAAAAAGCAACGCAATTATCAGCAAAACGATCGCCGCCGCTATATATATCCCCACTTATGCTCCTCCTCTCAGACGATTTTTGTCTTTTTATGACCATTCAGCTCTTACATCAAATAGCGTTTTGTGGCGGTATGTCCGAATGGAATATCTGAGCCATGACGAACGGCTCAGAAGCCACAAAAGGTGTATCTGAAAATTCATTTTCAGACTTCAGCCTTCCACGTTAAACAGATCCAGCGACGGAAGATCGCTGAGAGACGAGATACCGAAGGTCTTTAAAAATTTCTGCGTTGTACCGAAAAGCCTCGGTCTTCCGATCACCTCAAGTCTTCCTTTCTCCTCTATCAGCTCTCTGTCAAGGAGAACGGTTATGGGACGTGTACTGTCGACCCTTCTGACCTGCTCTATGTACGCTCTCGTTACCGGTTGGTTATACGCTATTATCGCCAGCGTCTCCATAGCCGCCGCGCTGAGCTGAGGCTCGCCTCTTATACCGATCATCTGCGTTACGTAATCTCCAAGCTCCGGAAGAGTGGTAAGCTGACAGCATTTATCGTATTTTACAAGTCTTATTCCTCGGGGGAACATATCGTTGTTATACAGCTCTGCGTAAGCGTCGACTATCTTGATCGCTTCCTTGGTGGTGTAGCCGATGATCTTCGCAAACTGATCGTAATACACCTCGTCGCCGTTTGCGAACATTATTGCCTCCAGCACCTGCATCGCCTTTTCCTGCGAAAGCTTTTCCTTTGGCGCTTCTTCTCCGCCGTTTCCCTGCTTTGCCGCCGCTCTGCCGACGGCTTTTACGTCGTCAACAGAGTTTTTTTCGGGAACAGCTTCGTTTTCATTATCCAAATTTTCTTTTACGTCGTTTTCATTCATCAGCTTTCGCTCTCCGTTTCATTTTCTTTGTCGGATTTTTCTTCTTTTTCGATATTATGAGACATATTCAGCTCCAGCGTTGGGTTATCGTAATCTCCCGAAAGGAACACTCTCTGGAATTTGACCAGCTCCAGCACCGCCGCGAAGGTGGCTATAAGATCTGAGCGGCTTTCGTTTGTCATCAGAACCGTTTCAAAATCCGTCGGTCCGTTTTTGTAGAGATAACGCATTACCGAAATGACCTTGACCGGGATCGGCGTCACCTTGTGCTTGAGCAGATTTTCAAGAGTCTGCTCCGGGCGCCTCTGCATCTCCTTCATCATACTGCTTCTTGCAAGCATACGCTTGAAGGCTCTTTCAAGGGACTTCAGCTCGTAATGAAGGGGCTCTCCGATAGCGGGCTCCTGGGGCTCTCTGTACGCTGTTCCCTGGTTCAGTCCCCACTGCTCTCTTAAAAACTCAGCGGCATTCTTGGCTTTGGCGTACTCCATAACAGCCATCTGGAGCTTTTTGACCGGAGACTCTTCCTCTTCGCTTCTCGGAAGGAGCATCTGGCTCTTTATGAGCATAAGCTCCGCCGCCATGGTTATAAATTCTCCCGCGATGTCTATATCCAGCTTTTCCATCATCGCAAGATATTCCATATATTGCTTAAAAATTATATGTATCTGAATATCGAAGATACTCATCTCGTTCTTCTTAATAAGTGACAAAAGCAGATCGAGAGGTCCTTCGTAGGTCTCAACGTTAAAGCTAAGCTTTTCCATTCTTATACCGTTCCTTAACAAGCTTATCGAACTATCAATTTAAACAGCGTTCCCAGCGCCCAGAATACCGTTTCGCTGACCGCAGTTATAACAAAATCAACGACTGCTTCAAACACCGTGGTAAATACGCCTATCCAAACGAGGAAAAACACGATGAACATGATAATCTTTTCGTATTTCATCACGCCAAAATATATCCTGTCCGGTAAAAACGCCCACATTATCCTTGAGCCGTCCAGCGGCAGTATCGGAAGCATATTGAATACCGCCAGCAGAATATTATAATACATCGCAACGTACGCGACTGTGTATATCAGCCTGTATCCCTGCTCGCTCAGGCTTCTGAACAGCGGGATATAAGTATATATCCCCGTTTCGTAAAGCCAATGGAAGGCAGAGAAGTTCACCAGCACCGTGATACCTATAAACGCGTTTGTAAGCGGTCCCGCCAAAGCCGTCAGAGCCATTCCTCTTTTAGGCTTTTTATAGTATCTCGGATCGACTGGAACTGCCTTTGCCCATCCGAATCCGCAGACGAGCATAAATACCGTTCCGAGGATATCAAGATGCTTTAACGGGTTCAAGGTCAGTCTGCCGCTAAGCTTTGCCGTGGGATCTCCTTGAAGCATACTTGCGTATCCGTGAGCATACTCGTGGAACGTCAGGCTGAAAAGAATTATCATCGGCATAAAGACTATGCTTATAAGCTTCTCTAAAAGCGGCAGGTCGTTTTGAAGTAACTGAAAAATCATATCTTATATTTCGTTTCTCGTAAGATCTTCGAACGTTTCTCTTTTTATCGCCAGATAAGGCTTTCCGTCCTTTATCATCACGATGGGCGGACGGGTAAGTCTGTTGTAGTTGGAAGCCATAGAATAGTTATACGCTCCCGTGACCAGGACCGCGAGAATATCTCCTCTTTCCGGCTTGCAGATCTTTATATTCTCCGCGATAAGGTCGCCGCTCTCGCAGCATCTACCCGCTACAGAGCAAACGTAATCCTCTTTTTCGCCCGCTTTATTGGCGACGTGTATCTCATACTGAGACTGATAAAGAGCGTATCTTGGGTTATCCGCCATTCCTCCGTCGACAGAAACGTAGTTTTTAAGATCCGGTATCTCTTTTACCGAGCCGACGGTATAGAGCGTAAGTCCCGCGTCAGCTACCAGAGATCTTCCCGGTTCGAGCATTATTCGAGGCAGGACGATACCGCATCTTTTTGCAGACGCCTTCATCTTCTCCGCCAGCGTCGCGATAGCGCCCGCGTAATCAAAGCTTGGGTGCTCTTTAACGTATCTGACGCCGAAGCCTCCGCCGAGATTGAGCTCCTTCGCTTCAAATCCCGTCTTATTTTTTATATCCGCTATAAACGCGATCATTACCTCTGCAGCCTCGACAAAAGGATCGATCTCGAATATCTGGCTTCCGATATGGCAGTGGAAGCCCATCAGCTCTATGTTTTCCTTCGCCAGCGCAAGACGGGTTATCTTCTCCGCCTGTCCCGTCTTTATCGCGTTTCCGAATTTTGAATCAACACTTCCCGTTACTATAGCCTTATGGGTATGCGGATCTATTCCGGGAGTTATTCTGAGCTGTATCTTCTGCTTGATCCCGAGCTCTGCTGCTATAGCGTTCACCGCCTCCAGCTCCTCTGCGCCGTCTACCACGAAGCGTCCGATGCCCAGCTCCATAGCGTATCTGATATCCGCGTCGGTCTTATTGTTTCCGTGGAAGACCATCTTGCTTATATCAAAGCCTGCAGCCTTTGCAGTGTATATCTCCCCCGCGGATACCGCATCGCTTCCGAGACCTTCCTCGGCAATTATTCTGTATATTCCCTTGAACGAAAGCGCTTTTGAAGCAAAGCAAGGTATCGAACCCTCGCCGAAATTCTCTTCCAGCGCCTTTTTATATACTCTGCAAACGCTTCTGATCTTGTTTTCGTCAAAGACCATCAAGGGCGTTCCGTATTCCTTTGCAAGCGCGACTGTGTCAACTCCCGCGATCGTAAGATCGCCCTTCTCGTTTACGCCGCAGCTCTCCATTATAAATTCAGCCATTTTACTTTTTACCTTTCAGTGGATCATCAATTTTCGGCAAGCGCCGCGCCTATACGGTTCCAAACGTCGTTCTTGCCTTCTCCGTTTAGAGAGGAATACGGAATTATATCCACTCCGTCTACCAGCTCAGAAAGCGCCGCAAGCGCCTTTGCGCGCTCCGTCTTATTCAGCTTATCCGCTTTGGTTGCGACGATGAACCAATCGAGCCCCGACTGGCTCAGCCACTCCATCATCATAAGGTCGTCGTTCGTCGCTCCCGCCTTGAGATCGACGAGCTGCGCGACTACCTTTAATTTTCCGTGAGAGCCGTCCTTGGTGTAATATCCGTCTGTCAGCGCCGACCACTGCTTTTTCTGCTCCGGACTGCGCTTTGCGTAACCGTAGCCAGGCATATCCACAAGGTAAAACTCTTTGTTTATTTCATAAAAGTTTATGGTGATGGTCTTACCGGGAGCCGAGCTGACTCTGGCAAGGCTCTTTCTTCCCATAAGAGTGTTTATAAGCGAGCTCTTTCCCACGTTCGACCTTCCCGAAAAAGCGACCTGCGCTTTCCCGTCGTACGGAAACTGGTTTACAAGTCCCGCCGTTATTTTAAGTTCCGCATTTTTTACTGTCATAAGTATATTTCCTTTTTACTGACGTACGATTGCGTTGGTAAGAACGTCCGCAACGGTTTTGCAGGGGATAAATTCAAGATTCTCTCTTACCGTGGTATCGATATCGTCGAGATCCTTTACGTTATCGCTGGGGATAAGGACCGTCTTCACGCCCGCTTTGTACGCAGCCATAGTCTTTTCTTTAAGTCCTCCTATTGCAAGGACCTTCCCGCGGAGAGTCACCTCTCCCGTCATAGCCACGCTGTTTTTGACGGGTCTGCCCGAAAGCTCGCTGACAAGCGCAGATACCATCGTCACGCCTGCAGAGGGACCGTCCTTGGGGATCGCGCCCTCCGGGAAATGTATATGGATATCCTTGGTATTATAAAACTGTCCGTCTATTCCCCACTCCTCGGAATGGGAGCGTATGTAGGTCATAGCCGCCTTTGCGGACTCCTTCATAACGTCGCCAAGAGAGCCCGTAAGCTCCAGCTTTCCGCTTCCCGGCATGGACGCCGCTTCGACCTTCAGCAGCGTTCCGCCAGACTCCGTATAAGCCAGTCCGTTTACTACGCCGATCTCGTCCTCCCCCGAAACTGTCTCGGGTATCATCTTGACCGGTCCGAGATACTTTGAAAGATTCTTGACCGTAACGCTGACATTTTTAAGTTCTTTGTCCTCAACGAACGCCTTCGCGACCTTTCTGCAAAGAGACGCTATCTCTCTTTCAAGATTTCTCACTCCCGCTTCTCTGGTATAGCCGTTTATCATCGCGCTAAGCGCACCGTCCGACACCGTAAGCTTTGATTTTGTAAGTCCGTGTCTTTTGAGCTGCTTGGGAAGCAGGTACTTCTTCGCTATCGCCAGCTTTTCGTTCTGTGAATAGCTCTTGAGCTCTATGACCTCCATTCTGTCAAGAAGAGGGGCGGGTATAGTTTCGAGATTGTTTGCCGTTGCTATGAACATAACATCCGAAAGATCGAACGGAAATTCTACGAAATGATCTCTGAACGCCTTGTTCTGCTCCGCGTCCAGCACCTCCATGAGCGCTGATGCGGGATCGCCGTGGGCGTCCTTGGTGAGCTTATCTATCTCGTCAAGCAGCATGACGGGATTTCGGCTTCCCGCGCGCTTGATACCCTCGATTATTCTTCCCGGCATCGATCCGATATACGTCTTTCTGTGTCCTCTGATGTCCGCCTCGTCTCTTACGCCGCCGAGTGACACTCTGACGTAGTTTCTCTTCATAGCCTCGGCTATAGATCTGACGATGGAGGTCTTACCCGTACCGGGAGGACCGACCAGACAGATGATCTGATTGCCAAGCTCGGGATTGAAGCTTCTTACAGCCAGATATTCAAGTATTCTTTCCTTGACCTTATCAAGTCCCGAGTGATCGCGGTTCAGAATATTCTGAGCCGCCGCTACGTCCACCCTGTCCTTGGTCTTGGTTTCCCAGGGAAGCTCAAGACAAACGTCAAGATAGTTGCATATCACGCTGTATTCGGCGGAATTGATCGGCATTTTTGAAAGCTTCGCCGTTTCCTTCAGAAGCTTCTCCTTCGCCTCCTTGGGCATATCGGACTTCTCTATCTTGTCCTTGTAAACTCCGACGTCGCTCTCCGGATCGGAATCGATATCGTCTCCCAGCTCCGAGCGAAGAACTCTGAGCTGCTCCTGAATGTAGTACTCCTTCTGGCTTTTGTCCACTCTTGCGTGGACCTTCTTGTTAATTTCTTTTCTGAATTCCTCTATCTCCTTCAGCTCTATAAGCTTTTTGAAAGCGTAGCTGAGCCTTTCATTCGGATCCTTGATCTCCAGCATCTTGCCTTTCGCGGCAAGGTCTGTGAACATATTAGCCGCGATAAAGTCCGCGAGATAGCCGTTATCGGTAACAACGTCCAGCTCGGAGATGAGCTCCTTGGAGTAATTTGGGAGCAATACGACGTAGTCCATGACTGCGTCCAGAGTCTCTTCTCTGAGAGCGCAGGCTCTTGTGTTATTCTCCGAAAAAACGCGTACCATAACGCAGCTTGAATGCCAAACGCCGTCCTTCTGGTGGGGCGCTTTCAAGGATATAACGTCCGCTCTCGCTTCGCCGATAACTACTATTCTGACGTTACCGTTAGGAAGCTTCATAAACTGTCTGATAAGGCAGACCGTTCCTACTGAAGCAAAGGAGTCGGGCTTCAGGTTTAGCTCAAGGGGATTATGCTGAGCGAGAAGCAGGATATAACTGCCGTTTTTGTACGCTTCTTCAAAGGCAGCTACCGACATCTTCCTTTCAAGCTCGAGAGTCATTGGTATATGTGGAAATGCCACGGTCCCGCGAAGAGGTATGACCGGACATTCTATGGTTTCTGCTGTTTCTGTGTATGACGCCATTTATATATTTCCTTTCAGCGACGCTTTCGCGACGCTACACATCTCATTTTTTACATATTATTTTATATTATAACATATAGATGCCAATTTGTCAAACAGATAATGACAATTTTATAAAAATTTAATAATTGACCTCAATCGGCATATTTTAAGTAGCAAATCGGAAAACTAAATTGTAAATAACTATCGGAGTTTTTTATTATGCTGAAGGAAACTTATCTCAAAGACCGCCATTGGTTTTTACCGCTCTCACTCATTTATTTTGAACTTGCTCTCGCGTTTTTAACGGATTTGAATAATCATAATTATGCATTATTATTGCTTTTTTCATTTTCACTTGGGCTTTTTCTTGCTTTTTTACTAAACATAATTACTTCTCCGAAGATCAAAAAAGCTATAACCGCGATTCTTCTTTTCATTATCGCTTTCTATTTTATTCTTGAATTTTACCTATTCCGAGCCTTCGGCTATTTCTATCCGCCCGAGACCGTTCTGCACATGTCAAGCGGTGTTCTCGGAAGCTTTTCGGGCTCGGTGTTAAAAACCTTTTTAAGCGGGATCTACGCGCTGCCTATATTTTTGCTCCCGCCATTCTTCTTTCTTTATTTTCCCGTTACAGCAAAAAAAAGCTTTCCCGCGTTTTTAAGATCCTGTGCTCTGCTTTTGGTTCTGTCTACGGTTACAGAGATCTCCGCCATTTCGTACGTTTACAGCGTTCCGAGTCTTAAAGACGCATACCGAGACTCTTACGAATTCAGCAACGCTTCAAAGCGCTTCGGTCTGCTTTGCTCCACAAAGCTGAACTTTATTTACTCCCGCTCTCTTCCCGACGGTAAGCCTGAGGATTTTCAATCAGTACTGCCGAGTCCGCAAGCGTCGTATAATTCCTTTGACGTCGATTTTGACGCTCTGATCGAACAAGAATCAGACGGTGATATAGAAAATCTGCACAGATATTACAGTTCAGTATTGCCAAGCGAGCAGAACGGTTATACGGGTATATTCAAGGGAAAGAATCTAATATTCATATGCGCGGAAGCCTTTTCGCCTTATTGTATATCCCCTGAGAAGACTCCTACGCTTTATAAGCTGTCCCAAAGCGGCTTCGTATTTGAAAACTACTACAATCCCTCCTTCGGCGAATCAACATCCGGCGGTGAATACGCGCTTCTTCTCTCACAGGTACCGAAGCGCGGAAGCGGAGAGGTTGGGCTTTCCATGTCCCTTGCGGGTGAGGGAAATATGAGCTATTCGCTACCGTCGCTGTTTGCCCTGAACGGATATTCATGCAAGGGTTACCATAATAACAGCTACACCTATTACAGCAGAAACGTCACTCATCCGAAAATGAATATGAGCTGGTACGGCGTTGGCGGTTCGGTTAAAAAGGACGGGCACTCCGCTCTTGATCTCGGCGGTCTGCTGTCCGCGGGTTGGCCTCGTTCCGATACCGAGCTGATCGAGCATACCTTCGGTCATTACGCAGTCTCGGACGAGCCGTTCTTCACCTATTATCTGACGGTAAGCGGGCATAATAACTATTCATTTTCCGAGAATACGCAATCGCGTAACAACGCCGCCGTATATGAAGATTCGCCGAGCAGCGAAAAAATAAAGGCTTATCTGTCCTGCCAGTACGAGCTTGAAAAAGCGCTTTCTCTATTGCTAAAAAAGCTTGAAAGCTCCGGAAATCTTGACGATACGGTCATAGTTCTGTCAAACGATCATTATCCTTACGGTCTTTCTTCCACATGGGCCGGAAACAACGGACGCGACTATCTTTCCGAGCTTTCGGGCGGTACAAGCGCAGATGCTTTTGAAAAGGAACGGGGATGTCTTATCATTTACAACTCTGCTTTAAAAGAACCGATCAGAATAAGCAAACCCGTCTCAGCATTTGACGTTACGCCTACTGTTCTTAATCTTTTCGGAATATCGTACGACAGCCGCTTTTTTGTGGGATGCGACGCACTGGCTTCAGATAAGGGACTTGTATTTCTTTCTGACGGAAGCATAATGACAGACGGATTCAGATATTACGCAGGAAACGGAAAGGTGGTTAATATCAAATCCGTAAGCGAAACCGAGATCGCAGAGATAAAGCAAGCGGTAAAAAACAAGATAAGATTCTCATTTCTTGCAAGAAGAAATGATTATTTTAAAGTGCTGAAACCCTTTATTTAGACAAAAACAGACGCGTTAAAAAACGCGTGGTGTTCTTAGCGGAGAAATGAAATAAGGGTATGGGCATAGCCCGATGCATTTGTAAAACAAATGCGAAACTTGCAATAAAAACAGAAGAGAGAGTGCTTCGGAAGCAAAATTCCGTAAGGCTCTCTCTTATTCTGCTGTCTATGAGTGATATTCTTTGCTTTCGCAAAGACTGATATTGCCCTTGCGGGCAGTGATATTGTTCGGCTACGCCTCACAGTGATATTCTATTCGCCTCCAAAACTCGCGTAGCGAATAC
>SVSQ01000075.1 GCA_015064245.1 Oscillospiraceae bacterium | reverse complement strand
ATCTTCCATCATCGCTTTCGGTCATATCTTCAAGCATTTGATTCAGTAATTGATTTGCCGATAGATAATCTTCATTTTTCACTAATTTTTCAAGAGAATCTTCATTGTATTTGATTCTTGAAAACCATAACGAATGATAGAGGGTATAAACGCTCCACGCCATATCAGCCTCTTCCTCACTCAATTGTCTGACAGACAGATATCCTTGCAACAGTGCAGGAAAGAACTGTTCTCTAACACTTTGGTCTATTCCTTTTGGGAGATCCATCTCATAGGCCGTCAAAAGTCCCTCCAAAACAAGGTCGGAAACCAACACTACATCTCCGGCATTGTTATAGTCAAACACAGTGAGTACCTCTTTTCCATAAACAAGATTGTTTATAGATATATCTCCTTGAACTGCTGCTTTTGGAAGTTTATCCCACACAGATCGTATCGCTGCTAACTTTTCATTTCTATGTACCTTTATTTGTTCAATGACACCCTGATCAAGACACTCATTTTCACATATCTTGCAAAAATCCTCATATGCGTCAACATCATTCTGATGTGCAGCCGAAAAAAGTGTTCCGCATCCAATCTCATAATTGTTATTAAGAGAAAGAATATGCATATGAGCCATCAGTTCACCTATCTTGTAAGAAATCTCTGTATTTATTTCTGTGATTTCTTCACCGCACCAATCCTCAACGGTTACATTGCATGGAAGATCGTTATAGACGTATTCATTGCAGTATCTTCCGTTGGACATGTAGCATTTAGGAGTAATGATGCCGTTCTTCCTCATAAACTCTGAAAATGCACTTTGTTTTTCCGTTTTTTCACGTTCTTCAAGCAAGTTATCACCTTTAATGTTCACAATTTTAATGACAACTCGTTGTCCGTTTTCAAGAAGAACAGATAAAACGACCTTGACATTCCACCCATATTCCTCCTGATGATTTATGTACTCTCTTTGTTCACTGAAAATTGTATCAAAGCCATATAATTTTAAGATAGCCTTAATATCATTTTCAGGAAAAATTTTCTTATCTTTTATCATGTTTTTCCCTTTTCGATATGTTATACTAAACTGCTGTAAAATAAACTTTTGAGGTTTGCTCAAAAATCATAATTGTCCTTACACAAAATCAGGGCGTTTTATGATTTTGAACACTTATTTTTTGAATTTTTACCTTAAAATTGCTCAAAAGGCTCGAATTTACCCATTTTGAGCCAATTTTGGCTTATTTTCGCGTCAGACAAACGACACTCTCGACATGCGCTGTTCTCGGAAACATATTGACCGGCTGAACATCTTTGAACGTATAGCCGTACTTCATAAGCATATCGCAGTCTCTTGCCAGAGTGTCGGGGGAGCAGGAAATATAGACGATCCTCTCGGGCAGAAGCGAGCCGATATATTCAATGAGCTTGGGCGCAAGACCTTTGCGCGGGGGATCGACGATAAGCACGTCGGGACGCTCAAAACGGAAGTCCTCGGCGGCGGAGCAGTAAAACTCCGCGTTGTCAACACCGTTCAGCGCGGCGTTCTGCCTTGCGTTTTCGATAGCCTCGGGAATGATCTCAACGCCGATCAGCTTCTTTGCGGGCGTCATGGCGTTGATGCAAAGCCCGACCGTTCCGATACCGCAGAAAAGGTCGCAGACCGTCTCGGAAGGCTGAATATTTGCCGCCTTAGCCGCGGCAGAGTAGAGGAGCTCGGTGCAGTCGTGGTTCACCTGGTAAAAGGCGAGGGGACTGATAACGAACTTGAGTCCGCAAAGTATATCAGTAATGCTCTCGGAACCATGGATCACTCTGCACTTGTCGCCCAAAATGACGTTCGTGTCCTTGGGATTATGGTTCAGAATTACGCTTTTAACGTTCTTAAATCTTTCGACGATCTCACCCGCAAGCGAGGATTCCTCTTTGAACGACTTGTTTTTACACACAAAACATACCATCACCTCGCCGGTGGCTTTTCCGCAACGCAGGTAAACGTGCTTTATGGACGGAATTGGGTGAGCTTTGAAATATCCGCTCAAAAATTCAAATATGGGAGCGGTCAGCTCTTCCTGAAGGGAACAGCCGGAAAGGGGAATGATATCGTGGCTCTTCTGAGCGTAAAAGCCCATTTCGCCGTTTTCGGCAACGGGACATTGGAGCTTGTTGCGGTAAGCGCGTTCATTTGCGTAAATGGTAGGCAGGACTTCTATATCTGTCATTCCGAAGCGTCGGAACTCGTTTTCAACGCGCTGACGCTTGAGAATATTTTCGTAATCAAATGAGATATGGCTGTAAACGCAACCGCCGCAACGCTTGAAGGCGGGACATTCAGGCTCTGCCCGATAGGGGGAAGGCGTTATGATATCGGAAATTATCGCCACCAGATAGTCCTTTGCCACCTTGATGATTTTTATATTAAGCACGTCTCCCGTGACACCGCCGCGAACGAATATGACTGCGCCGTCGCGCTTTGCAACACCCATTCCGAGATGGTTTATGTCCTCGACCGTGACCTGAAGAACGTCGTTTTTCTTGAGCATAACGGATTTCCTTTCGCTTTTTCAAATGAGTATAATAATTCAGTATCATTATAACACAGATTGTCATTTTTGTCTATATTTATTTGCGTAATTTTGAAACTAAAAACAAAAAAGGCTACCGCACGGTGTGCGATAACCTTTTGGTGTTGTTTCAACGTAAGTACACGCTGAGAAAAAACGCAAAATTACTTATACTTGCGCTTTCTTGCAGCCTCGGACTTCTTCTTACGCTTTACGCTGGGCTTTTCGTAGTGCTCTCTTTTGCGTACTTCACCCATGATGCCGGACTTAGTTACCTGTCTCTTAAATCTGCGGAGCGCATTCTCAAGAGGCTCGTTGTCTTTGATTCTAACTTCTGCCATTCTATATCCCTCCCTTCGCTGCCTGCAAAGGAACCTTATTTTTTACTTTATTCATTATACACTATTTATTTTGTTTTGTCAATAGCAAAAAAGTATAATTCCCGATGTAATTGAAAACGCTTTGTTAATTTTTTGTTTTGAGATCGGTATTGAAGCCGAAAAGCGCGGCAGTTTTATCGGGAAGAAGGTGAAGTATCAGAATTGCGGCTACGGGCGCGAAAAAAAGCCCGCTTACCCCGAAAAGACGGAATCCGATATACATTGAAAGTAAGGTGGTGATCGGCGAAAGTCCGATGCCCTGGCTTATGATCCGAGGCTCGATGAAACGCCGTATCACAGTTACAGTCAAAAACATCAGAAAAATGCCGAATGCAAGATAGTTGTCGCCCGTAAGCTTGGAATACAGTGCCCATGGTACCAGAACCGTTCCCACTCCGAATATCGGGAGCATATCTATAAACGCGATCAGAAGGGATAGGGTGAAGGCGTACGGAACGTCCAAGATCATAAATCCGACCAAAAGCTCGAAATACGTTATCACGACGAGAACGAGGCAGGAGCGCAGATAGGACACCCCCGTGCTCATCAGACGGGATTTGAATACGGTCAGTCTATCGTTTATGCTTTTCGGTATGACAGATCGGAGCGCGGATCGTATCTTTTCAAAATCAGCGCAAAAATAGTAGGACGCCATGATGATTATAACGGTGAAAAGCAGTATTTCGGGTAACATAGAGATAACTTCCGCTATGAAAACAGGAAGCTTTGCGGTCACGTTTGAGAGCATACCCGTAAGGGCGTCCGAGATAGCGCCCGTAAGCTCATCCTTTTGAAAAAAGCTGAAAGGAAATTTGGTGGAGACCGAATCGATGAAGCCCATAAACTGCGAAACGTAATTCTCCGAGTTTTTTGAAAACACAGATGAAAAACGCTGAAGCTCATTCAGCAGGCTGCTTCCTACCAAAAAGAGCACGAAGCCTGCAAACAGCACCGTGACGGAGACGAAGACGGCTGCTACCGCACGTTTGCCGATCTTCATACGTCTGCTGATAACGTCGATGGGCGTTTTAAGTAAAAAGGCGATGAAGAACGCGATCAAAAAAGGGAGCAGAAGACGGAAGATATAACGAAAAAAAACGAATATCCCGAGAATGGTAGCCAAGGCTATCAGCGTGTTTTTAATTACAGGGTATTCCTTTATCACGTTGCGGCGCTCCTTTCAAAAAAACTGTAAGTAGTAATATTATACTTCGCTTGGCTCTCGGTTATTCAAGTATAGGGGTGAGAATAACGGCTTTTTAATATTTACATCAAAATGTATGCTTATACATTTAAATTTATTTTAATAATATGAAAAATATTTATAAGAGTGTTGACAACGGTTAAAATATAGTATAAAATATAGTTAGAGTATTATTAAGAAGGGGGGCGGATGCCGTGAAGATCAACTGGAATAAGAAATATACCACCTATGCTATCTACGCGGGGATCGTCTGCGCCGCTTTGATACTTTTAGTATTCATAGGAGTCTATATTCAAAACGTCGGCGCTTTTGTCGCAAAGCTGATCTCGGTCCTGTCGCCGTTGCTTTACGGTTGCGTTATTGCGTATATATTTATGCCGATCGTCAATTTCTTTGAGAGAAAATTGCTGGTCAATATACGTCACGGCGTGGTTCGAAGAGGCGTCAGCGTTTTCTTCACATACCTTCTTTTCTTGACCTTCGTGACGCTGCTTATTTACGCGGTAGCTCCTCAAATCGCCCGAAGCCTGAACGATCTGCAGACGAAGCTGGCTCTGTATTCCGATTCCTTTCAGGATTGGATGACCTCTATATCCGAAAGCTCGGATTTTATGGCTTCCATAGTTTCGAAGATCAACGAGGTGGTCGACCTGTCCGTTCTCAGCTCGCCGCTTAATACGATCATCGATCTTATATACGATCTGGTCGGAAAATTCTCGCCGTACATTATGGGCTTCCTCGGCTCATTCGTGGTGCAGATGAGTAATATTATTCTCGGACTCGTATTTGCGGGTTACATCCTTTGCTCAAAGGAGTTCGTTTTCGCGCAGATAAACAAGGGTATGCACGCGCTGTTTAAGAAGGAAAAGCTCGAGCAGATCAGTTCTGAGATCGCGTTCGTAGACAAGACCTTCGGTAAATATCTTATCGGAACGTTTACGGACGCTATAATAGTCGGAATCGTTACCGCTGTTTTCCTTACGATATTCAGAATGCCGTATGTACCTCTCATCAGCGTTCTCGTAGCTTGTACTAATATCATACCGATATTCGGTCCCTTTATCGGCGCAATCCCAAGCTTCGTCTTTATTTTCATTTCTGATCCGATCAAGGCTATCTGGTTCGTAATAATAATCCTTGTGATTCAGCAGATTGACGGTAACATCATAGCTCCGAGGATCCTCGGAAGCTCCACGGGACTTTCGCCTATTATGGTAATAACCGCTATCACGATCATGGGCGGAATTTTCGGAATGATCGGAATGGTAATAGGAGTTCCGATATTTGCGATATTTGCAAAGATACTTTATGAAAAGACGGAGGCGAAGATAGCCAAAAATTCGGAGATGGCTGATTTTCAGGCTTCCGAGACCGATCTTGAGACGGCAGATGACGGAGAAGACTCCGCCTCTTCCGCCGATGAAAGCGGATCGGGGGTGGATGAACAGTGAAATTCTTCGAACCCAGCGAAAAGAGAACCACGGTAGCCGTCTACGTATTCCTTGTTGGCGTTTTCGCGCTGCTATGCATACTGATCGGAGCGAACATAGGCGCGATATGGGGCTTGCTCGGCGCGTTTCTTGAGATCATCCGTCCGTTTATATACGGATTTGTTATAGCCTTCGCTCTGCACCAGCCGGTGCATTTTGTTGAAAGAGCGCTTTTCGGAAAAACCAAGATGAAGCGTAAATTAAAGCACGCGCTCAGCGTTGTGATAGTGTACGTTTTGGTATTGCTGATACTGATGTTCATGGCTATTGCGGTCATACCTGAGATCGTCAACAATTTCGACGATTTCAGAATTAAGGTTGACGAATTCGTCTCGAACTTCAAGAATAAGACCGCGGAGATGCTTTCTTCGACCAATAACGATTCGGTGAACGTCCATTTTGACATCGATCCGACGCTCAGAAAGAATCCGTCAGACAGGCTGTTTTCCTTTACGCTGAGGAATTACAGCGGTATAGGTATCAAGGTGCAGGATAACTCCATTCGCCGAGAGGTGAAGGAGCTGTTTGATAAAGCGGTAACGGCGATCGGTGAAATACTGAATCAGTCCCTGCCGGGAGTCTTTTCATCCGCTGTTACGGTGCTGCTGGAAACGAAGAATATCGTCATCGGAGTTATGATCTCTCTGTACTTTCTTCTTGGTGAGAATAAGATCAAGCAGTACATCTCGCACATGGGAAACGTCTGGCTGCCCAAAAAGGTATATAAGGTTTTCGTGTGGCTTTTGGATAAATCCAAGAATATATTCAGAGACTATATAATGGTCAGATTCCTTGACGGTCTCATAATCGGCGCTCTGATGCTGATCTGTCTGCTGGTATTCAGGACTCCGTTTGCGGTACTGCTGGCATTGATAATGGGAGTGGCGTCGCTGTTTCCGTTCATCGGAGCGATCGTCGGAATAGCTCTCGGATCGCTCATAATGCTGATCATAGACGTCAGATATATGCTGGTGTTTATGGTGGTTGCGATATTGCTTACCATACTTGACTCCCGTTACATTGAACCCATGCTCAATCTTGGCAGAGACAAGCATAAGCTTGCGGCGATATGGGTGTACGCGGGTATTATAATTATGGGCGGACTTTTCGGAATAATCGGCGTTCTTATCGGTATACCGCTGTTTGCGTTTATATACTCGATAATCAAGGAGCTTCTCGAAAAGCGTCTTATTGCCAAAGGTCTTGAAACGGAAACTACGGAATGGTATCTATCCAAAACGGTAGAGCATGATGAGACTGAGGAGATCCCGGACGTTGAAGAGGGTACGGATATGGAGACCTTCTTTGAGGAAAGAGATGACAACGAGGCTTATAAGAATATGAAGATCAGGCTTCGGTATATTTTTAGAAAGATGAAGCCGTTCATGCTGAAATTAAAGTCGGTGCTTGAAAAGATCTGGCTGAAGATACGACCTGTTGTTATGGCGGTATTCAAGGCGCTCAAAGTGATTTGGCGCGGTATGACCGTACCGTTTATAAAGCTTAGAGGCTTATTTAAGAAAAAAAATAAAAAGCGCTGATGATAGTGATATCGTAAGCGCTTTTGTATAAAAAAACTTTACGGCGGGTTAGCCGTGATCTGCTTGCCGTAAGGACAGCAGAATGGAGAGCAAAATGGAACACATATACGACGTGATAATTTTGGGCGGCGGACCTGCGGGTTATACCGCTGCGCTATACTCCGCAAGAGCGGGACTTGACACATTGGTGGTGGAGAAGTACTCAGTTGGAGGTCAGATGGCGCTTACGGATGTGATCGAAAACTATCCGGGCTTTGACGAAGGTATCGAGGGCTTTGCTCTCGGAATGAAGATGCAGGCTGGCGCGGAGCGATTCGGAGCGGTCACGGAATACGGAGAAGTTATTAAAACCGAGCTTGCGGGTGAGATCAAACGGGTTATTACCGACTCGAAAGAACTGCTCGCGCGCTCTGTGATCATCGCGACGGGCGCTAATCCCAGGGAGCTTGGAGTAGAAGGCGAACGCGCTTTGGTAGGTAACGGAGTGCATTATTGCGCGCACTGCGACGGACGTTTCTATAAGGATAAGACGGTCGTTCTGGTGGGCGGAGGCAACTCTGCGGCGGCGGACGCGCTTTATCTTTCTCGTCTTGTAAAGAAGGTGTACGTCGTTCACCGCAGAGACACTCTTCGCGCTACAAAGATATATCACGAGCCTCTGATGAAGGCGAAAAATGTAGAGTTCCTTTGGAACAGCGCGCTTGACGCGTATATCGTTGACGGAAAATTGACGGGCGCAAGGATAAAGAACCTGTCGGACGGAAGTGTACGCGAGGTAGAAGCTGACGGCGTGTTCGTGAGCATCGGTAGGACACCAGCCACGGAGCTTTTTAAGGGCGAGATCGAGCTTGACGAAAGAGGGTATATAATTGCCGACGAGACGACGAAGACCAATCTGAGCGGTGTTTTCGCCGCAGGCGACGTAAGAACGAAGGAGCTTCGCCAGGTGGTTACTGCGGTGGCAGACGGCGCGGTGGCGGCTGATAACGTTGAAAAGTATCTGTCTGAAAAGTAAATGAAACGGCGGCTGCGTTCAAATCCGTAGCCGCCGATATTTTATTTTCTTCTTTCAGCATCGAGATAGTTCTGTAATATGATCTCGGCTGAGAGGTTGTCTATGACCGATTTCCGCTTTGCGCCGCGGGTGTCGGTCATATTAAGTATTGACGCGGCGACCATGGTGGTGCAACGCTCGTCGAAAAGAATGACGGGAGTTTCGGTTATCGCGCGTATCTCGTCAGCGAGACGGTGTATGCGGGCGGAGCTTTCGCCAAGCGTACCGTTCATATTGATGGGGTGCCCTATAACTATAAGTCTTGCGGAGTATTCATCCGCTTTTTCTTTTATTGCGGCGGCGAGAGAACGCAGACCGTTGGCTTTTATAGTGCAAAGAGCGCTTGCGAGAAAACCGTCGGTATCGCTTACCGCAATTCCCGTTCGCACGGTTCCTGCGTCAACTCCCAGAACTCTTCCTTTTGGTAATGTACTCAAAATATATCTCCTGATCTATATTTTTAGATGAAATTCCGACTTGCGGGTGCGATGAACGCGCAAATCCGGTCGTACAAGAACTTCGTTTTAAAGAACGATACCGTTATCCGCGATAAACTTTTCAAGCTCAGCGCAATCGGGAATTGAATCCCCGGCGCCCTGCTTTGAAACTGTGATGGACGCGACTGCGTTACCGAAACGGCAAGCGCGCAGAATATCGTGAGAACGCATAAGCTCTAAGGTCATGGCGGCAGTAAATGAGTCGCCTGCGGCAGTGGTGTCAACTGCTTTTACGGGATAGGTAGGGACGTGCGTAAGAGTTGATCCGTCGTAGACGGCAACTCCGCGCGCGCCGAGCTTGAGAACGTAGTATTCCGCCTTTACCAGCTTTTTAAGGGCTTTTGCGGCGTTCAAGGCGCTTTCATCGTCGACAGGACAGATACCGGTGAATATCTCCGTTTCCGTCTCATTGGGCGAAAAAACGCACACGGGTGCAAGCTTTGAGAGGTCGTAATCCTTGCTTGCGGGACCTGCGTCAATTATCAGAGGAATGTTCGCTTGATCGCAGTATTCGGATACTGCGCAAACCGTCTCGTAAGGGATCTCGAAATGACAGAAGACCGCGTCGGGAACTGATTTTTTGGCGGACTCTATGGCGTGCTCTGCGGAAAGCTGAGCGTTAGCGCCGGAAAACACTACGATCCTGTTTGCGCCGTCATCCTCGACTGTGACGGTTGCAAGTCCCGTTGGGACGGAATTGAGAGTGAGTATGTAGTCCGTGCAGATGCCGACTTCTTTGTAGATATTTTTCAGAGTAGCGCCGTTTGCGTCATTTCCAAGAGCGGCGCAAAAGATAGATCCTCCTCCGAGCTTGGCGACGGCAGTAGCGGAATTTGCGCCCTTACCGCCTGAAACGTACTTATATTCTCCGCCGAGAATGGTCTGACCTTTCTTCGGCGCCTCGGATACCCTCATGTTGAGGTCCATATTTGCAGAACTGACTGTCAGGATCTTAACTGCCATAAATATGAATTCCTTTCTTACATAAAATAGCGTTTTGTAAAGTGCTTACCAAAAAGGTGGCTTGAAAATCCGTTTTTGAACTGCTTTTCAGCTATCATTTGAATTTGAAATTGCTTACTATACCGTCAAACTCTGCCGCAGGAGCGCTGACGTCCGCGGGAGAACAGAAGGTGAGCAGATAGATATAACCGCCCTTTATGACCATGTACTGCTGATAATCATAAGCTTTGTCGTTTACGCTGAGGGAATAAACGTACTTTCTCGCGTCGTATCCGTCCAGCTTGGTTTCTTGGTATTTCGCCTGAGGATCGGCGTAGGTAACCTCGCCGAAGGTAGCGGCAAGGTCGTTCTCGTAGCCTGTCCAGTATTCGTCAAGACTTGCAAGAGTCGTGTTGAAAGCCATGGCGTTTACGTTGATCGATTTCGATTCGGGAGCGTGAGCCGCGGTCATACCCGTGTTGATGAGGGGCGTCCAGTCAGATGGAATGTAGAGCAGATAGTCAACGAACTCGCTGGATACGGTCTTGTATCCCTCGGGAGCGGTAGCGTCTTCGGGGAGAGATACCTCGATCTTATCGTTCATGGGGATCTTTTCAGTCACGAATTTGAAATTATTGTATATTTCGGTAAGGTCGCTAAGGTGCGTGTCGAAGACCTCGCTAACTGTGCTGTAAGTGATTATGTAGAGATCGCCTGTGTCTGGGTGGGTGAGAAGCGCCTGGCGGAACTTGTATTCAAGACCTGTTACCGTAGCCGTGAAATCGTAAACGTAGGTACTGCGCTCTGCGATAAGACGCGTGGTATAATCAGATGCGCTCTCGGTTTCCTTGACTATCTTGAAATCCTTTACGGAGGTAATAAAGCTGTCAACGTATGAAGCCCAGTATTCGGGAATGGTCTGACCGTTAAGAGCGTCAGCTTTGACCGTCACCAGTGTGACCATGCTTCTGTCGTTTGTGGAATAATATCCCGTTGGAACGCCCGTTGAGGTGTCGACCAGCCAGTTTTCGGGAACGTACAGTATGGCTTTTTCCTCCCCCTCGTTTATCGGACGCATACCCTCGGGTGCGCCCTCGTAATATGGCTTTACCGTGCAGGCAGAAAGCGCGGAAAGCAGCATAACTGCGATGAGTGTAAGCGAAATGATTCTTGCGATAGTCTGTTTCATAGAGCTCTCCTGTATAAAAATGTTTGATGCATATATAACCAAGGTCAAGTATAAAATAATTATATCATATAATTATAAAAATATAAAGAAACATTTGTAAACAACTTGGGAGTATTATTCAAATTTTGATATATGCGTGACACTGCTAAGCTTGTGCGAACATAGATGTGTGTCACACCTCGAAGCTTTCTCGCTGACACCGTCAGCGCTTTTTCCTCCGCTTTGCTCCG
>SVSQ01000074.1 GCA_015064245.1 Oscillospiraceae bacterium | reverse complement strand
ATGGTCTGGCACTATGTAGTGCAGGGTGTTTTTTCGTTATTCTACTCCAATTCGCTTGGATAAATCCGTCATAGCGTACACAAATCGGGTGGTGGGTGTCAATGTTGTCAGCGTCGGGTCTCCCTCTCTGATCCGCATGGTGCGGCGGATCTCCTTCGGGATAACGACTCTGCCAAGATCATCTATTCTACGGACTATTCCGGTTGCTTTCATTTTATATAAAATTCTCCCTCATTTACAGATTTGTGATGTTAGTATTTGCAAATTAAGGGGATTTATACTTTAATTTTGACTTATTTTATCACAGCATCATTCAGCGCCGCGTCTCTGACTCTCATTACCTCAAGGGTTTCATTCTGATCGAAGGACACGACCCCGCTGTCAAAAAATCTTACGATATCCTTCATAAGATTCAAAAAGAAATTTGACTTTACGTCAACCCTCGCCGCGCTTCCGCCCGCCTTATCGCAGGTCACGGAAAAACCAAGATTTGAGGCGTATATTATCGTCGCTTTTTTGCCGTTTTCGGTGACCATACTGCAGATCCGCTGCTTTCCCTGACGTATAACATCGGTCTTTGCGACCTTATCGCCGAGCAGCTTCACAGCCATCTCAATGGTGTGGACGCAGTATTCCTCAAAGCTTGACCCGCCGCCCGTGATTATAAAGTTATCCCCGCCCGAAAGAGCCTCAAGCTCGTCGGCAAAGCGAAGAGCGGAGGTGCTGAAAAAGGGCGCGCCGTGCTTCTCCGCCAGCTCAAATATCCTCTTCGCGGTATCGAGATCCGGAGCAAAGGTCTTATCTATATACGTAGGTTTGCCGTATTTCAACACCGCCTCGGCGTAGGCAAGATGCTTTTCGGGGTTAGATGGAGCGAGGATAACGATAACGTCGCATTCCTTACAAAGCTCGTCTATCGTCCCGCACTGCTTGACATCGAACTTCTCGCACCACTGCTCCGTGCTTAAACCGTCAACCGGGGAGATCTCAAGCTCCGCCCAGGCGCACGCGACCTTGTAATCGCAACCCAAGCTGTCTATCCATACAGGATAGTTGTTTGCGTGCCATTCGCTTATATAATAATCCACAAAACCTATCTTTTTCATTGTTTACGACCATTCCTTACACTGTGCTAAGAATACTCAAAAGGCGTGTTTGGAAATTTAATTCCAAACTTGATTCCTCGCCGCACATATTCGTTATTATCATTATACCACATAAAATCGGATATGTAAATATACTAACGTTAATTTTAGCAGATATCTCGGCATCTTTTCCATGACCTTTAATTTATCTTCTTCAAGAACATTGCATTTTCGGAAAAAATATGTTATAATACCCTCGGATAAACGATACATAAACGAAAAGGAGATCAAGAGTATGGCAGGCGTTTCTCATATAAGCGATCGTGATTTTTTCGGCGAGTGGGACGTATCAAGCGCCTCGTGGAAGATCACGGGAAGGATAAATTACGCCTATTCGAGGGCTCTCAGCAGAGTTGAAGACCTCGTAAAGCTCGGCGATTACAGCGACGCAAAGGAAGAGCTGCTGAAATATTACCGCACCCGAAGCTCTATTCCCCGCGCGGACTTCGACGGCGCGCCTATCCGCGAGCTGATAACCCTCAACTATCAGGACGTTTACAGCTTTACCGAGGCGTATATCACCAAATTCACCGTCGATAACACAGACTCCTACAAGGAATATAAAATTGACCTCGGCATCCCCCGTCACAGCGTCTTCCTGATCAGCTCCTTTAACAAGACCGCGGATATGGTCTGCCTCGGCTCAAGAGAGTCGGAATATTCCCCCGCTCTTGAGGTTATCCGCCGCGACGGAACTATCGTAACCCTTTCCCCCTCTCGGGACACATACATCCGCGGCTACGATGAGACCGCCGACTACAGCAAGGAAAACTACGGAAAATCCGCGGAGCTTTACGTAAAGGACTCAATGCACGTAGCCTCAAACGGACGATATAAGCCCTTTAGCAGTAAATCTCGGCGCGCTTACGTCGCCTTCGACGGCAGCAAGATTCCCGCCGATGCGGCAAAGATGTATCTGAAATTGCAGGCAAAGCTGGTTCCGGATGAAGACCGCGACAAGGTCACCGACACCGCTCACGATATTCACGTTTTCTCGGCTTACAATCAATCCTGGGCAGAGTATGAGGGAGAAAAAAGCGCCTTCGCGCCTATGACTTGGGCAAATTACAGGCTCGCGCACTACTCCTGGAACGGAATCCCCGGCGGCTTTGACTGGGTTCGCCCCGATAACTGCCCAAGCGAATATATCACATATAATACCCGCTTTTACGGTCACACCGCCATCGCTATGGAGGGCGTTCGTACGGGAAATAAAGCGTATCTTGACCGCGCGATCGAGCTGGTGCTTGATTTTATCGCGGACACTAACGGTCGCATCGAAACGGAAAACGTTCCGCCCCGCCGCGACATTGAATCTGCAGATCGCTGCTGTAAGATCCCCGGCATATTCGCCGCCTTTCTCGATCACGACGGCTTTACCGCAGATGCGATGACCGACATCCTCAAGTGGCTGAGCGAGGAGATGGTCTATCTTTATAACGGCGCGGGGATACTCTACGAGGGCGCCACCGCCATTCCCACCGAAAATAATTACGCGGAGACCAACCGAGGTCTGTGGCACGTAAAGGGTATGCAGGGCGTTTGCACCTACTTCCCCGAGTTTGCCGCCCGCGACGAATGGAAGCGCTTGGCAAACGAGCGCCTTGACGCAGTTGGACGCGTGCTGATAAACAAAGACGGGTGCTACGAGGAGGCGACCTTCGGCTACGCAGCGGCTATGGTCGGCTATTTCCTCAGCATTTATAAATTCCTGCTCCATTCGGGAGATCCCATCCCCGCTTGGTTCAACGATAGGCTTCGGAATTTCCTATACTATCTGATGTATAACTCATACCCAAGCCACCAGCCTCCCTTTCTTGGTGAGGGAAGCTCATCAAGCACCGTCGGCGCGCTCAGGCAGTATCTACGTTTAACGGATGATCCCGAGCTTCGCTACGCCGCGACGGATGGCGCGGAGGGAATCAAGCCTTCAAAAACAGCGGCATATTTTGATCGCCTTAAGACTGCCTCCTGCCGAACCGGCTGGAGCAACACCGATTCTATGATCTTTATGACTGCGAAGAACGGCGGAAATCACAATCATAAGGACTCTCTTATGCTCACCTTCTTCGCGGGAGACAAGGAGCTGCTGACCGACACGGGTATGACCTCCTACGACGGTCTTCATCCCCATTTCAAATGGCAAAGACACGCCACCCGTTCCCACAACACTGTGGAGATCGACGGAAAGCCTCAACGCGGAACAAATTTCCTTTATAATTCCAACCCCGCCCAGCCAAACGGGGAAGCGTCCCTAAATCTAACTTCGGGTGAGATGATCGACCGCATAGAGGCTTGGACAGATGCGACGGAGGGCTTCCGCCACTACCGCGACGTAAGCTATTTAAAGAGCCTGAATATCATCCTTGTATCCGATATGATCCGTCCCTTCGGCGGCAATACATCCTTGCACACCTACACCCAGAACTGGCACACCTACGCCCAAAGACCGTCTCACCCCGAAATAAACGATGAGACCAAAACAGGGCGTACTAACTATGAGAGCGGCTCGAATCTGTTTATCACACAGCTCGCCCCCGAGGGCGTTACGCTTTCCCTTGAAGAAGGCTATTCCGCGCTCAGCACCGAGCCAACGAAATATTTTTGCTTTACAAAAGAGGGGGCTTGCGATACGGCGTTCCATACGCTTATCCTTCCTTTTTGGGACGAAAAGGAAACGGCTGTCACCGTTTTCCCCATAGACCTCGGCGTTTCAAGCGCCACGGCGTATGCCGCAGAGATAGTTTTACCACAAAAGGACGGATCTTCCTGCAAGGTCATCTACTATAATTCCTTTGAGGATACCCCCGTCCGCCGAGCCTTCGGAAGCCTTGAAACCGACGCCGCGGGTGCGATCGTTATACTGGATCCCTCCGATAACGTGATCTGCAAGGCGGTATATGGAGGTACGATGCTTCGCCTCAATGGGAAAGAGATCGTTTAGTCAAATTTCAATTTTCATTTTACGGACGCCGAGGGCGCGTCCACGAGAGGATAATACCCACTATGATTTTCATAACAGGCGACACACATATACCGATAGACGTCAAAAAGCTCGGCACAAGGAGTTTTCCATTGCAAAAAGATCTGACTAAATCCGACTACGTGATCATCTGCGGAGATTTCGGCGGAGTATGGAATAACGACAGCGAGGAAATGTACTGGCGAAAATGGCTGGAAAGCAAAAGCTTCACCACGCTTTTCGTCGACGGCAACCACGAAAACCACCCGCTTCTCAGCTCCTTCGAGACCGTAGATCTTTTCGGCGGAAAAGCCCACAAAATATCGGACAGCGTATATCATCTTATGCGCGGTCAGATCTTTGATATCGACGGAAAACGGTTCTTCACTCTGGGCGGCGCCGCATCCCACGACAGAGGCTACAGAGTCGAGGGAAAGAGCTGGTGGAAAGAGGAGCTTCCCTCTCCCGATGAGCTGGACGAAGCGACCCGCAACCTGCAAAACGTCGATTTTAGCGTCGATTTCGTCATAACTCATTGCGCGCCGACCTCGGTTCAGTCTCTGCTGTCAAAGGACTACCGCCCCGACCTTCTGACCGACTATTTTGAGGATCTGAAAGCAAAACTGAGCTTTCAAAAATGGTTTTTCGGACATTATCACATTGACAAAATGATAGACAAAAAATATCGCGCGATATACGACGATATCGCGCGAATATAAACTTTTATTATGATCGTTAATCCTTTTCCTTGTCGAAATGAACGTCCAGCTGAGGGAACGGGATCTCGATATCGTTGGCATCGAAAACCTCCTTCGCCTTTTCGGTAAGATCGAAATAAACGGTCCAGTAATCAGACGCGTTTACCCACACTCTGAGCTTTATGGTGATCTGAGATTCATCATAAGACGAGATCTTTACGAAAACGTCCTTATCCTTCAGAACCAGCTCGTGAGAAGCGCCCATCTCTTGAAGAACGGAAATTACCTGCTTCAGATCGCTCTTATACGAAACACCGAATTCAAGATCCACACGGCGAGTATCGTTTACAGAATAGTTCTTTACGGTAGCGTTAGAAAGGCTTCCGTTTGGAACTACTATGCGGATGTTATCGGGAGTATTCAGTACGGTATAGAGTATATTGATCTCCTGTACCGTTCCGCTAACTCCTGCCGAATCGATAAAATCTCCAATTCCAAAGGGATGAAACAGCAGGATCATAAGTCCGCCCGCAAGGTTTGAAAGACTTCCCTGCAGAGCCAATCCGACCGCTAGTCCTGCCGATCCGAGGATCGTGATAAAATTCGTCATGGGAACACCGAGTATTGCAACAGCGGTAAGAATGACTATAAGTCTTAACGCAATTCCGAGAAAGCTGATGATAAAAGTCTCCGCGCCGGGATCGATAGTTTCGAACTTTTTGGTCTTACGGATAAGCTTAAGTATCCATTTTACCGATTTCAGTCCGATCACCAGTACGAGAATGGCGCCAATGAGCTTGAAACCGAAGCTCATAACGAAATCAGTAAGCCACGTACCAATGGTTGAAAAAAATTCTTCGATTGTCATAACAATAACTTCCTTTTTTTAAAATTATACTATAGCGTACACATTTATTATATCACTTGTCTTATATCATGTCAAGTGTTATTCATAGATATTTTTGCTTATTCTCAACGATATAATGCATAAATGTAAAAAAAACCAAAACTCTTGACTACACTATGCATCTATGGTATAATTACGGTAATAATATAGTGTAAAAACTATATTATTGAGGGGGCATTTCACATGAAAAAAGCTCTTATAACAGGTATAACCGGTCAGGACGGCTCTTATCTCGCCGAGCTCTTGCTTGAAAAGGGCTACGAGGTCTACGGCATACGAAGACGCAAAAGCGTCGTTGACTTCGGCAACGCTCAGCATATAAAGGATAAAGTAAATTTTATCTACGCCGATATGACGGACGTGGTCTCACTTATGGCGGCTATGCGTATCTCCGACGCGGATGAGGTCTACAACCTCGCGGCTCAGTCCTTCGTCGCAACGAGCTGGGAACAGCCCTTGGCTACCGCCGAGATCGACGCCATCGGCGTTACGAATATGCTTGAAGCTATACGCGCCGTCAAGCCGAGCGCAAGATTTTATCAGGCTTCGACCTCGGAGATGTTCGGCCTGGCGCAAAATATACCTCAGAACGAGTCCACGCCCTTCTATCCCAGAAGTCCCTACGGCGTCGCCAAGCTTTACGGTCACTGGATAACCAAGAACTACCGCGAGAGTTTCGGCTTGTACGCCTGCTCGGGCATACTTTTCAACCACGAAAGCGAACGCCGCGGCAAGGAGTTCGTCACCCGAAAGATAACCTGCGCTGCCGCCCGTATAAAATACGGTCTTCAGGAATGTCTTGATCTCGGCAACATGGACAGCAAGCGTGACTGGGGACATTCCGAGGACTACGTCAGAGCCATGTGGCTCATGCTTCAGCAGGACGCCCCCGACGATTACGTTATCGCCACGGGCGAGACACGCACGGTCCGCGAGTTTGCCCACATCGCCTTCGCCGCCGCAGGTATCGAGCTGGAGTGGAGCGGAAGCGGTCTCGGCGAGACGGCAAAGGACAAAGCGACGGGTAAGACGGTGATCAAGGTCAATCCGAAATTCTTCCGTCCCGCAGATGTCGCTCTTCTTCTCGGAGATCCCTCTAAAGCCGAAAGAGTTCTTGGCTGGAAGCGGGAGGTATCTTTTGCAGACCTCGTTACCCGTATGGTCAAAAACGACCTCGATCTCGTGGAAAAGGAGCTCTCCCTCTCCTGAAAGCCATTCACATCATTGTTACTATCTCAAAACGTCTGTGACATCAGCGCCGCGCAGGCATTGATGTCACAGCTCACTTGAAAACAAACGTACCATCTGACCCGCAACTCAAGAAAGGAATGATAAATCTATGTTACGTCTGCGCGCAAAGCTGGCGTGTGCCCTTCTGGCAGTAATAATTCTTACCTCTTCGGTTCTTTACGGATGCAATTCTCCGTCCACGCCAAACGTCCCCGAGCCCGATGGAGAAACCGTCGGCTACAACCGTCTTACAGAGCACGTCTCTCCCGTTCCGATCCCCGAACGCCTGCCCGACGAGGTCTTTTACGAAGCCGTAAAGGGATTTTCCTCAAAGATCATGATGAAATCCATTCACGGAACCGACAACGTCGCCCTATCCCCCTTAGCTCTCATGAATTCGCTGCTTTTGATGTCAAACGGCTCGTCGCCGATGACCGCCGATGAGATCATCGGACTTTTCAGCAAAAAGATCACTCAGACTCAGTTCAACGAATACATGGCTACATACGTTACGGCTCTCAAGCTGGAGAGCGACTTCGGGCTTTCATCATCATTCTGGATAAACCAGAGGTCTACGAGCTTCACCCCGAACCCTACTTTCCTGCAGCTCAATGCAAATTACTACCTTGCAGACGGCTTCTCCTATGACGGCGCCATCTACAATTCCACCCAGATAATCAACTCCTGGCTGAAAAACAACTCCGAGCTTTACAGTCTGTCTCTCGGCTTTTCCTCCGTTCCGAACAACTCATCCATAACCACTTTGAGCGGAATACACGGAAAGATGGACTGGGAAACTCCCTTCAAGTCCACGCAAAAGGGCATCTTCAGATCGCCCGAGGCGGAGAAAGAGGTTGTATATATGTCCTCCGAGGAGACTCAGCTCATCCATCTCGGAAACTCCTCCGGCTTCGTTAAGTCTCTCACCAACGGCTGCAAGGTCGCGGCGATCATACCGAACGAAAACGTAAAGCTTTCGGCGGTGATCGAGTTCATCGATCTGATCGGTATCTCCAATATTATTGATTACACACACACCGTATCCCCCTTCACCGTGCTTATCCCCGAATTCACTTATCAGAAGATCACCGATTGCACCGAGATCCTGAGTAAATGCGGACTCTCCCGCGCGTTTTCCGTTGAGCAGAGCGGATTCAGCAGTATCAGCGAAACTCCCGTTCCCCTTTACATAAGCGAGATATACAGCGCCGTCTCTCTGTCCTTCGGAGAGAGCGGAATGATCGCGGGCGGCACGCCCGCCGCGTCAAGCGTGCCCTCTTCCGCAGAGGAAACACCTCTCACCGCTGACGTGCTTTACAATCACCCCTTCGTCTACATCGTTTACGATCAGCACAACGTACCGCTGTTCATAGGAAACGTTGTGAACCCGTAAGTTCTATTCGGGGGCGTACGCAAATATATTTTAAAGGTATGAAAACACAAAAACACCCATCATTTTGAAAGGAAAAACATAAATGAAAGTTCTTTTGATAAACGGCGGACCGCACAAAAACGGCTCCACGAACCGCGCCCTTGAAGAGGTAGCGGCAACTCTCGAAAAGGAAGGGATCGAGACCGAGATATTCTGGCTCGGTACGGACGCTATCCACGGCTGTATCGGTTGCGGCGTCTGCCGCAAGACGGGAGAGTGCTTCCGCAAGGACGTGGTCAATCAGATCTCTAACCGTATCGAAGAGTTCGACGGCTTCATCTTCGGCTCTCCCGTACATTACGCCGCTGCCGCAGGCTCCCTTTCCTGCTTTATGGACAGACTTTTCTTCTCCTCTGGCAAGAAGGTCTATATGAAGCCCGCCGCCGCTGTTGTAAGCTGCCGCCGCGGAGGCTCTACCGCCACCTTCGACGAGATCAACAAGTATTTCACCATCTGCAATATGCCCGTCGTTCCCTCTCAGTACTGGAACCAGATCCACGGCACGAACGCCGAGGAGGCTTCTCAGGATGCTGAAGGTCTTCAGACTATGCGTACTCTCGGCAGAAACATGGCATATATGCTTCGTTGCTTTGAAGCCGGAAAAGCCGCAGGCGTTCCGCTTCCCGAAAAAGAAAAAGGCGTTCGCACGAATTTTATCAGGTAAGGAAGTTACATTATTTTTGAGAAGGAATACGGTCGCTTTTCGAAAAGGAGTACGGTCGCTTTTTGAAAGAAAGCTTTGTATGCCTTCGGCAAACCGCAAAAACTTCTTTTACGCCGACACCGGAAGGCATCGGCGTAAAAGAATTATTGAGTGTTTCCTTCGGAAATCGTCCGCGCTCCCCTTTTCAACAAGAGCGTACATCATCTGACCCGCAAACGGAAAAATCAATTTTGTAAGGGAATGGCTTTCTTCATAGGTGGGAGCTCAATGCGCAGCCAAGCCTTCCTCCGAGAGGAAGGTGGATCGCGAAGCGAGACGGAAGGAGCCTGCGAAATTTAAAAAATATGCAGAATCTTTTCTCCCGCGCGCAACTCTGCAAGATCATTACAAAACAAATGGACAGAGAATGAAAAAATCCTCTGTCCATTTTTCTTTTATTTACTATTCTTAGTCATAGAACCCGAACACCGTTCCGTCCTCGGCTTCCTGCGCCACGGCGACGTGGTATATCTCCTCTTCATTAAGCCGCACGTTTTGCGCGACCAGCGTTCCCATCTCCTTCACAAAGACGGTATCGTGACGCTTACCGTTGATATATATCACCGAGAATTCGTTAAAATTCCTTCCGCTCACCGCCAGGTTTTTATCGATAAGCATATATTTATCCACGGTTATCTCCGTGTTTCCGAATTTCATATTCGCGCTTGAATAATTTTTGTCCTTATAGGAAAACTTTTCGCCGTAGAGAGCGTCGTACTCCAGCACTTCCATTCTCCACCTATAATCTTCCTCGTTTTGGCTGAAGTATCTGTGAACGCCGTTCATTATTCCGTCGTTGATGCCGAGAAGCCCGAATAGATAGGAGGAGAACTGATACGCCTGCAGGTCGGGGGAGTCCTTACCCTCTTCCATGCCGTAATTGCTCCAGATAACGTATTCCGTCTGGTACATATTCCCGCTTTTCAGATCCTGCTCCGTCAGCTTGAGGTCGGGGAGGTGGTCTCCGTAGAAGATTATCACGGTAGGCTCGGAATAGTCCTCGTACTTTTCTATCAGCTCGCCTATGACTGCGTCGCACTCGTAGATCTGGTTCGCATAGTATTTATACATATTGGAAAGCTCGGGATCATCTAACCCCGAAACGCTGATCAAGCCCTCAGTCTCCTCTGTAGTGTAGGCTCCGTGAGGCTGGACCGCGACGGTGAAAACAAAATCCTGCCCTTCCGTTGACGCAAGGCATTTATCGATCTCAGAGATAAGGACCTTATCCTTCGCCCAACCCAGCTCGTTATATTCCACGCCGTACATATACTCAAGTGGAATAAAGGTATCGAAGCCAAGATTCGGATAGACCTCGTATCTGCTATAGAACGTACCCGTATTGTTATGCATGGTATGGGAGGTATAGCCCCGCTTTTTGAGGAGATGCGGGATAGATTCGCAAACGTTATCCCTCAGCACCATGATGTAAGGATATTCGCCGGGAACGAAATATTCGATATTCATTCCCGTCAGCATTTCAAATTCAGTATTCGCGGTTCCTGATCCGATAAACGGAACGGAAAGATAACCGCTTGGATTACTCTGTTTGAGAGCTGTGAAATTCGGTATCGGATCCTCGGAGAAGCTGACGCCCTTCACCGCCTTTACGTCGAAAAATGACTCCAGCTGAACGAAGATGACGTTAGGCAGGACCTCAGGCTCTTTCCTTCCTTCCAGATTCCGCGCCTCTTCGATATCGGCAAGCACCGTCTCAACGTCTTGCCCGTCATACCCCTGAGGCTCTCTGATTCCGTGGAGGACCACACTTCTCGAAAAGCTGTAAACGAACCCGTGATCAAGATAACCCTTACAGATATCGCTGTAATCGTGCGATAGAATACCGCTCATTATACCCACGGGGATAATGAATGTCACGAGAAGCGCGATTATAAAGAAGGCAGGCAGGTCGATGCCCTTATCGACAGTTCTTTTCGGGGAGTTTTTCCAAAGCATGACCAGCCCGAAGATCGCGCCCGCAATCGCCAAAACTATGATGATTATGGAAAAAACATTGAGATAGACGGTGATGATATCCAGCACCGAGGGAAGGATCATAAAGTCGGAGAACGTAAAGGGCGCGGGACGGTTCAAAAGTATAACGCCGTTCGCGGTACTGAAGCCCAGCCACAGTGCAAAGACGGTGGTATAGAGAGCGACGCCTCTTTTGATGATTAGCGAGATCGCCAGCGTTCCCATTACGATAAGAACGTTCAGAAGGAAGACTATGGGGGAATTTATGATAAAGTCTAAGCATTTGACCGGGCTTTGTCTTGCGAAGATCTCGGAATAGACCGTGATGAGCAAGCCGCCCAGCAGACACATGACTATCGGATGAGCATTATAAAAACTGCTGATTTTTCTTCCTATAAAGCCGAAAAAGCTTTTAACACTTGACAATATCCGTCCCCCTTTCAGGATTTTTGCATTTTATTTTTCAAATTATTATAGCACATACAATAGTTTTTTTTATAAACTCAATGTTAAAAAAATATGGCTATGCAGAGTTGGGTGTTTGTTGGTGCGCTACGCGCGCGGGAAAAATTTTGAGAAATTGTTTTAATTTGGTTTAAGACGGATATTTAGCGTATATTTTATAGTTTTTCTATTAAAGTTACTATTTCTTTAGTAAATGCCCATTTCTTTCCTTTTCTTTCGAGAAAGAAAAAGAAAGAAATAGGCGAAAGAAAAAGAAAGACCGTGGTAGTACGGAACGGCTCGCAGAAAATTCGCTCAAAAGCAGGAGCGAATTTTGGGTTGTAAAAAAGGATGTTACTGCTATCATTTCTACAAAAATGCTCGCCCACGCTTCGCAT
>SVSQ01000073.1 GCA_015064245.1 Oscillospiraceae bacterium | reverse complement strand
TGACCAAAGATGACGTCGAAACCCTTTTCGGCAAAGGCTATCAGCTTACAAAGCTCAAGGATCTCTCCCAGCCCGGTCAGTACGCTTGTAAAGAACAGCTTACGATCGTCGGACCTTCTATGAGAGCAATTGAGGGCGTCCGCGTTCTCGGTCCGGAAAGAAAAAGATCACAGGTAGAGATCTCCAGAACCGACAGCTTCGTGCTGAAGGTCAAGCCGCCAGTAAGAGAATCGGGTGATCTGGACGGTTCCGCTCCTATCACGATCATCGGTCCTAAGGGCGTTGTAACTCTCAAAGAGGGATGCATCATCGCCAACAGACATATACATATGAGCGAGGAAGAGGGAAGAGCCTTCGGAGTTACGGAT
This sequence comes from Oscillospiraceae bacterium, assembly GCA_015064245.1. Classification (GTDB taxonomy): domain Bacteria; phylum Bacillota; class Clostridia; order Oscillospirales; family CAG-272; genus SIG673. The sequence continues at coordinate 11,787 of SVSQ01000073.1, read as the reverse complement.
AACGAGTACGTAGACGTAGAGCTTTACGGAGAGAGAAAGAGCCTTTTCTACGACGTTCAGATCAGAGTGCATAAGGATTTCCGTCTCGAAATGCACATCGACACGGACGACGCAAACGCCGCAGGCGTAGGCAACGGCGCAAAGGTAAAGCTGATAAAGAGATAAAAAACAACGGTCGAAGCGAAAGAAACGCTCCGACCGCTGTTTTTTTGTACTTTAGTCCTTAACTACGAAGGACGCGCAGTTTGTGCACTGGCACTGTGTGGGATGAGCCTCGTGAGTGCTGACCTGGATCTTGTCAAGAGAGCAGTAATTCTCGCTCATGCAGTGATGCTTGCAGCTGGTAACGTTGCAGCCAATGGACATGTTTGCGTGTTCGCCGCATTTTCCGGTGGAACAGGAGTTGTTTGTCTCGTTCATTTGTAAATACATCCTTTCTTTGTCTCGCTTTTCGCGATTATAGTGATATTATAACCGATATAAAAAAATATTATACGAAAAGATACGGCATATACTTGACAAATCGAGTAAATTTTGTTATATTAAAGTTAGTGAAACAATTCACAATAATATTGAAGAGGTATTAAAAAATGAAAGTTGGAGTACAGTTTTACACATTAAGAGAGTATTGCAAGGATCTTGATTCTTTTTCCGAGACACTTCAGAGAGTAGCTGATATGGGCTTTTCCACAGTTCAGATCTCGGGAGTTTGCGCGTATACCGCAGAATGGCTGCGCGACGAGCTGAAGAAGGCAGGTCTGACCTGTAATCTTACTCATTATAATTATGATAGAATCCTCAACGAGACAGAGGCAGTCATCAACGAGCATAAGACCTTCGGCTGTAAATATATCGGTATCGGCGCTCTTCCCGGCGTTTTCACAAAGGAGAAGGAGCTTATCCCCGGATACGTTGACACCTTCGTTGAGAAGGCAAAGCCCGCCGCTAAGAAGATCGCAGAGGCAGGATGCTACTTTATGTACCATAACCACGCGGCAGAGTACGAAAACGAGATAAACGGCAAGAACTGCATGGAATATCTCTCCGACAGCTTTGCGCCCGAAGAAATGGGCTTCACCCTTGATACGTATTGGGTAAAGAAGGGCGGATACGATCCCGTCGAGGAGATCAAGAGACTTAAAGGAAGACTTCCTTGCGTACACTTCAAGGATATGGCAGTTGAGGCAGACGGAGAAAAGCACTTCACCTGGTGCGGAAACGGTATTCTGGACTTCTCCAGCATCGGTCAGGCGCTCAAGGACGCAGGAACGGACTATATCTTCATTGAGCAGGATAAGACCTTCGCTTGCGAGCCCGATCCCTTCAAGTGCCTCGAAAAGAGTAAGGCGTATCTGTCTTCCATCGGATTCGAGTTCTGATATTAACATTAAAAGGAAGAGGTATAGAATTGGGAGCAATAATCGGAGCCATCTGGGCTAATATCGGAATAGTGCATATAGTGCTGTTCACTTTGGGTATAATCTTTATGGTCACGGAGTTTTTTGAGCCGGGAATAGGAATTTTCGGTATCGTCGGAATCGTTCTGATGGTGATAGATATCTTCATTCTGGCGGAAAATTTCGTGCAGGGACTGATCCTTTTCGCGGCGCTTGCAATAATAGTGCTTCTCTTCGTGTTGATGCTTCTGTTATTTGCGTCAAAAGGAATACTTCCCAAAAAGCTGGTGCTGTCGGAGTCGACCGATAACGAAAGCGGCTATGTCGCTTCCGCAAAGGTCGAGCTTAACGAGGGCGACGAAGGAGTTACCGTAACTTACCTTCGCCCCGCGGGAAAGGCGGCTTTCGGCGATACGAAATACGACGTCGTAAGCGAAGGGGAATTCGTTGAAAGCGGAGTAAGCGTAAAAGTGCTTTCGGTGGTAGGAAGCAAAATAACCGTTAAACCTATTGAAAAAGAGTAATTATTTATCTGAAAGGCAGGAAAAGAAATGTTTGCAAGATTTTTAGAAACGGCGACGGGCGCGCCAGATTCGTCCATGCTGCTTCCCGTAATTATTACCTTTGGTATAATTCTCGTTCTGGTGCTGTTTTTCAGCCTCGTACCGCTCAAGCTGTGGATCGCGGCGCTGGCATCGAACGTCCGCGTAGGTATCCTCACTCTGATCGGAATGAAGCTCAGAAGAGTAAGACCGGAATCCATAATCAACCCCATGATCCAGGCTACCAAGGCAGGTATCGCTCTGCCGATAAGTAAGCTTGAGGCTCACTACCTTGCGGGCGGTAACGTTGACAAGGTGGTAAAAGCTCTTGTTGCGGCTCAAAGAGCGGAGATCCCGCTGGACTTTGAAAGAGCTGCAGCTATCGACCTTGCAGGACGCGATGTGCTGGAAGCGGTTCAGATGAGCGTTAATCCCAAGATCATCGAAACTCCCGTGGTAGCGGCTATCGCGAAGGACGGTATCGAGCTGAGAGCTAAGGCGCGAGTTACTGTAAGAGCTAACATCGACCGTCTCGTCGGAGGCGCAGGCGAGGCTACGGTTATCGCCAGAGTAGGCGAGGGTGTCGTAACCACCATCGGTTCTTCGGAATCGCATAAGGATGTGCTTGAGAATCCCGACAGGATCTCCAAGACCGTTCTCGGCAAGGGCCTTGAAGCGGGAACTGCGTTTGAGATCCTTTCCATAGATATTGCGGATATCGACGTCGGCAGAAACGTCGGCGCTCAGCTCCAGACTGATCAGGCGGAGGCAGATAAGCGCATCGCTCAGGCAAAGGCAGAGGAGAGAAAAGCTATGGCTATGGCTGCCGAGCAGGAGATGAAGGCAAAGGTCCAGGAGATGAAAGCTAAAGTCGTAGAGGCGGAGGCAGAGCTTCCGAAGGCTATGGCAGAGGCGTTCAGAGAAGGAAATCTCGGCATAATGGACTATTACAATATGCTTAACGTTCAGGCAGATACCGAAATGAGAAAGAATATCGCTCAGTCGGAAGAGCCTGCAAAGCCCACCGAGGAAAATTAAGTAAAAAGCTGACTTGAAACCGATATTTCCGCGCCGTTTATACTATACGGAAATATCGGTTTTTCGGAAGAAAGGAGAAATTTTACCGATGGGAAAATTTATACAGCCGAACGGACGGCAGGCGGTGCCTATCTTTCCGCAGATGCCGGGGGTCCAGCAGCGTATGGGTAGTCCGCAGGCTCCCTATGATAAAAGGAAAAAGCCGCAGGATGAAAAGCCCGAAAAAGCGCCGATTATGCAGGAGCGTCCGGTTCCGAAAAAAAAAGAAGAGGCGCCAAAGCAGAGCGCCTCAAAGCGAATGACCGTAAACGATCTTCGTAACGGCTTTAAAATGAGCGTTATAATAGGCGAGCCGGTATCGAGAAAATACAGAAGACATAAATGATTTTTGGGGGCAGACTTAATATCTGCCTCTTTTGATTTTAAAATATATTTTAAGGCGCGAAAATATAGTGGTATTGTATAAAATTAATTATATTTAATTGTTGAAAAGGTAGAAAAAAGGCTTATTGCACAAAAGTTTATAATAAGTTAACACTTTTTTGGGCTAAAAATGATAAAATAAACGTACAACCTTATATTTTAAAAAGGAGAATACGATATGAAATTAAGAAAACTAATGGCATTCATGCTTGTTTTCGCAATGCTCATCGTTCCGATAGCGGTCACAAGTTGCGGCAAGGACGAAGGGCCGGATGACGGCGGCGAGATCAAGCAGGACGTAGACAAGATGCTTTCCCCGGCGTTCGGTGAAGAGCATATGAAATTTGATAATGAGGATTATATCGTTCTTACAAGAGGAGACCGTAATAAAGGTCAGGCGTTCAATATCATCGACGTAGTAGTTGACGAGAACCTCGGAGACGTAACGATCGTTGACGCAGTTCAGAGAAGAAACGACCTCATCGAGCAGAATTTTGAAGTAAAGATCAAAAGAGTAGCGACGGGCAACACCGCGGGCGATCTGGTCAACGAAGTAAACTCCGCTATTGAAAAACAGGACTATACATACGATGCTTTCCAGATCTCGGTTGAGAACGGACTCAAGCAGGCGCTCAAGGGTACTTGCGTGAACTTCGCCGACGCTGACTATATCGACCTTTCCAGTCCTTGGTGGGATCAGGGTGTCATCAATAACCTCAAGCTGTTCGGCGGAACATACATAGCTCTGGGCGACATCAACACCGTTGATAACGACGGAACCTGGTGCGTTCTGTTCAACAAGGAGCTTCTCGACACCTTCGGAACTACCGATAAGGCTATGTACGAGCTGGTCAAATCAGGTATAGGAGTTACGGGCGGATGGACTACTGACGCTATGGTAACTATTGCAAAGAAGTCCTACAGAGAAGACCCGAATAACACCAATAAGTGGGATCCTTCCTACGTCGGTAACGGTACGTACGGTATCTACACTCAGGGCGAGATAGCAACGGTCCTTATCCAGGCATCCGGAAATACTCCCACGGTCGCATCCGACAGTATGGCGGGAATAGTTTCCAATCTGAAGTCTCAGGAATTCCAGGACGCTATCGACCAGACCTTTGCTTTTATGGGCAACAGATCTGCGGCAGACTGGTATCTTGATATTGACACTGTAAACGATCCCGGAGGCGGAGATAAGTGGCAGACAGTCGCAAGAGGCGGCTTTATGGCAAACAAGGCGGCGTTCTTTATGTGCCATATCGGAACCATCGACCTTATCCGTGATATGAAGGCGGACTTTGGTATCATTCCGATCCCGAAGCTCAACGATTACCAGGAAAATTACGGTAATACCATCCAGTACGGTAACGCTACCTGCTATATCGTTCCTTACCGTATGGACGATTACCTTATCGAGAAATCCTGCTACGTTCTTGAAGCTCTCGCATACTATTCAAGTACTGAGTTTGATGAAACGGGCTGTCTCAGCTACGCGTTCTATACACTTTGTCTCCAGGCAAAGGGTACCCGTGATGACGACGCGTGGGATATGCTGGATATCATCTTCGATAACCGTGTATTCGACCTTGCCTGCGCTCTTAATCTCAACAGTATCAATAACATTATCAGATCCTGCACGACGGGTTCTGAGAACAGCTGGGTATCTCAGAGAGATGCTAACCTGTATAACCTTGATACTATGATCGGTAAAGAGCTGGAGATCCTGGCTAAGGGTTGATTTAAAGAATAACTTACATTTCGCGGCAAGCTTGTAAATAGGCTTGCCGCGTTTTGGTATGTGGTTTTGTATAAAAATCGGAGCGGTAAATTGTTGAAAAAGCAGAAAGCGAGACCAAACCGCAATAATTTATAATGTGTTAACAAATTTGAGTAGATAAAATGTTAAAATAATATAAAAATTCAATAAAAATAAGGAGAATAATTTATGAGAGCAAGAAAAATAACAGCGCTTCTGCTTGCGATTGCAATGCTCATCCTTCCGCTCGCGGTCACAAGCTGCGGCAAGGACGACGGTCCCGGTGGCGGCGACGAGATCCAGCAGGATGAAAATAAGATGCTTTCCCCGGCATTCGGCGGAGATCATCTGAAATTTGATAACGAGGATTTTGTCGTTCTTACCAGAGGCGACCGTACTGTCGGTCAGGCGTTCAACGTTGTCGACCTTGTCGTAGAAGAAAACATGGGTGACGTAACTATCGTCGATGCGGTACAGAGAAGAAACGACCTTATAGAGCAAAACTTTGAGGTAAAGATCAAGAGATATAACATTGGTTCAAGTAATAACGGCGACGCCAATCTTGAGGTAACCAACGCTATCGAAAAGCAGGACTATACCTTCGACGCATTTATGCTTACCGTTGAGCATGGACTCGGACAGGCTTTGAAGGGCACTATGGTGGACTTCAGTAATGCGGATTATATCGATCTTTCCAGTCCTTGGTGGGATCAGGGTATTACCAATAACCTTAAGCTGTTTGGCGGTGCGTATATCGCTCTTGGCGATATCAATACCGTTGATAACGACGGAACTTGGTGTGTGCTTTTCAACAAGGAGCTCCTCGGCGCGTACGGAACTACCGACCAGAATATGTATGACATGGTTAAATCCGGTATCGGAGTTACGGGCGGATGGACTACGGATGAGCTGATCCGTCTTGCAAAGTCTTCATACAAAGAAGATTCCAACACCAGAGAAAAATGGCTTCCCGACTATTCGGGCGCGGGTACATACGGTCTTTTCCTTCAGTCTGAGGTAGCGACCGCTATTATGCAGGCTTCGGGAAATACTCCCACGGTCGCATCTGACAGTATGGCGGGTATCGTTTCAAATATCAAATCTCAGGAGTTCCAGGACGCCATAGACGCGACCTTTGCATTTATGGGTAACAGAGATTCGGCAGACTGGTATCTCAATATGGATACGATAACTTACGCAGACGATAAATATCAGACCGTGGCAAGAGCCGGCTTTATGGCAAATAAGGCGACATTCTTTATATGCCATATCGGAAGCATCAATCTTATCCGCGATATGAAGGCGGACTTCGGTATCATTCCTTTGCCTAAGCTCAGCGAAAACCAGGAGAATTACGGTAATACTATCCAGTACAACACATCTCAGTGCTACGTCGTTCCTTACCGTATGGATGATTATCTGAACGAAAAATCTTGCTACGTTCTCGAAGCTCTTGCGTACTATTCCAGTACCGAGTTTGACGAAACGGGCTGCCTCAGCTATGCGTACTATACCCTCTGTCTCCAGGCAAAGGGTACCCGTGACGACGATGCGTGGGATATGCTGGATATCATTTTCGATAACCGTGTATTCGACCTTGCGTGCGCGCTTAACATCAGTAATGTCAATACCATTATCAGAGCCTGCACAACCGGTGCAGAATGTAACTGGGTATCTCAGAGAGACGCTAATCTCAGCAATCTCGATACCGAGATCGGAGTAAAGCTCGAAATTCTTGCGAAGGGCTGATCTTAAACTAACGTAATATTTACACGGCAAGTTCGTTTATTCGGATTTGCCGTGTTTTTATAAGTATGAGCATATCGAAGTTTTTGTTTACTCGGCGTTAATAATTATGTAATAAAAATCTGATATATTAAATATAAATTAAATCATCTTTAGAAAGGAATTTCTGAAAAATGAACAAAAGAAGATTTGTAGCTTTTTTCCTTGCGGTTCTGTCGATCTTGATCCCCATGCTTACAACGGCGTGCGGAAAAGAAGAGAAGCCGGAGGTTCCGGATACTCCGGAAGAGAGTAACAAGATCCTCTCCCCCGCGTTCGGTGACGAGCATCTGAAATTTGACAATGAGGATTTCGTTGTTTTGACAAAAACGGACGGAGCGAGAGAGAACGGCTATAACGTAGTTGACCTTGTTGTCGAAGATAACCTCGGCGACAGCGTTATCATTGATTCGGTTCTGAGAAGAAACGACGCTATTCTCAGTAATTTTGATATAAATATAAAGAGAGTCACGTCTGCTTCGCCAAAAGCGGACGCAAGTCTTGCCATAGAAAAGCAGGACTATAGCTACGATTCTTTTATGCTTTCCGTTACGGACGGTCTTACCATCGCTTTGCAGGGAACCCTGGTGGATTTCAGCGAGGCGAACTATATCGATTTCACAAATCCTTGGTGGGACCGCGGTGTCATAGATAACCTTACCCTTCTCGGAGGAACGTACATAGCGCTGGGTGATCTGAATACCGTAGATAACGACGCTTCATGGTGTACGCTGTTCAATAAGGATATCCTCGCAGCGTACGGCACTACCGACGCTCAGATGTATCAGATGGTAAAGGAAGGTATGGGCGTTCAGGGCGGCTGGACGGTAGATCAGCTTACTTATATCGCTAAAAGCTCATACAAAGAGGATCCCAATTACCATAATAAGTGGGAGCTTACATACGGCGGCTCGGGAACCTACGGACTCTGCACTCAGAAGGAGCTTGGCTACACCTTGATGCAGGCGGCAGGTATTACGCCCACTAAGGTCGACAGCGGTATGGCGGGAATCGTTTCGAATCTCAATTCCCAGGAATTCCAGGACGGAATAGACGCGGCTTTCGACTTCCTCGGCAATAAGACGTCGGCGGATTGGTATCTCGAAATGGACAGCGTCAGCTTCGATGACAAATGGAGACTCATCGCAAGAGGCGGATTTATGGCAAATAAGTACGCGTTCTTCGTTTGTCCGGTAATGAGCATCAACCTTATCAGAGAAATGAAATCCGATTTCGGTATAATTCCTCTTCCCAAGCTTGTGGACACTCAGGAGGATTACGGAAATACGCTTCAGTATTACAACGCGCTCTGCTACGTAGTGCCTTACCGTATGGATGAGGATCTTAACGATAAATCCTGCTACGTTCTTGAGGCTATGTCGTATTATTCCAGTCCTGAATTTGACGAAGAGGGATGCCTCTCTTACGCTTATTACACCCTGCTTCTGCAGGCGAAGGCTACCCGTGACGACGACGCGTGGGATATGATGGATATCATTTTCGGAAACCGTGTGTTTGACCTTGCGGTAGCGCTCAATCTATTGAGCATCAGGACCGTTCTCAATGATTGCACAACGGGCGCGATGAATAACTGGGCATCTCAAAGAGATTCTCGTCTGCATAATCTGAATAGCGAGATCGCGGGAAAGCTTGAGATCCTGGCAAAGGGTTAAGGGGGGCTAAAAATGTTGAAAAAGTGTATAGGTCTTGTTTTAGCGTTTGCGATCGTAATATCTGCTGTAGCGCTGGTGTCTTGCGGAAAGACCGAGGATACGAACGATAAGAACGACGGGATTCTCGGAGAAGAAGACAAGATCCTTTCGCCTGCGTTCGGCGGAGATAAGCTGAACTTTGAAAACGAAGACTTTTTAGTCATGACTAAAAACGACCATACCGCAAACAACTCTTGGAACGTAGTGGATCTTGTGGTCGATGAGAATCTCGGAGACGACACGATCGTAGATGCGGTAAAGAAGAGAAACGACCATATTGCCACAGCGTTCAACGTAAATATCCAAAGAATACAATCGACCGCTCTGTTATCCGACGCTCAGCTCGCTATACAGAAGCAGGATTATTCATATGATTCGTTCATGATCTGCATAAGAGACGCCCTTACGCTTGCGCTGACGGGCGCGATGATGGATTACAGCGAAGAGGATTATATCGATCTGTCAGGCGAATGGTGGGATCAGGGTGTCGTTGAAAACATAACGATGCTCGGCGGTCAATATTTAGCGCTGGGCGATATAAACACCATCGACGACGATGCAACGTGGTGCGTGCTGTATAACAAGGTGCTTCTGGACGCTTACGGATATACACCCGAAGCGCTTTACAGTAAGGTCTATGAGGGCGACGGAAAGGTTGGCGGATTCACTACGGAGTATCTTACTTTGGTAGCTAAAAACGCTTACAAGCAGGATCCTAACGCTACGAATAAGTGGGAGAATTCTTACGTCGGTTCGGGAACTTACGGACTGTTTTTGCAAAAAGAGGTTGCGATAGCTCTTCTGCAAGGCTCGGGAAATACGCCCACGAAGGTCGATAACAGCATGGCGGGAGTTTCTCCCATGGTGTTTGAGGAGTCATTTGCGAACGCTATTGACCTGATATTTGATTTTATGGGTAATAAGGCGACGGCGGATTGGTATCTGGTGCTGGATAACATCAGTGACGGTACGGACGATAAATGGGCAAACAGCGTCCGCCCGGCGTTTATGGCGGACAAGGTCGCGTTTTACATAACGCCTTTTGATACCATACACCATTTCAGAGATATGAAATCCGATTTCGGAATACTCCCCCTGCCAAAGATATCCGATGATCAGCTTGATTACGGCACTACTATCCAGTACGGTAACGCCACCTGTTACGTTACTCCTTACAGAGTAGACGAGTATCTGAACGAGAAATCAGCTTATGTTCTGGAAGCGCTGTGTTATTATTCAAGCCCCGAGTATCTCGGAGAGGAGTGCCTGAAGTACGCTCATTATACTCTTACTCTCCAGGCGAAGGGGACCAGAGACGACGCTTCCTGGGAGATGATGGATTTTATTCTCAAAAACAGAGTGTTCGATATCGCTTGCGCGCTCAATCTTTCGGGAATAAATACGATAGTTCAGGATGGATCCGTGTTCGCGTATAATAACTGGATATCGGAAAGAGATGCGAAGCTTAGCAATATGGCGAGCGATCTCGGTAAAAAATTTGAAATACTGGCAAAAGGCTGAATTTTTGTCTTATCAAAATGAACAAAAATTCAAGATTGAAAATATGCGAAGTGTAGAAAAAATACACGTTCACATTTGTGTAACAAATAAGGAAGAAAAATGTGATATAATCTCAGTACAAAGAAGCATTCCCCGCATCTCAGCGGAAAGGGCTTTTTTAGAAAATATTCCGCCTAAGCGGTAGATTGGAGAATTTATGAAAAAGAAAAGACTTCTTGCATTATTGATAGCATTGGCAATGCTGTTGGTGCCGCTGGCAGTGACGAGCTGCAAAAAAGATACCGGTGACGGTGGTGGTGAAGAGATCAAGCAGGATGAAGACAAGATGCTGTCTCCCGCCTTCGGAGATGAGCTCCGAACCTTTGACAATGAGGACTATATTGTTATGGCTAAGGGTGACAGAAATAAGGGTCAGGCATGGAACACAGTCGACCTGGTCGTTGACGAGAACCTCGGTGACGTAACCATCATTGACGCTGTTCAGAGAAGAAACGACCTTATACAGCAGAATTTCAAGGTGAATATCAAGAGATATTCTTCAAGTACGAGCGCGGCTGATTTCAAGGCGGAAATCTTGTCCGCTATCGAAAAGCAGGACGATACGTACGATGCGTTTATGCCTTCGGTTGAAAACGGACTTTCGCTTGCGCTCAACGGAACTCTCATAGATTTCGGCGAGGCTGATTACATCGACCTTTCCAGCCCTTGGTGGGATCAGGGTGTCATCAATAACCTCAAGCTCTTCGGAGGAACTTATATAGCGCTGGGCGACGTAAATACCGTTGATAACGACGGAACTTGGTGCGTTCTGTTCAACAAAGAGCTCCTCGACACCTTCGGAACTACCGATAAGGCTATGTACGAGCTGGTCAAATCCGGTATAGGAGTTACGGGCGGCTGGACGACCGACGCTATGGTCACTATTGCAAAGAAATCTTACAGAGAAGACCCCAACAACAGCAATAAGTGGGATCCTTCCTACGTCGGTAACGGTACGTACGGTATCTTTACCCAAAAGGAGGTAGCTACGGTCCTTATGCAGTCATCAGGAAATACGCCTACGATCGCATCCGATGGTATGGCGGGAATAGTAGGAAACATCAAGTCGCAGGAGTTCCAGGATGCCATTGACCAGACATTTGCGTTTATGGGCAATAAATCTGCCGTAGACTGGTATCTCGACCTCGATAACGTATCCGATCCCGGCGGCGGAGATAAGTGGCAGACAGTCGCAAGAGCAGGCTTTATGGCAAATAAGGCAGCGTTCTATATCACTCACATCGGAACTATTGACCTTATCCGTGACATGAAGGCAGATTTCGGTATCATTCCGGTCCCGAAGCTTAACGATTACCAGGAAAATTACGGTAATACCATTCAGTACGGTAATGCTACCTGCTATATCGTTCCTTACCGTATGGACGACTATCTCAACGAGAAGTCCTGCTACATCCTTGAGGCTATGTGCTATTATTCCAGTACGGAGTTTGATGAAACGGGCTGTCTCAGCTACGCGTACTATACCCTCTGTCTCCAGGCAAAGGGTACCCGTGACGACGACGCGTGGGATATGCTGGATATCATCTTCGATAACCGTGTATTCGACCTTG
>SVSQ01000072.1 GCA_015064245.1 Oscillospiraceae bacterium | reverse complement strand
GGCTTTGTCGCCGATACGGGGAACCTTCTTGATCTGCGCGCGGGACTTGAACTCGCCGTTCTCCTCGCGGTATTTTACGATGTTCTTTGCGCTTGCGGCGTTGATGCCGGAAACGTAAGAGAGCAGGGAGTAGGACGCGGTGTTCACGTCAACGCCGACGGAGTTTACGCAGTCCTCGACGACGCCTGTCAGCGCCTCGTCCAGTCTTGCGGGCTTCATATCGTGCTGATACTGTCCTACGCCGATAGCCTTGGGCTCGATCTTTACCAGCTCTGCAAGAGGGTCCTGCAGACGGCGCGCGATGGAGACTGCGGATCTCTGAGTAACGTCGAAATCGGGGAACTCCTCTGCGCCCAGCTTGGAGGCGGAGTAAACGGAAGCGCCCGCTTCGCTTACAATATTATATTTAGCGCCCGTATCGGTCTCCTTCAGTACCTCGACTATGAACTGCTCGCTCTCGCGGGAAGCGGTACCGTTACCGATGGCGATTATCTCGACCTTATATTTAGCCAGAAGCTTTTTGACGATGACCTTCGCCTCGTCGTACTTTCTGTCGGATTTGATAGTGGGATATATGACTGCGGTGTCAAGTACCTTACCCGTGGCGTCAACGACCGCCAGCTTGCAGCCCGTTCTGTAACCGGGGTCAAGTCCGAGAGCCACCTTGCCCTTTACCGGGGGCTGGAGCAGGAGCTGCTTGAGGTTTTTTGAGAACAGCTTGATCGCGCCCTCGCTTGCGTCATCGAAGAGCTGAGCTCTGATCTCACGCTCGATAGAGGGAGCGATGAGACGCTCGTAGCTGTCTACGGTAGCGGCGTAAACGTGGGTATAGGCGGGGCTCTTCTGCTTGGTTACGACTTCGCTGAAAAGATAGTTGAGGATCAGATCCTGATCTATCTGGAGATCCACCTTGAGGAACTCCTCTTTTTCACCGCGGTTGATAGCCAGAACTCTGTGTCCGGGGAGAGTCTTTACTTTCTCGGAGAACTCGTAGTACATGCTGTAAGGAGAATCCTCTTCCTTCGCCTGCTTCGTGACGATAACGCCGAACTCGAAGGTGAGGGATCTGATCTCTTTTCTGAAATCAGCGTTGTCGGAAATGTCCTCCGCGATGATGTCGCGGGCGCCCTGAAGCGCTTCCTCTGCGGAATTTACTTCCTTTTCTTCGTTTATATAATTTGCGGCTTCCTCTTCGATGGAAGGCGAGTAGGACGCTCTTTGCTCCATGATGAGAGCTGCGAGGGGCTCCAGACCTTTTTCTCTTGCAACGGAGGCTCTGGTCTTTCTGTGGGGCTTGAAAGGACGGTAGATGTCCTCAAGCTCGGTAAGGATAGCGGCGTTGTCGATGGCGGCGCTGATCTCGTCGGTCAGCTTGCCCTGCTCGGCGATAGAGGAGCGTACCTCCTCGCGGCGCTTGTCGAGACTGCGGAGATATGCAAGACGGTCGTTAAGGTCACGGAGGACGACGTCGTCAAGCGAGCCTGTAACCTCCTTACGGTAACGGGCGATAAAAGGGATAGTGTTTCCCTCGTCTATAAGAGCAACGGTCTTTTCGACCTGCTCGAGCTTAAGATTGAATTCCTCGGTTAATTTCTGAATTATATCCATTGTAAAGTCCTTTCTGAATGGGTTTTTGCTTTGATTAAAGTTGAATATACGGGAGCCTTCTCCAGTGGGAGAAGGGGGACCACGATAGTGGTGGATGAGGTGTAAAAATTTTCATTTGCTTACGAACACCTCATCCGTCTTGCCTTCGGCAATCCACCTTCTCCCGCTGGAGAAGGCTCCTGTTAGTGCAAAGCCTTAATTTTGTCTTAATATTTCTTCTTCCTGCTTGGTCAGATAACGCCACTGTCCCGGCGCGAGGGCTTCGTCCAGCGCGATACCGCCGAAGGTAAGACGCTTGAGGAAGGTGACCTTGCTGTCCGCGTATTCGAACATACGCTTTATCTGATGATATTTCCCCTCGGTGAGGGTGATCTTACCGTGAAGCTCGTCTTCCATTACGATCTTTGCGGGCTTGGTCATCTTGCCGTCCATCATCATACCGTTTTCTATGCGCTTTGCGGTGTTGTACGGACGTTCAAGAGTGAAGGCGTACTCCTTTTCCGCGTGGTACTTCGGGGAGAGGAGCTTGTGGGCGAGGTCGCCGTCGTTGGTTATCATGATAAGCCCGACGGTGTCCTTGTCAAGTCTTCCGCAGGGGAAGAGCTCCATTGAATTCAGGGGCGGTGGGAGAAGGTCAACCACCGTCTTTTCCTTTTTGTCATTGGACGCGCTCAGCACTCCCGCAGGCTTGTTCATCATTATCCAGATGAAACGGCGGTAAACGACGTCGCGCCCGTCGAAGGAGATAACGTCCGTGTCGGGATCGATATGAGCGGAGCAATCCGTGACCACCTTGCCGTTTACGCAGATCTTACCATGCTTTGCGGCTTTTCCCGCCTCGGAGCGGGAGGCGGTCTTGGTTACGGAAAGAAATTTATCCAGTCGCATTGACATTTTTGATACCAATCCTTAAATAAACTGTGTTTTGGGTTCTATTTATTTTACCATAAAAATCCGAAGATGTAAACAGTTTTAACAAAATAGTTACTATTTTATTTTAATAAAATTGAGAGTTTTTTGTATCCGCTCATTTTCTCTTCGCTCTGAGACGGGCAAAAAAGCCTTGCATCAGCGCTTCCGACTCCTTGCGGCAAAGACCGTATTCCGCCTTTATCTTATGGTTCAGCGGGTAGGAATTGAAGTTCAGCACAGAGCCGAGCGCACCCGTTTTTGAGTCGTGGGCGGCGATGACTGCCCGCTCGATGCGGGAGTTCACCAAAGCGCCGCAGCACATAGGGCAGGGCTCAAGGGTGATATAGATGGTGCATCGCGGAAGACGCCAACCGCCAAGGGCTTTGCAAGCCATGTCGATCGCCTCGATCTCAGCGTGAGCAAGGGCGTTCTTGTCCTTTTCGCGACGGTTGCGTCCGTAGCCGACTATCTCGCCGTCACGGACTATGACTGCGCCGACGGGGACCTCGCCGTCAAGGGCGGCTTCCTCTGCAAGCTCCAGCGCTCTTTTCATAAATAACTCGTCTTTTGTCATAGTGTCAATAGTTTCAGTAATTTCCATAGTTTCAGTAATTCCCGTAGTTTATAAAGTTAATATAATGTACTTGATATCCGCAATATTCGTTGTCTCAAAAAATTTCTTGTGACGTTCAGACGTTCAAATAAACAAAACGGACCATATTGCGGCGAAGATCATATATATGATAAGTTCCCGCGGAAAAGGCTCCGGCAGCTCTGCTGAACGCTCAGAAGCTCCTCGGCGTGACGTTACAAAGACCTGCGCAAGACCTGCGAGGGCTATGGCAAGCAGTATCCAAAAGGTGACGGTTGAGACCTTACCGTAGAGCGCGGGTTCGATCGTCGCGGCTAAAGCCGAGAACACGAAAGTGGTCAGATTGGAGATCAGATGCAGAACGAGACCGTATTTTACCGACCGTTTTGTGACGGAGAAGTAGGATATTGCAAGTCCCGCGCCGAAGGCGTAGGGGAGGGCAAGCAGATCATAATGCATCAGGGCGAACAAGGAGGCTGAAAGCAGTATCTTGAAACGGTCGCTTCTGTCCGAAAAGGCGTGGAAGATCGCGCCCCGAAACAGCAGTTCTTCAAATACGGGGGCGAATATCACGGTTTTTATAAAGGTCAGTGCGAACTGCGCCGCGCCGCTTGGCAGTTCGTGCTCTGCGGGCTTTCCGAATAAGGTTAGAAGGGAGTCCGTCAGCATACCTGCAAGATTTACGGCGCTTATCACCGCCGCCGCCGCGAAGACGAAGTAACATAGCCCCTTAAAGGTTATACGCCTTTGCGGGTGAGATGAATTTGGGTTTTCGAAATCGTTTCGGAAGGGGCGGTAGCCGCTGAATCTGCAGTAAAACCAAAGGGGGAGCAGGAAAACGAATGGAACGGTCAGAACCGATGCGAGCATATACTCGTATCTGAGCCTTCCGAAATCCGATACCGCCGTAACGATCAGACCTTGCGCAAGGTACAGCGTCAGCTGCATAAGGAACGCGATCAGTAAAATTTCGGATTTATTCTGCTTTGTATTTCGCATAAGACAGCGCTCCTTTCGTAGAGAAATTTGTGTTTTGATTACCAGGAATTTACGGGAATTATATGTAACTTTCGTTTAGGGGTTGAATGAAAAGCCGAGCGGTGGTATAATTGATTATCCGCAGGCGGAAGCGATGCCGGAGGATGCGCGGCGGAAAAAACAGAGAAAGGAAGGATTATATTTGCTTAAAAGAATACTTATAATATTACTGATAATGATTCCGGCGATAATATTTACCGGTTGCTCGGAGAGCGATGATATCGAAAACGCTCCTGAAGGTGACGTCGGCAGCTCCGAAAATGTAGGAAACGGGGGCGCGGGTAACTTCGGCGGCGCTGAAAACGAGGAGCAGGAGGAAGCTCCGAAGGACGATCCGGAAGAGACGCCCGACGAAGAGCCGGAGGAAAAACCCGATCCGAGGATCGAGGCGTATATATTGAAGATCGACGGGAAGGAGGTAGCGTATCTCAGCGACGAAAGCAGGCTGGAAGAGCTGAAAGAGCTGTTTGAGGAGGAAAAAGAAGCCGAGCTTTCGGAAAAGTACGCAGAGATAATAAAGGTAACGGTTGAAAACGAGCTTACGGTCAGCGATACGTTTTGTCTTCCCGAAGAGATAAAAAGCGCAGAGGAAGCCGCCGAAAAATACTATGCGGACGGCGGAAGGATAACCTTTTCGTATACGGTAAATGAAAAAGAAACTAAATATATATCATTTGAAACGGTATATCAGAATTCATCTTCCTATTATGAAGGAACGAGTAAAGTGAAGACCGAGGGCGTCAAGGGGGAGACGCTTCAGACGTATCGGGTTACATATAAAGACGATACAGAGGTCTCGAGAGAGCTCGTAAACGAAAAGACCGTGAAATCACCCGTGAATAAGGTCGTGCTGATCGGAACGAAAAAATCCACGGCGTCTACGGGTAAATACGCGTGGCCCACCAAGAGCGTTTACGTCACGTCCTACTACGGACCGAGAATGTTAAGGGGAAAGTACGATTATCATATAGGTATAGATCTGCGAGCCGCAAAGGGCACGAGCATATACGCCGCAGACGGTGGAAAGGTCACTCACGCGGCTTATCTCGGCAGTTACGGTTATCTGATAAAGATACAGCACGATAACGGCGACGAGACCTATTACGCCCATCTCAGCAAGATGTCCGTAAAGGTCGGCGATAGGGTATATAAAGGTCAGGAGATCGCCAAAAGCGGAACTACGGGTAACGTCACGGGTCCTCATTTGCATTTTGAGATCAGAAAGAACGGCAAGACCGTGAACCCGATAAATTATCTTCCGAAGGTTTAAGGCGACGGCGCGGTTTGACGGGAAATAACGCCGCGCATTCTGCTTAAACGAATTAACGGCACAAAAATTTTGCTCCTTGATGACTGCCTCGGGCAAGGAGCTCTTTATCGATCTCGTTCTGAACGACCAGCTTCTTTTTGCTCCAAAGAGGGGCGACCAGGGTATCGGCGCTTCCGTCTCCGGTAACTCGCTCGATCACGGTTTCCTTCGGAAGGAGCTCGAGCTGATCGCAAACCGTGGAGACGTAATCGGAAAGCGACATGGTCTCAAGCTCGCCGCTAAGATATTGTCTCTCCGTTTCCGTACCTTTTATGACGTGTAAAAGGTGGATCTTTACGGCTGACGGACGGAGAGCGGCTACGTCTTTTGCGGTTCGGAGCATATCGCTTTTAGTTTCTCCTATAAGACCGTTTATGATGTGGACGCAGGTGAAAAGATCTCTTACCATATCGTAGCCGCGGCGAAAATCTTCAAAGCTGTGGCAACGGTTGATCCTTTGGGCGGTGACGTCGTTTGAGGTCTGCAGTCCAAGCTCCAGCATGACGAAATGTTTTTTTGAGAGCTCGCGCAGATATTCTGCAATCTCCGGGGTTATACAGTCAGCCCTCGTAGCTATACAAAGCCCGCTTGCAAGCGGATGGCTCAGGGCTTCCTCATAACGCTCTTTAAGAACGCTCAGCGGCGCATAGGTATTGGTGTATGATTGAAAATATGGGATCAAGATCGCTTCCGCCCATTTTTTGCGCATCATCTCCGCGCCTATATCTATCTGCTCGGTTATACTGTGAGCTCTGCCTGCGGTGAAGTCACCGCTTCCGTTTTTGGAACAGAAGGCGCATCCGCCGACTCCCTTCGAGCCGTCGCGGTTCGGGCAGGTAAAGCCGCCGTCTATCGGGACCTTACAGGCTTTCTGACCGAATCTTCGGCGCATATAGTAGTCCATTGTGTGATAGCGCTTGTTCGAATCGGAATATTCAAATGGATTAAGATCTTTTTGAGTTTGTTTCATGTTTTTGTTATTAAACCATTATGACCATCGGGAGTACCGATGGTCATAATCATTATACGGTTGGTTATTTTTTATTATAGTTATTAAAGTCCGAAGAATGCGTAGACGGACTGAATGAAGCCTTCGGAATTTGCGTGAGAAGCCTTGAAGGAATCGCACGCATTTACAAGAACGTCCTTGTCTTCGGCGTTGAGAGTCACGCTGAAGGGGTTGACTCCGAGCTCAGATTTGGAATATTCGAAGGTCTGGCGTACGGCAACGCTGCCGTAAACGTAGTCGAGGAATTCTGTTGCTGTGCAGGAGAGAGCGCCGTTTGCGCCGAAGGCGGTGTTTGCGTCACCAAGATCGGAAGCGCTCGTGGCGAGGTCAAGCAGGTGCTTGACTGCGTTAGCTTCATTTTCAAAGGTGCTTTCGTCGTTGATATCGGCGAGGATGCTGAAGAGCTTGTGTACCAGCTTAGCGGCGTCCTCGGAGTTCTCTGCGCCGATGCCGAAGCCTTCGATAGTATCGGCGGTGACGAGAGAGTCAATGAGAGCAACGGTAGTTTTGTCAAGGTTCTTGATGAGAGAAACGAGATCGTCGGCGTTGACCTTGCTGTTCTGCATACCGCTGACTACGTTACCCATCTGAGTCATCGTTCCTACGAGACCGGTATAGTTTTCAATGTCCTTGGTTCCCTCTACGATCTTGAAGGTGTCTTCCTTGGAAAGACCTGTGGAGTCAGTCACTATAGAAGAGGTCACGACTGCCGCGAAGAGGTTGTGAGCCTTATCTTTACCGTAGCTGTCGGAGCTTGAAAGGGCGTCGAGGATTCCGCCGAGACCTGTGGTCATGGAACTTAGCTTGTCGGCGCCGTCCTCTTCGGAACCGTTAAGAGAGTTGACGATGGAGGAAGCGCTCTTGAATACGTTTACCATTGTATTCGTGAGGTCCTCTGCGGATGCGGAGCTGTTCATATAATCGTCGGGATCAAATTTGATATCCGACATGGTTATAGATGTGATCTTTTCCGTAGCGGTTTCGGAGGAAGCAAGAGCGGAGATGTTATCGAGGGAGCTTGCGGAAGCTGTGAAGTCCGCGTTCTGAGCCTTTTCGATGATGTTGCCCTGAATGCTTTCCTTTACGTCCTCGGGAATGTTCTCAAAGAGAGGAGAGGACTTTATGGCGTCTTCGATCTGACGGTTTCTTTCGGTTTCATTCTCTATTGCACCTGTCTTATGAAGCTGCTTGAGAAGCTTTGCGGCAAAGCCTGCGGCATCTTTTTTGGAACCGTTTCCGTTAAGCTTGACTACGAAAGCGCCGGTTTTGTACGCGATGCCTTCCGTAGAGGAGCCTTCTTCGCTTGACATTGCGTCGGATACCTCAGAAAAGAACTGTGTGACCTCTTCGGGGGTTACCATGTTGTCATCTTCGAAATACTGTGAAAGACCTGCCGCAAGGATACGGGCCTCGGTCTCTTCGATGTTCATGCCCGCGTCTGCCGTCGCAGAGGTTATCATATCCGCGATGGTTTCGATCCTTTCGGGTTCGGGAAGAGTTGCTGTGTCGTTGAGCTTGGTGGCTACGGTGGACATCATGTCGTCGTAGACCTCGACCTTTGTTTCGGGAATACCGATGGTGTCGCCGATGAGCTTGAATCCGATGTTGGAAACTACGGGGATCAGACGCTTCATTCTTGCGTTGTGGTTGAGCTCGGAGATGATCTTTTCGATAACTCCGTCTGAGGTGAGCGTATTGAGAAGCTCGCTTGGCTCGGCATCAAGCTTAGCGAAAAGTCCTGATTTTGCGAATTCGGAAACGAGATGAGCGATGGTCGTGATATCCTCTCCGAGGTAAGTGACGTTTTTGGCGTCATCGTGGGAGATGTTGACGATCTCGTCGAAAACGGGATCAAAGGTCTCTCCGAGAGAGGGCTTTTCGATACCGATGAAGGTCTCGCCGTGCTGCCAAGCGTCGGTAGCCGTATAGATCAGCTCTCCCGCAAGCTTGGATATCAGCTTTGAGGAGGCAAGATCGTCGCCGATGGCTGTGATAGCCTCGGCTTCAGCCTCGGAATACTGGCTGATCTCCTTGCCGGAGAGGGAGGAGATGTGAGAGTAGAGCTTAGCGATGTTTTCGGTCTCAACGGAGAGCTGGACCTTCGTTACCGAGGTGTCATCCTTGATGTCGATGCTTGTAAGTGAATTTACGACGAGGCTGCCGCCTGCTTTTTTGAATATGCTGACGGGAAGGGACTCGTTTACGGAAGCGACCGTGGAATTGATCTCTTCGGTGTTTCCCTCGATGACTCCGTTAGCCTCGAGCTCGGGAAGCGCGATAGCCGCGATCTCGCCGTAAGCCGCGATGGGAACGAGCAGACAGAAGGCTACGACCAGGCCGGATACTGCGCCCGTTACCAGACGAGTGATAGCGCCGTTCTTCTTCTTTTTTTCGGATGCTGAATAAACTATCGCCTTGAAAAGCCATACGATAACGCTCAGCACGAAAGCGATCACAGAGAAAACTATGAAGAATGCGAGGAAGATGATCGGGGCGAGAGCTGCTCCCGTTACGGAAAGCAGAGTTTCAGCTACGGAAGAGAGCTGAGTCGCGATGCTTGCGAACTGTGTCTCACCGGAATTCTGAAGCACCAGGATCAGATTGTTCAAGACCGTCTCTGTAGCAACGTTTGCTTTAAAGATCAGAGTTGCGAGAAAAGCGAGCGCCGCAGCGGCGATTATTGTCGCGCAACGGAATTTGGCGTTTAACTTACCGAATAAAAACGCTCCGGCAACGCACAGTAACATGATAGCTGCGAACGCGATGGAAAGAATAGAGCCGATATTTGCCGTATCCATGATAATACTCCTTTTTTGATGTTGATGATTTGTGAATCGATGTTTGTGGACAAAAACGCATTTTAATATGTTCACATAAATTATACCATTTTTTCAAACGATTGTCAATGTAAATTTTATACATTTATATATACCCGACAGACGATTTATGATACATTTTGCATATTTTTAAGGTGCGCGGCAAAAAAACAGTTGCAAAATCGATAGGAATGTGGTACAATGATAAAAAAGCAAGGAGGTGCGCGCGATGCAGCTGTTTAAAGAGATAGTAAAAGAGACCGTGTTTCGTCTTGAGATGCCGAATCAGAAATTGGGCGCGCCGATAACGCTTGTCACGATCTCGAATCAGAACTTCCTTATCAATTGCGGAAGCTGTGACGCGTCGGTGGCGGATCATCTCGTTCCCGCCTTGAAAAAGAAAAAGCTGTCCCTTTCAAAGATCAACTATCTTATGTTTACGGACTGTCATCCCGAGTGCATCGGCGGAGCGCATAAGCTGAAGCAGCTTGCTCCGGGGGTACGTATACTGGCTACCTCGTACCAGGCGGAAAAGCTGAAGAATCCCGTATTCCACATGATAGAGCGCTGGTCGGACTTTCCCGATTGGGCGCCGCCGCTCAGAGAGATAGGCGGTATGCTCGCGAGTAATGAGAACGTAGAAAATAAGGACGGCTTTGAGTGCATATATCCGATACCCGCGGCAGGACATGACAGCTCCTGCGTATGCTGGCACGTTCCTTCCTGCGACGTCCTCATCTGCGGAGGCGCACTTCAAGGAAGAGGAGCCAAGGATCACGGTATCGCCTGCTATAACGATTTGACGGCGTATCTCGAGACTATCGAAAGGATAGGATACCTGGGAAGCGGGGATACGGGTAAGCGTTTCCCGAGCATACTTCTTTGCAACGAAGGAATAGAAGGCATAAGCGGTGTGACGGAGGGCGAGGAGGACTGCCGTAAGGCGCTCAAGACCTGTCGGAGCGCGGCGGACGGGTACGACAAGTTCTTACACAACTATATGCGCTCTCACGGGCTCAACAGCGAAATGATAGATTATCACGATCTCGTTACGGAATATTTTCCGAAAGAGAAACGTCCCGAGTGTCTGGGCTTTGCGATGATGACCTTCAAGGCTCACGGAAGGGCAAAACAGAACGCTGATGCCTGAAATGTTGAAAAAATACATTTCAAAAATTGAAATATACATCTACAAACTCT
Source organism: Oscillospiraceae bacterium (assembly GCA_015064245.1). Lineage (GTDB taxonomy): Bacteria > Bacillota > Clostridia > Oscillospirales > CAG-272 > SIG673. Next base: position 1,813 of record SVSQ01000072.1, on the reverse strand, counting down.
TGCAATTTGTTTTCAGATGTGTTATAATATCAATGTTCCAAGACGACAGGTCTTCGGAACTGCGAATGTACCTTTAGCTCAGCTGGTAGAGCAACTGACTCTTAATCAGTGGGTCCAGGGTTCGAATCCCTGAAGGTGCACCATAAAAAACCACTTCGAAAGAAGTGGTTTTTCAGTTAAATCCACCGATGGCGGATGAAATCCCGCTTCGCGGGGAGATATAGGAGCGGATTTAATTTCATCTGAGGCGAAGCCGAAGATTTCACCGTGCGTAGCACGATTTCATTAAATATACGAGTCGCAAGAAATTTTACCGCAAGGTAAAAAAATCTTGCGTTTTTTTATTTTGTATGGTATAATTATCTCAAGAATAAACTCAGGAGGCTGATCATGACACGTTGTGAAAGAGTAAAAGCGGCTATGGCGCATTTAGAGCCCGATAAGGTACCGAGCTGTATACATCTTGCAAGAGACGGCTGGGAGGTCCATTCGGAAAATCTGTACGAGCGGTACGTAAGCGAGGAACTGCGAAAACTGTGCGAGGAAGGAAAGCTCTCCCGTCAGCACGCAATATATTACGGTATGGGAAATCACGTTCTCACCCTGAACTGCCCATGGTGGAAGTGGTACGACGTGCCGAGGTCATACTTCACCGATGAGGACGCCCCCGATTATCTGCCGAAGACTATCGGTTACGGAAGCTACGATGGCTTCGCCGAAACTGTACGCAAACTGAAGGAATATACGGACGCTTACGTCCTCGTCACAATATGGGGAAGCTATTTTGAAAAGGCGAACTTCGCCAGAGGCATCGAAAACTTCCTTGCCGATCTTGCGGGAGATCCCGAATACGCTCAGCGTATGCTGGATTTCATCATAAATAAAAATATGGTAATGCTTGAAAATATCGTCCATACTCCCGGCATAGACGGCATACTTCTCGGAAGCGACTGGGGCGCGCAGAAGGATCTGCTCATGTCCCCTGCCTGCTGGAGAGAGATGATCGCCCCTGGAGAGAAGAGGGAATACGAGCTTATACACGAGGCAGGCGTGGACGTCTGGCTCCATTCCTGCGGCGATATCCGCAAGATACTCCCCGATATCACGGATATGGGCGTCGACGCGCTCAATCCCGTCCAGCCCGAATGTATGGATATCTACGAGCTGAAGGAAAAGTACGGAGACAAGATAACCTTCTGGGGCGGTATCAGCACTCAGAAGACTTTGCCTTACGGCACGCCCGACGACGTCGCCGCTGAGACGGAAAAGGTCACCTCAGCCCTTTCAAGGAACGGCGGATATATCATCGCTCCCTCGCAGGAGATACAATCGGACGTACCCTTTGAAAATCTTTGCGCGCTGATAGATACTGCGAAAAGGCTTTGAGATAGGAAAATAAAAAGGCTCTGTCAATTTAAATGGAGGATAGTTTCAAATTTTGCTTTTTATGTGCGTTTGTTTTTGATTAAGACGGATATGTTATAAAAAATTTTGAAATATGTTTTTATTTGTTCGTTTCTTTCTCTTTTTCTTTCCGAAGAAAAAGGAAATGAAATTATGCATTCTTCGAATGCCCAAAGAAAGCAAAAATGAAACTATGCATTCTTCGAATGCTGTGCGATCATTCCCTGAAAATTCGCTCAAAAGCAGGAGCGAATTTTGGGAACGAGAATGATGCTATTGCGGTCATTTCTACAAAAATGCTCGTAAAACACTCGCATTTTCGGGATGTTTGTTCCGTTTTTTGCTTGTTTTGAACTTTAGTGTGTTGCGGGAGCAACTCGGCAGTATTTCATGTACCCAAAATCCGAGC
>SVSQ01000071.1 GCA_015064245.1 Oscillospiraceae bacterium | reverse complement strand
CTCCCACCTACAGTACCGTTAACCGCCCCACGCTTTTCTTCGCGGGACAGATGACGGGAGTTGAGGGTTATATCGAATCCGCCGCTTCCGGTCTTCTCGCAGGCATCAACGCCGCGCGCCTCGCACAAGGAAAAGATGAGCGTATATTCCCCGAAACGACGGTTATCGGCTCTATGGCGGCTTACGTCAGCCGCGGCGGAACGGGAAAGTTCCAGCCAATGAACGCGAATTTCGGTATAATCAAGCCGCTGGACAAAAAAGTCAAGGGCGGAAAGAGCGCGAGAAACGAGGCTCTTTATCACAGAGGTATAGAAGAGCTTAACAATTTCATCGCTGAAAATGATGTTTAAAAGTCTTATAATCGAATTTCATATTATTGATTTAAATATCATTTCCGGAAAACTATCATATCAATAAAAAAGCAAAATCTAATAACGTTTTTTCGGCAAAAGCTTGATTTACGCCTTTGCCGCGAAAGGAAATATATCAATGCAAGACAATTTTAATCTGTATAACGTACAAAAGGCTGTCGGATACACCTTCAAGGATCCCGCGCTTATAAAAACCGCTTTCGTTTGTCACACCAAAAGATCGGACGTTGAGTCAAACGAAGGACTAGTCTTTCTCGGTATGCGCCTGCTCGATTTCGTTCTGAGCGATTATATCTATTCACACTATCCCTGCAATGATCCGAAAAGCCTTTTCGTATGGCTGGAAAACTATAAAAAAACGCCCGCTCTTATCAATTTTATAGCTGATAACCAACTGCAAAGCTGTATTATCACCGCAAAAGACGAGCTCAGAGACCTTGAAAAGGTACAAACAGAGGTTTTCCTCGCCATTATCGCCGCAATTTACCGCGACGGCGGTATGCCGTCCTTAAAAGCCTTTTTGTTCCCTATGCTCAAGGATCTCGACGGCGAGCCCAGATACGCTCCCAAGCAATCCTCGAGCATAGAGCTTGAGGACGCCTCTCAGAAGAGCTCCGAAAAGCGTATAAAAAAGGAGACAAAGAGCAAGCCTTCAAACGGATCTGCCGCTTCTACTATCCAAAAGGCGGAGACAGTAGAGGCTCACGTCAAGGCTGAGAAAAAGCTCACGCTTACCGAAAAGCTTTTCGGTAAAAAGCAGAAGTCTGTTTCCGCCGAAGAACCGATAAAGGAACAGAAAAGCAATACTCAGAAAGCTTCAGAAAGCGACGAGAGCCGTCCTTCGCGTTCGTTTATCCGCGACGCGCTTCAGCCGGTTTCCCTGCCTGAGCACATGAAGACTCCGCGTCCGAAATCTGCGTCCGGGACGGAAACAAAGCAAAATTCAAAGCCTGAGATCAAGCAAAATGAAGCTGCTGTGATCGATTATCAGGAAAACGCCAAATCCATGCTCCAGGAGTACGTACAGAAGAATCTGCGTACGTCATGCGTTCTGATAAAATACGTGACCGAAAAGAGCCACGGAGCAGGTTACAGATCAAAGGTAACTCTTAACAACAGATTTCTTGCAGACGCCGAGGGCGATACCAAGAAATCCGCGGAAATGAAAGCCGCGGCTGTAGCTCTCGCTGAAATCAAGGATCCCTCAAGCGAGCTTGGACGTTGGTTCTCCGAGCAAAACACCGAATCCATGAATACAGCAGACACTCAAAAGGATTACGTCACAAAGCTGAACGAGCATTTTCAGAAGGAAAACCGCACCGCAAACGTTCCCGTTGTATATGAAAAGTTAAAGGTCAACGAAAAGCGGACGAAGGATCCCAAGGGCTTCGTTACGTCGGTAAAGATAAACGGAGTCGAGCTTGGCGTGGGAAAGGGATTCACCCCCAAGGAAGCTAAGCAAAACGCCGCGAAAGCCGCTTGCGAAATGCTGAATATCAACTAAGAAAGGAGCGGCACGTCATGAACCCCAAGGATTTCAGTGAGCTTGAAGACAAGATCGGTTACGTTTTCAAAAACAAGAGCCTTCTTGAAGAAGCTCTCACACATTCTTCTTACGCAAACGAATTAAATCAAAGAAATATCCCCACGAGATCAAACGAAAGACTGGAATTTCTCGGAGATTCAGTGCTTGAGATAATTTCAAGCAGTTATCTTTTTACAAGCTTTCCCGACGTTGAAGAGGGTGAGCTGACAAAGTACCGCTCTGAAATCATCTGCACCGCCGCGCTTTCCTCATACGCTCAGAAAATCGATCTCGGAAAGTTTCTTTTCCTCGGAAACGGCGAAAAGAAATACGGAGGAAAAAATAAGCCCACCACCCTCGAAAACGCTTTTGAAGCGTTGCTTGGCGCTATGTATATAGATTCGGGCTACTCTCTTCCAAAAGTAAAAAAATTTACAGAGCCATTTCTTGCCGAAAGAATGTTGGTAGCAGAGACCGATAATTCGGATTACAAGTCCGAGCTTCAGCAGATAATCCAGCAGACTCCGGGCGAAGAGCTTAAATACGAGGTCACGAGCAAGACCGGCCCGGACAATGATCCGACCTTTACGGTCGTCGCTATGCTGAACAGCAACGTCATCGGAAGCGGAAGCGGACCGTCAAAGCGCAAAGCCGAGCAGAAAGCGGCTAAAAACGCTATTGCAAAGTTCTTTAAAAAATAATTTTTATATGAAAAAACACGTTAATATTCCTATTTTCATTCCTCATTACGGTTGCCCGAACGATTGCGTCTTCTGCAATCAGAAGAAGATAACGGGAAAGCCTTGCTTTGAAAAGCAAGCCGTTATAGACGAGATAGAAGCCTCGCTCTCCTCTCTGGAAGGCGTAAACGCGGATATCGAGATCGCTTTTTTCGGCGGAAGCTTCACTGCCATCCCGCGAGGCGAGATGCTGGAGCTTTTATCTATCTCCGACGTTTATATTAAAAGCGGTAGAATATCCTCCGTAAGACTTTCCACCCGCCCTGACGCTATCTCGGAAGAGATACTCGATATTCTGAAGGAGCACGGTGTAAAGACCGTCGAGCTCGGACTTCAAAGCTTTTCGGACGGTGTACTTAAGGCGTCAAACAGAGGTCATACTGCATTGGATTCGGAAGCCGCCTGCAAAATGATAAAAGCCCGCGGATTCAGTCTGATTGGTCAGATGATGGTGGGGCTTCCCTCCTCCCCTCTTACGGACGAGCTTTTCACCGCCAGTAAGATCTGCGACCTCGGCTGTGACGGCGCGCGGATCTATCCTACAGTCGTTTTCCCCGACACAGAGCTCGACCGTATGGAAAAGACGGGAAAGTACGCAAAGCTCACTCTTGAAGAAGCGGTGAGCAGAACTGCCGAGGTGCTTGAGGTATTTATCGGGCGCGGGGTTCCTGTTATCAGAATAGGACTGTGCGCAAACGAAACTCTTTCTGACGAAAGATACTGTGATAACTATCACCCTTCCGTCGGCGAGCTTTCAATAAACCTCTGTTATCTGAAAAAAATGACGTCCCTTCTCACCTCCCTTCCCGAAACGGAAGGCAAAACAGTATTATTTACCGTTTCAAAGGGGAAGATAAGTCAGGCGGTCGGACAGAAAAAAACGAACGTTACCGCTTTAAAGGAAGCGTTTAAATTAAAAAATATCAAATTCGGAGAAGACGGGGGAATGAGTCCCTTCGATATCTCCGTTACCGTTTTGAATACTTAAAAGAAAGGTATTACACATGCGTTTAATTTCACTTGAGATCCAAGGCTTTAAATCCTTCCCGGATAAGACTGTTCTGAAATTCGCGCCCGGCGTTACCACGGTCGTCGGTCCTAACGGAAGCGGAAAAAGTAATATTTCCGACGCCGTCCGTTGGGTACTTGGTGAGATATCCTCGAAAAATATGCGAGGCTCCAAGATGGAAGACGTCGTTTTCGCGGGTACTGACAAGAGAAAGCCTATGTCATTTGCAGAGGTCTCACTTACTCTTGATAACCGCGAGGAAGCAGGCTTTTCCCGTCTTCAGAGCGAATACGACGAGGTCACCATCACGCGCCGCTACAACCGTAACGGCACCAGCGACTATATGATAAACCGCCGTCCCGTACGTCTGAAGGATATCAATACTCTGTTTATGAATACGGGTATCGGCCGAGACGGTTATTCCATAGTTTCCCAGGGTAAAGCCGCTGAGATCATCTCTCAGAAGAGTGATGAGAGAAGAAACGTTTTCGAGGAAGCCGCAGGCGTCTCCAAATACCGTTATCAGAAAAACGATGCGGAAAAGAAGCTTGCCGAGACATCGCTGAACTGCGAACGTCTGGCTGATATCCTGCTTGAAAAGAAGAACATACTCGCAAAGCTGGAAAAGGACGCGGAAAGAGCGAAGCGTTTCCTTGAGGTCTATGAAAAGAAGAAGGAAGCGGACGTCTCTCTCGCAGTCTACGATATCGCGGGAATACGCGTCAAGCTCGACGAAAAGGGCGCGAAGGCTCAGGTCACGGCAAGCGCTCTGACGCAGGCTGACAACGAGATCAGCGACGCGACAGACGAATACGAGCGTCTTGAGCTTCAGAGAAACAGAGCTAAGGAGAACGCTTCCGCCCTCACCTCCCGTATCGAGGAGATATCCAGCAGCCGTTACGCTCAGGACACAAACGCCAAGGTCTTTGAAAACGACCTGAAGCACCTTGAGGAGCACATCGGTCAGACCGAGCAGAATTTAGTTGTATTTAATGAAAATCTTGCGGAATACACCGAAACTGCGGAAAAGGCGTCCGAGGCTTTCTGCGCCGCTACCGAAAAGCTGAGCGAGGCTGAGGCAAACGAGAAAGAGCTTGAAAGAGTTATCGAGGCGATAAAAGGCGATATTTCTGCCCTCGATATTGAAATAGAGCATGAAATGGAAGAGCTGAGCCGTTTTGCAGAGCGTCAGGACGAGATAAGAATGCGTCTTGCTGAGCTTGAAGGCTCCGCTTCCTCTACCTCCGACAGAAAAGCCGAGCTTCAAAAGGAGCTTGACGAGACGAAACGCTCCACCTCTTCCATTGAAGAAGGCATGAAGAGATACAAGGTCCGTATGGACGACTATACTGCGAAGTCCGACAAGATCAAGGAAGCCGACGAGGCTATCAACGCCGAAGCTGAGGCTTTGCGCCGCGAGATCGAGGATCTTAATCAAAAGATAGTAAATTACGCCTCCGATATCCGTGATATACGCACCAGGATCGACTCTCTGCGCCGAATGGAAGAGCTGTTTGAGGGCTATCCTCACAGCGTGTCCGCCATTATGAACGCATCTAAGGCAGGAAATCTGAAGGGAATAATCGGTCCCCTTTCACACGTTTTTTCCGTGAATCCCAAATATGCTTTAGCCATTGAGATTGCTCTCGGAAGCAACGTACAGAACATAGTCTGCGAGGACGACAGAGCGGCAAAAAACGCTATCGTCTGGCTTAAAAACAACGGTGCCGGACGATCTACCTTCTATCCGCTGAACACTATGACCGTCGCTCCTCTGCCCGTTGACGAAAGAGCGCTCCGCGATTACGCAGGATACAAGGGCGTCGCCTCCGATCTGATAACCTTCGAGCCTCGCTTTTCAAGAGTTATGAAGAGCCTGCTCGGACGCACCTTCATATTCGATAACCTTGACAACGCGAATATAGCGTCTGAAGCTTTCGGAAGAAAGCTACGTATCGTTACTCTTGACGGTCAGATCATCAACGCTACCGGTTCCTTTACCGGAGGTACTGCAAAGCAGTCCGGAGTTCTCAACAGGACCAACAACATAGAGCGTCTCAACGCCGACAGACTGAAGGTCGAGGCGGAGAAAAAGATAGCCGAGGAAAAGTTCGCGCAGGCTACGGAAAAGCTTGAGAAGCTTAACGCTCACGCTCAGGAGAGCGCGAACAAGCTCAAGCTGCTCTCTACCCTTTATCAAGCGGATCTTACTCATTACACTACCTTCGAGACGCAGATGAAGACAGTCGAGGAGACTATCGCAAAGCTCACGGAGCAGATCTGTGACGTTGACTCCTTTAAAACCCGTATCGAAGCCGAAAAGCTGGAGCTTTCCGACGAGCAGGCGCGTATTTCGGAGAGTATCCGTCAAAGCGAAGCCGTTCGCCAGAAAAAGAGCTCCGAAAAGGCTATCCTTCGCGCTAACGCCGAGGTCAAGACAGATGAATGTAACAAAGCCCTCATCGCTATTGCAGGTCTTGCCAAGGACGTTGAAGCCGCGCAACGCGAGCTTGAGATGCGCGTTGATATAATGAACCGTTGCAAGGAGTCCATCGAAAGAGCAAACGAGACTATCGCAGACGATACCAGAAAGCTGACCGAAAAGCGCGAAAAGATCGCAAAAGCCGTCGATATGGCTGAAAAGCTCAGCGAGGACATCAGAAAAATGTCTGAAGAGCGCGATCTGTGCGACCATCAGGCAACTGAGCTGGAGCTGAAGCTTTCCGCGCTGAATAAATCCATAACCGAAAAAATGAGCTCTCGCGAGATACTCTCCAACGATAAGACCAAGCTTGAAGCTCAGATCGAAACTCTTACTCAGGAGCTTGACCGTCTCGTCGCTTATCTTACCACCGAATACGAGATGACCTTCACCGAAGCTCAAGCTCTCGATTATCCTCCCGTAACCGCTGAGAACAGAAGCGCGATCAGCCAAACTCTGCAGGAGCTTAAGAACAAGCTGAGAAACATCGGCTCCGTGGATCCTAACTCCATCGAGGAGTTCCGTCTCGCTAAAGAGACTTACGAGGAGATGAGCGTTCAGTACGACGACCTAACCAAGTCCCGCGAGGAGTTTGCAAATACCGTCGAGCTTCTTGAAAAGGAAATGCGTACCCGTTTCGTAGAGGTAATGGGCGAGATCAATACCGCTTTCCAGAGAGTTTTCAGAGAGCTGTTTGGCGGCGGTAACGCCGAGCTGGTGCTGACCGATCCCGAGGACGTTCTGCACTGCGGTATCGAGATCAACGTTGCGCCTCCCGGAAAGATCATCAAGAACCTCTCTCTTCTCTCCGGCGGTGAGCAGGCGTTCATCAGTATCGCTCTTTTCTTCGCGATACTGAACGTAAATCCCTCCCCCTTCTGTATCTTCGACGAGGTCGAGGCGGCTCTTGACGAGGTGAACGTTGCGATGTTCGCTAACTACATCAAGAAATACTCCGACAAGACTCAGTTCATCACCATTACCCACAGAAGAGGTACTATGGAGGTCGCTGATACTCTTTACGGCGTAACGATGGCTGAAAGAGGTATTTCCAGAGTGCTCACTCTTAACGTAAACGAGGTCGAGTCCAAGCTGGGCGTAAAGCTTTAATTTAACTTATTTCACGCCTGAATTTACTTAAAAGGCGGACACATGTAAATTCGCCCGATATTTATGCAGCTGTCCTAAGGACAGCGGAATGGAGATTTTATGGGATTTTTCGATAAATTAAAACAAGGTCTTACCAAAACCAAAAGAGCCGTTATGGATCAAATGGACACTCTTTTCAAGTCATTCGTCGCTATCGACGAGGATATGCTTGAGGAGCTGGAAGAGATCCTTATCATGGCTGACGTCGGTGCCGCTACCGCTTCCGAGATAATCGAGAAGCTCCGCGATACCATCGCGACCGAGGGTCTTACGGAGGCATCTCAGGCTAAAAAAGCTCTTATGAACATCCTAAAGGAGACTATAGGAGAGGGCGAGCCCCTTAAACTGGATTCTACTCCCTCCGTCATTCTCGTTATCGGCGTAAACGGAGTTGGCAAGACCACCACCATCGCTAAGATCGCAAACAACCTTATCAGAAAAAAGAAAAAGGTCATGCTTGCGGCGGGAGATACCTTCCGCGCCGGAGCTATAGAACAGCTTCAGATCTGGGCTGACAGAGTCGGCGCGGACATAGTTAAGCACACCGAGGGCTCCGATCCTGCGGCTGTCGTTTTCGACGCTATCAGCGCCGCAAAGAACAGAAAGTCCGACGTTCTGATAGTTGACACCGCAGGACGTCTGCACAACAAAAAGAACCTTATGGACGAGCTTGCAAAGATCAACCGCGTTATCGGACGCGAGCTCCCCGACGCTTCAAGAGAAACTCTGCTCGTTCTGGACGCTACCACCGGTCAGAACGCAGTTATCCAGGCAAAGGAATTCAAGAACGCCGCCGACATTACAGGTCTCGTTCTCACAAAGCTGGACGGAAGCGCAAAGGGCGGTATCGTCTTCTCTATCAAGCGCGAGCTGGGACTTCCCATCAAGTACATCGGCGTTGGAGAAAAAGCTGACGATATGGAGCCTTTTGATGCCGACGATTTCGTTCGCGCGCTCTTTGATTAATATTATTCGAGGCAGTTAGCGTGAAAGTTTAATTTGAGGACATCGATAATTCCCTTGTTTCACGCTTGAATTTACTTAAAAGGCTGGACACCTTGTAAATTCCTCCACTATTTGTGCAGCTGTCCAAAGGACAGCGGAATGGAGATTATTATGGATATTATCATCGCTACGCATAACAAAAACAAAGTTCTTGAAATGGAAAAAGCTCTTTCCTCTATCATCGGAGAGGGTAAGGTACTCACCGCAGAGCAAGCGGGCTTTTCAGACGACGTCGAAGAAAACGGCTCTACCTTTGAGGAAAACGCCCTTATAAAAGCCCGTTCCGTAAGAACGGATGGCTGTATCTCCATCGCGGACGATTCCGGTCTTTGCTGTAACGCTCTGAACGGCGCACCCGGTATATATTCCGCACGCTACGCCGGAGAGCCCTGCGATAACGCAAAAAACAACGCTAAGCTGCTCAGCAACCTTGAAGGCTTCTCCGACCGTTCCGCTTATTTCGTATGCGCTATCGCTTGCGTTCTGCCTGACGGAACGGAGTTCACAGTCCGCGGAGAGGCTCACGGAACCATTCTTACCGAGCTTACGGGCGATGGCGGTTTTGGTTACGATCCGCTTTTCTACGTTCCCGAGCTCAAAAAGACCTTCGCTGAGCTGACAAGAGAGGAAAAGCACGAGGTAAGCCATCGCGGAAACGCTCTGCGTCTTCTGAAGGAAGAGCTTTCAAAGCGTCTTTGATCTGAAAGGACCGAATATGTACGAGCTTGCTATTTACGGCGGGACCTTCGCCCCCGTCCATAACGGTCATATTCACGCGGCAAACTCTTTCTTGGACGCGCTCTGTCCCGACAAGCTTCTAATTATACCAAACCGTATCACGCCTCGCAAGCAGGATGAGTCCTGCTCTTCCCCAGAGGACAGGCTGAATATGCTCAAGCTTGCTTTTGAAGATCACCCGCTGTACGAAAATAAGATATTCATATCCGACCACGAGATTCTCACTCCTGCTCCAAGCTACACGGTGAACACCTTAAAGCATTTCGCCGCGCCCGATACAAGACTGACGTTCCTCGTCGGGACGGATATGTTTTTGATTCTTGACAAATGGTATCTTTCAAGCGAGATATTCCGCCTTAGCCGCATAGCGCTTATGAAGCGCGAAACCGAAACTCCGGAAATAACTGAGGCTATTGAAAAGCAAACGGCTTTCCTCCGCGAAAGATTCAAAGCTGACATAATCACGGTAGACATATCTCCGATCGAGATCAGTTCGTCGCAGATACGTTTAGGCGACGATGATCTGCGTCAAAAATACCTTCCGAAAAAGGTTTACTTATACATCAAGGAGCATTCTCTATATGAAAATAACTGAAAACGATATATTTTTCCTGCGTTCTGAGCTTAGCAAGTTCATAAGCGGCAAACGTCTCACTCATTCTCTCGCGGTTGAAGAAGAGGCGGCGCGTCTTGGTGAGCTTTTCGGGCTCTCAAAGCAGACTGTCTTAAAATTACGCGTATGCGCTATCCTTCACGACATCACTAAGGAAAAGGATACTGACGCTCAGATCGCCCTTTGCAAGGAGTTCGGATACAAGGTAAGCACCGAGGATGTAAGCAGCCCCAAGGTCTTCCATTCGGTGACGGGCGCTTTTCTTGCGAAAAAGCTGTACGGCAGATATGTTTGCAGGACCGTATTTAACGGTATTAAATATCACACCACCGGCAGAGAAAATATGACGCTTTTTGAAAAGCTGGTATATCTCGCCGATTATATCGAGCCTACGCGCACCTTTGAAGACTGCGTAAAGCTGAGAGAGTATTTTTACGGCGCTTCTGATTTCACGCTTTTGCATCTTAACGAGACTCTTATTCTCTCTTACGATATGACTGTCAGAAATCTTCTTGACGAAGGAAAATGCGTACATTCCGCCACGATTAAAGCCAGAAACTATTTGATCTTTGAAAGGAACAAAATCTGACCTATGATGAATATAACTCCCGATCTTTTAAAAACCACCGAAGGACTTGTCAAAGCCATCGCCTCTGTTTTAGACGAAAAACAGGCTGAAAACATCAAGATACTCAAGGTGGAAAAGCAGACCTCGCTTTGCAGTTATTTTATAATTTGCGACGGACGCGCTTCCACTCACGTTCTTTCTCTTGCCGATCACGTTGAGGATACCCTTGCGTCCTTGGGTGAAAAGCCTCTTCATACTGAAGGAATGAAGGAAGGCACCTGGGCTGTTCTTGATTACGCTTCCGTTATCGTCCATATTTTCGACCGCCAGAACAGAGAATTCTACAATCTCGAAAAGCTCTGGAGAGACGCCGAATCCGTTTCTCTTGAGGATATGATCGTTTCTTAATAAATCAAGCTATATGAATAAAAAACATCTTCTGATATTATTTATAAGCGGAATAGTTTCCGCGCTTCCCTACGTTTTTCCATCGCTTTTCTTTATTTCCTGGTTTTCGTTTATACCTGCCATATTTATTTTGATAAAGCTGGGACACACGGTGACAAAGCGTTCCGCTTACCTCAGCGGAATGGTCTTCGGACTGGGATATTTCGGAGTGACATATTATTGGTTCTGGTGTCTCTACCCGATGGAGTTTGCAGGAGTAACGCCTATGCAGAGCGTCGCGCTGATGCTTTTATGCTGGCTCGGTCTCTCTCTTATTCACGCTCTTGAATTCGGAGCGCTCCCACTTCTCTACCGTCTGATCGCTCCAAATAACACCGGCATCCTCGTACGCGCCTTTAAATTCGTCGGACTTTTCACGGTCTTTGAGTGGCAACAGAGCCTCTTTTGGAGAGGGGTTCCTTGGGCGCGTCTGGCAATCACCCAATCCGCGTTCCCCGCGCTTCAGCAAAGCGCTTCTCTTTTCGGAAGCATTTTCACAGGCGCGATAATCATTTCAGTCAACGCGCTGCTCACAACGGCGATCTGCTATGCGTTGTCTTATTTCAAAGGAGAAAGCTTCAAAGCAAGGCTCTTCTCCGCTTTGAAGGTTCGCTCGGCGCAGATCCTTGCTGCGGCGGCGCTTTTGTTATTTACGGCTAATCTGTTATTCGGAGTGATACGAATAGCCATTCACAACGAAAAGCAGGGAGATCCTTTGGTGGCAGGTGTCATTCAGGGAAATATCTCCTCACTTGAAAAATGGGGCGTTTCCGACGTTGATACCTTCATCGCCGATCAGCTTGCGCTGACCTATGACTGCGTAAAGGAAACGGGCGCTTCGCTTATCGTATGGTCCGAAACGGTCATTCCCATCAGTCTTTCTTACCATTCCGAGGTACAGGACAGAATTTCCGCTTTGGCGATGACTCTTGACGTTACCATACTCGTGGGAGCTTTTGACTCCATTTACAACGACGAGGCGTGGGATTACGACGATTACAACGCTATATATCTCTTTACTCCCGACGGAGAGGTTGGAGAGACACGTTACTATAAGCGTCAGCTCGTTCCATTTGGCGAATATATGCCGCTTGAAAAGCTGATAATGTCCATCTTTCCCATTCTTGATGAGCTTAATCTGCTTGGATCGACCCTTACTCCCGGAAATGACAGTAATCTGTTTGACACCGAGTTCGGCAAAGTTGGCTCGTTGATCTGCTTTGATTCCATCTATCAGCAGCTTGCTCTTGACTCGGTACGGGATGGCGCGCGTATTCTCACCGTTTCCACAAACGACTCCTGGTTTTCCGACTCCGCCGCACTATATCAGCATAACGGTCATTCCGTTCTACGCGCGATCGAGACGGGAAGATACGTTCTCCGAAGCGCTAATACCGGAGTTTCAACCGTCATATCCTCCGAAGGCGCGATACTTGATATGCTTCCGCCTCTTGAAAAAGGCTACGCCTCCGCTGAGATCTACGCGACGGACGAGCATACGCTTTACAGCTACGCCGGAGATATCTTCGTTTATCTTACTATCGGCGCTCTCGTTTTCCTTGCAGGATACGACGTATTAAAGGGTAAAATGCATAAATAATCATCATTTATTGATTAAACCTTCACAAAATTCCGTTATTTACTTGACTTTTATTTTTTGGCGTATATAATAAAACTAGAAGCCTGGTTTTATTACGATGAAAATAAAGGCTATGTCACATTAAATAACTGATAAATTGGAGTTTATGCGTGAGTTTCCTCTTATAAATGTAGGGACCGGCGTCCTCGACGGTCCGTAAGATTTACGCTTTGTTTATGCGGACCGTCGAGGAC
>SVSQ01000070.1 GCA_015064245.1 Oscillospiraceae bacterium | reverse complement strand
CAGTACATCTCTTTTATATTCCAGGATTACAACATAATCGAAAGCTACACCGTTCTGCAGAACGTCGAGCTGGCGCTCATGCACATTGATGACGTAAAGGCGCGCAGAAAGCGGGCGCTTGAGCTGCTTGAGCGAGTCGGACTTTCCGATCATATTCACCATAAAGGCAGTAAGCTTTCGGGAGGTCAGAAGCAGCGTACCGTTATCGCCCGCGCGCTTGCAAAGGACAGTCCGATCATCCTCGCCGACGAGCCTACGGGAAACCTTGACTCAGCCACCTCAGCCGAGATAATCGAGCTGCTGAAGGAGGTATCAAGGGATAAACTGCTGATTGTTGTCACACACAATTTTGAGCAGGTGGAGCATCACGCAACGAGACACATACGGATTTTTGACGGCGCGGTGGAGTCGGATCACGTTTTGAGTAACTCAAACGCTCCAAAACCCCAGAATACAACAAATAACGACGCATCTCATTCAACAAAGAGCAATATCAAGAACGGACTTGTTCTTGGAAGCACTATCTTCAAGGCTACTCCGAGGCTGTCATTTTTCCTCTGCATACTGTTGCTTATAGGTACTTTAGGCGTTTATTTCGCCACCGCCATGTGCGGAGCCGGGATCGCAGATATTTTTGATGAGCACGAAATGTTCACTCATATCGACGGGCGGGTTATCGTAACCACTCGCGGAAACGATAAGCTGAGCTCTGAGACCGTACAAAAGCTGGCGAGTGAAACGGGCGCTTCAAGTTATCTGCGTGTAGACTCGCTGATAGACGATCACGGAGTCAGCGTTAATTTTGGCAGAAAATGGCTGTATTTCAAGTTATCTTACGGAGATAACGTAGGCGTTGACGTTGGAAGACTTCCCGAAAAGTCAAACGAGGTCCTACTTTACGTTCCTATCTCCTATCAGCCCCTGCTTGGTAAAGACTCTATATCTGAGCCGATCATCGATATCTATTACACAAACGTCTCTGTGGTTGGTATAAAATACTTTATCGATAACAATCTCACTCCCAAAGCCATATTCACAAAAGAGGGCTTTGACGTGATGACCGCCCTGAGCAGCATACACGAAGGCTCTGAGTTTTCGCTTGAAATGAGTATATCAAACTCGGAAGGTATGACATCGTTTCACTTGAGCTCTTACGAGTTTGAGATCGATTTTGAGTCCGAGGACGAAAAGGTATATCTCAGCCCGGATCTGATCAGAAGGTTCAACAGAACTCCCGATTCTGTCATAAACGGTTCTTTCTACTGGCGGGACTATAACTTCAGTACGGGTCAGGATTCAAACACCGCTGTCCCGATAAAAAGCGAGAATTTCGTATTTGACACCGAAGCGAAGTCAGAAAAATCGGCAAGGATCTCCGCAAAGTATCTGTCGGACGTACTGTTTCAGTGCATGGAAGAAAACTACAATCAGGCTTCCCTCTTTTATGCAAACGACCGCGAAGCAAAGTCAGCCGCCGAAAAGCTGGGCGATATAGGATATATTGCAGTCCCCTCAGACACTACTTACATTCCCGATCCTACCGAAACGATATTCAACACCATCGGCGGAATAGTTATGCTGGTGCTTTGGTTCGTGATAATCTCCTTTATCGTGACCTTCCTTACTCTTTGCTCCAAGCGATCCCTTGCGGCATTCAAAGGTGATATGGCGATCATGCGTTCAATGGGTATTCCCGTTTCCGTTATCAAGATCGGAATGTATTTCAGAATGCTCATTTCGCTCGTTCCGTCCGTGGTTATCGTTATTTCCGCGGCTCTGGTGCTTTATAGGATACCGCAGGTAAACGAATTCCTCGGCTACCTCTATCCATGGCAATACGCTCTGATATTTGCCGGTATGCTTATCCTTACCTACAAGATAACAAAGGGACACATCAAACGGCTCTTTGGCGAGAGCGTCAAAAAATCTCTGAAAGGGGGAGAAGGCAAATGATCTCAATTAGATCTCTTCACAAGTATTTTAACAAGAACAAGTCGAGCGAGATACACGTTATAAACGATATAAGCCTTGAGCTCCCCGAAAAAGGCATGGTGGCGATATTCGGTAAGAGCGGCTGCGGTAAGACCACTCTGCTCAACGCCATCGGCGGCCTTGACAAAACCGCAAGCGGCTCGATACTTATCGATGGAAAGAGCATCGCCTCCGACACCGACACGGTGCGTAACCGGTATATCGGTTACATCTTCCAGAACTACAATCTTAACAAGTCCGAGACCTGCTTCAATAACGTCGCAGACGCTCTGCGTCTTTGCGGTGTGACGGATAACGAGGTCATAGAAAAGCGGGTTCTTGCGGCGCTCCGAAACGTTGATATGGAGCAGTACAAAAAGCGCACTCCCGACACCCTTTCGGGCGGTCAGCAACAGCGTATAGCCATAGCGCGGGCTATCGTGAAAAATCCCCGCATCATTCTTGCCGACGAGCCTACGGGTAATCTTGACGAGCTGAACACGGTCATGATTATGGATCTGCTGAAGCAGATCTCAAGGGACCATCTGGTCCTGCTGGTAACTCACGAGGCAAGTCTCGTTGACTATTACTGCGATAAAGTTATAGAGCTGAGCGACGGTAAAGTGGTAAACGTACGCGAAAACGAGTCCGCAGAAGGATACAATGCTAAAAACAAGAATCATATCTATCTCGGCGAGCTTGAGCGGGCTGACACTCAAAATGAAAACGTCAGGATCGAATATTACGGAGAAAAGCCCGGCTCTCCCATCGATCTGCGTATCGTAAATCACGGCGGAAAGCTTTACGTTGAGATCAACACTCCGAAGGTTCAGATCCTTGACGCATCCAGCGAGGTAAAGCTTAAAGAGGGCGTCTTCGAGCATAAGCAAGCCCAGTCCGGGGACAAAAAGATCGATATGTCCGATCTTCCGCCCTTTGAAGGTAAGAACTTCGGAAAGCTTTTCGGCTTCCGTTCCTCGGTCATAAGCGGATACGCCTCCTGCCTCTCAAAGAAAAAGAAGCTGAACAACATAATGCGGCTCACGCTGGTACTATTCTCCGTGGTGCTCGTTTTCATGTGCAGCTCCCTTGGCACCGCCTTTGGAAAGCTGGACGAGATACGAAGCTCCTATAACCAGAATCTGTTCTACGTCTACTCTCCCGCGGACAGCGATGTCTCGCACGTTCTCTTCGACGCGACGGGAACGAACGGAATAGATTACACCACCACTCAAAAGTATTATCCCTACCGCGAGGATACCTTCTTCTTCAGACCGATCTCCTTTGAGACCGTTGATATCTACTCGCGTCTTACCACAAACGCAGTCATAGTCGGAGACGATCTGCTTAAAGGACTGCCGATCCTTGCGGGAAGAGTTGACGGTTTGGGTGAAAATGACGTCGTGCTGACATCCGCCGCGGCTGATAAGCTGCTGAAATCCTCGTCCTTTGAGTATATCGACGAGTACGGTGATCTTATCGGTCTGAAAAACGACGACGGAATGGTGATAACCGGCATCGTTCAGAGCGGAGATCATCTGATATTCAAGGATGAGCGGCTTGTGGCGAAAACGATCTTCTCTCAGTTCGGACACAAGGTCACAAGCAACGCGCTGTTCCCTCTTGAGATAGATAAGGGCAACGTGACGCTGGTACTTTCCTACGGTGACGGTATCTATCCCGACTATCCGAAAAAGAACGAAAAAATAATGATAAACGGAGACGAATATCTGGTTTCCGAGGTTATAGGCTTCTACAACAATTACGGTGATTACCTCAGAAAGCAGGGGTATTGCTTAGACTACGAATATTTCCATGAAAATGATTATTTCAGTTTTCTTGACAAGGAAATGCAAAAGAGCTATCCCGAGCTGAAATACGGAAGCGACGAATATCTTACTCAGCGTATGGAGCTTTACGGTAAGATGTACGAGCAGTATATTGACAGCTTCGGAGAATACGAGGTCCCCTTTGAGCTTGAATTCTACATTTCAAGTCTTATCGTAAAGGAAAACAAGGGGATAATCTTCGGCGGTGATGAGTACTGGGAGAAGCTGGATAAGTATCTGAATACCCGTTACTTTGAGTTTTTGGAAAAGCACTATTCAAAGCTGGATGAGTTCGTCCGTCTTTACCATCTCGTTTCGCCCCGTACGGAGACCTATCTTGCGTACGAAAAGGGCAGTCTTGAGCACAAGCTGAATCTTGCCTCGAACGGCTACGAGATGCCTTACTACAACGCTTTGAAGGCTCTTGAAAAGGGCGAGGAGCTTCCTCCGCTGAGCTATGAAGACCTTCACGATTTCTATTACAATCTTGATACCGCGTATGCGGGAGTCAATTATCACGCCGAATACAACTTCGGCTCCGCCTTCTACGTTATGGACGCGCAGGATTATATCGACGCTTCCAAAAAGCAGGGCGCAACTCACAAGAGCGTAAACGATTTCTATAACGAATACACCGAAAGCTTTAGCGACGAGCCTATTGGCTATACGGTGATACATTCCTCCGATCCCAAGGCGACTGAAAAGTATCTGAGCGAGCAATTTACCTATCACGTTACGGGCTTTGAGG
Source organism: Oscillospiraceae bacterium (assembly GCA_015064245.1). Classification (GTDB taxonomy): domain Bacteria; phylum Bacillota; class Clostridia; order Oscillospirales; family CAG-272; genus SIG673. The sequence continues at coordinate 8,188 of SVSQ01000070.1, read as the reverse complement.
AAAAAGGCTACCTATCCGTCATAACTCCCGATTCGCTGTTTGCTTCGCATTTTGAGGATATGAGCATTGAGATTATATCCAATCTGATATCCATGGCGGCGCTTCTGGCAGTTATGAGCTTCTGTATGTATTTTATTATGCGTTCGGTTCTGATGGGAAAGATAAAGGAGATCGGTATTTACAGAGCTATCGGAGTTTCAAAAAAGAATCTGATGTTCAGATTTGTGACGGAATCCCTTGTGCTTACGACGCTTACGGTGTTCATCGGTTACGCCTTGACCAGCGGGCTGATGTTCTACTGGATCGATTCCTCTCCGACCATGTCGATGATATTCTACTATCCTCCGTGGCTGGCGGCTATCCTGCTGGCGTTTATATACGCCGTCTGCATTTTCTGCGGAACGATGCCCGTGGCTTCCCTTCTCCGCAAAACTCCCAGCGAGATACTTGCAAAATACGATATTTAATTTTTTCTGAAAACTATTGACAAACCGGAAAAAGTGTGGTATAATGACCGCACTTGCACTGATAAGCAACAACTTAGATCAGGGGTGCTGATTTCAAATCGGCTGAGATGCGGGAACTGTACCGCGAACCCTTTAACCTGATACGGATAATACCGGCGAAGGGAGATTGTATGTAATACGTTTTCATATATCTCACGGTGGTATTATTCCGCCGTGAGATTTTTGTTTTGTTACGTCATAATAAATAACTGTATTTATAGTTTTTTTGCGGCGCGCTAAGCGTGTCAACGTGACATACTATTCCTCTGAAATCTCCGTCGGAATATGCACGCCTTACGCTTGTACTTACCAAAGTACAGATTTTAAGCCTTACTGTCGGTGTGGGATATATTATTTTAACGGAGGTTCATTACTATGAACAAAAAAGTACTTGTCCTTTGCGAGTGCGCGATAATGATCGCCCTCGCCGTCATCTTCGATCTGCTTTCGAAGACGATCTCGTCCTTCTTCCCCAATCCTTGGGTAAACGGCGGAGGTATCACCATAGCTATGGTGCCTATCGTCTTTATCGCTTACCGTCACGGAAGCTTCTGGGGACTGCTGACCGCTTTCGCTTACTCCGGACTTCAGCTTCTCACCGGCTGGTACGCGCCCCCCGCAGGAACTCTTATTTCTTTCATTCTCTGTATCCTGCTGGACTACGTCATCGCTTTCACCGTTCTCGGTCTTTCCGGATTTTTCGCGTCGTTCTTCAAAAAGAACCGTTTGCTCGGTTACGGCTTCGGCGCTTTCTGCGTCTGTATGCTCCGTTTCGTCTGCAGCTTCCTTTCCGGCGCTATCCTCTGGGGCGAGTACATAACCTGGGGATTTGAGAACGTCTGGGCGTACTCCTTCGTTTACAACATTTCCTATATGCTCCCCAACGCTGTTCTGACCGCGATAATTTTAGTATCCCTTTGCAGCGTATTCAATCCCAAGACCTTGAAAAGATCAAAGGTCTGATTTTAAATCTATTCTAAACAAAGCCAATACGGAGACTTGAAAACACCAAGATCTGTATTGGCTTTGTTACATATTTTTAAAATTCGCCAAATGAACTCATACAATTTAATTAATCATCAAAAGCTTCTTTTGAAAATTTCGTCCATTTAATTGACGATAAAAACAGGAATACTGCGGCGACGACTATACATATGAGCCATATTCCCACCGTCTGCCAAAGGGGTAGATTTTCTACGGCGTAGCTCATTCCGTAGGTCGCTATAGCGCTGCCACCGTAGTTTACTGCGTTATTCAGTCCCGTCATAGTCGCGGCAAGACCGAACTTTGAATATCTCATTGGAACGAGCGATATTACAAGATGACCGTAGGCAAGCTGGAGAATGTATATCACGCCGTAAGTCACCACGAACACCACCGCGTCGAAATATCGGCTGACAAGATATCCTCCCGCGTCAAGTCTGTAAGCAAAGGCAAGCAGAACCAGCATAGGAAGCACACATACCGTCATCAAAAAGCACGCGCTTCTCATCTCGTTCTTCTTGAATATCCTCAGATATACGAAATTGCAGAGGAACACTCCGCTTATTCCGATGAGCGGAACTATTGACTCCAGCAGCGCCGCCACGGACGAGGACAGATGATACTGTCCCGAAAGTATGCTGGGTATAAGCTCTACCACGCCGTTTAAGAATAGTCCGTAGATAGCGAGGGCTGGCAGCATTATCAGCGTTCCGCTTGCGATTATCAGTTTTCCAAAGGAATGATGAGCTTTATCTGCTCTGAGCTCCTCGGCAGGTTTATTTTCGGGATACTGCGCCACAGCGTCTTTTTTGACCGACAGGTATACCGCCGTCCACAGCAAAAGCACCGCGGCTATAACGAAGCTTGCCATATAGAAAACGTTCTGCCATTTTTCCGTTATGAGCGAAAGTCCCGAGAGCACCGCGCAGCTTATCTTTCCCGCCGGAGTGCAGATCGAGATAAGTGTTATGGCGGTAAAACGTATTTTAGTATTCAGGACGTTTGAGATTATGAAGAACACGGGAGACCAGAGCATCGACTGCCCTACTCCGTTTATTCCCCAGAATATGATCATCGCTATCGGCGCAGCTGAGAGAAACGGCATAGCGAGGTTCGACGCCGCCACGACCGAAAGACCTATGATAACCATTACAAACGGGGAGCGTCTGTCCGCTATAACTCCGTTTACAACTTGCCCAAGTGCGTAGCATATAAAATATACTGCGCTTAGTATTCCTGCTTCTCCTGCGTCTATTATTCCGCCGTCGATCATAAGAGTTCTGGCAAAGGAAAAATTTCCTCTCGCTATGTACGCGCAGGAATATGCGATAAAACAGCATATCATCAACAGGCGACTGACTTTTATTCCGGTTTCTCTTTTTTCTGTTTCAGTATTCATTTTTAATTATGTCTTTTCCTCAGTTCAATGTGATCTTATAAGAAAGCTTTCCGGCTTTTCCGGTTGTATATGTTACAGCCTTTACGATAGCGCCTGCGGGAGTCTTGAAGTCGTAAACTTCCTTCGTCTCCTCTTCTCTCTGACCGTCAAATCCGACAGCTTTGAATTCAAAGCCTTCCTCGTGATATCCTACCAGCATCTCCGCTTCTGCGCCCTCGAGCTCTGTCACAAATTCCGCGCTGATATCGTTTCCGCTGAATTTGTAGGTCACCTCAAAGCAGTATCCGCTCTTTTTCGGGTACTGCTCTCCCAGCTTTGCAAGCTTTCCCTTCGCCGTAACCTTTACTCTTCCGCATCTGCTCTCGGTCTTTATGTCCGTATAGAACTGGATAGGACGGTAAAGAGCTCCATCTTCCGCCTTATACTGCGGAACGAGGAAGGGATATTTCGCCTCCGGCGCCGCTTCGATAATTCCGCAGATATTCGGATATGGCTGATACGCCGCGTTCATATATACCTTACCAAGTCCGATCAGCGGGAGCATTATCATCGTGTCGTTACGACGTAAAATAACGGTAGTCGCGCACTGCTCTTCTTTTTTGATGAATTCCAGCTCGGACACCGTCCACTTTTCGGGAGACGACAGCTTCTCGATGCTCGGAAGAGTATCTGCAAGTCCTGCGATCTCAAAGTTATGTAAGGTGGTGAGCATATGGTTCGCCATATCCATATTTACCTCGAGAACTCTGTGCACCTGACGGTATTTGTTCGTGCTTCTGCCGTCCCACCAGATATTAAAGCTTCTGCGAGCCTTATCGTACCAGAAATCGAATATCTTTTCTGTTATTCTGATGCAGTACAGAAGCGCCGTATCTTTATCCTCATCCGCCACGAGTCCGCGGGCAAAGGCGGAAGCAAGTATCTCAAGCGTCGCGCCGTCGCCGTGACAGGAGAGGCTTCTGCCGTAATTGATACCGTCGCCCTTTTCGTTCGCCATCAGAACTGACATCTTCGCCGCGTGGGCAAGGTTATCCAGCACCGACTGCGGAACGTCTTTTTCTACCGCCTCCAGCGTATCAGAAAGCTCCGAGGTCACTATAACCGAATATCTGTCAAATCTCGCCATCGGCGGATCCTCGTCCATATATCCGCTGTCAGAGCCGTTCATCATTATGGAAATCAGCTTATCTCTGATCTTGTCGCAGAAGGGCTCTTTGTCCCAGCCAAGCAGTTCACGGAAGCCCGCGCAAGCCATAGCGACGTGCATATAGTTCGTTGGACAGCCGATGAGCTTCATCTCGCTCTTTACGAAGAAATCCTCGTAATTTGTCTTTTCCTTGAGCACCGCTATATCTTCTTCAGGAATAACGTCCAGCATTCCCGCCTTGTAAAGCTTTGCCATAGCTCTGAGCATTGAAAGCTTTCCCCACGTCTTTATCTGAACGGAGCAAGCGCTCTTTATGAATTTTTTAAGCGACGCCAGCGTCTTTTCGGCTCTTTCGTCGCCGTTTTTCTTATAATACAGGTAAAGAGACGCGGTCGTATTTACAAGCGCTCCGTAAACGAATTTTTCAGGATCGTCAAGGGCGCGTATTCCGTAAATGACAGTATCGTCCCCTCCTTCGTCTACCTGAGCGACGTAGTATTCGAGATGCTCGTACATGAATTTTTCTATCAGTTCTCTTATAGTTTTCATATATATTCCTCTCTAAAAGATATTACTGTTTTTTCCTTATTTAATTTTATCATAAGAATAATAAAAAAGCAATAGCGGATTATAAAAATGTTTAGATAAATTGGAGTTTATAGGGCAGGCGAGCGCCTGCAGGGCAGGTAAGCACCTGCTGGCGAATAATTTATATGTGCACATTCGGAACATAATTCTCCACCAAATCTTTGCGAAGATTTCGGTCTTTTTTCGGAGCAAAGCGGAGGAAAAAGCGCTGACCGCCGTCAGCGAGAAAGCTTCGAGGTGTGACACACATCTATGTTCGCATAAGCTTAGCAGTGTCACGCATAAATCAAGCACTCCCAAAAATTTTATTGACAATTTTAAAAAAATGTGGTAAACTGTGCGTATAATAGTTATATGATCCGACTTTCACGTCGCTTTTTAGCACCTTTTATACTTTTGCAGCAGTTGATGCCGCCAAGTGTTTTTGATATAATAAATCTATGCTTTTCTGAAAGGAACGGTAGTAAATATGGATAACAAAAAAATAGCTTTTCTTCCAAAGGAGATCTGCGTTGCAGTAGGCAGAACGATCGAGCTTTACAATAATCAGGTCTGTCTGACTGCAGATAAATATCATTTTCAGTGGAAATGTGCCGTAGGTAAGGCTATGGGACGCAAGTTTTCTATCACCGCGACTAAGGAGATGCTCGGAGAGGACGCTTCCTCTTCCGAAGCGCAGTATCCGCTTACTCTCAATCTTTACAACAACGATCTGGAGCTTTGCGCTTCTCTTTCCACCGTTTTGAAAATAGTTAAAGACACCGTAAGGAAGACAAAGATACTGCCCATCGGCGACAGCCTCACCAATAACAAGCCCTGGCTTGCAGAGGTCATTGCGCTTTCCGACGGCAGGATCAAATTCCTCGGTACACGCGGAAGCCTTGAGATCAGTCACGAGGGACGCAGCGGCTTCTCCGCTTACGGCTATATTCACGACACAAAATATACATTTGAAAGAAACTACCACGGCGCGCCCTCCGTTGACTCGGAGATAAATCCCTTCTGGGACGGCAAGAAGTTCAGTCTCGCTCACTATATGGACGTTCAGGGCGAATACATAGGCGGAAGACCTTCCGCTGTTTCCATATATCTTGGAACTAACGGCATGAACATCGATCCCACCGTCAACGCCGGCAGCATAAAAACCATAGTCGACACAATAAAAGAGGAATATCCCGATCTTCCGATATTCGTATGCAACACCATCTATAGAGGACCGCAGGACGGCTACGGAAACGCCGCAGGCTTCAAATACGAGGAAGACACGAAGGTCTTCCGCCTTATGGTACGTCTGCACGAGATATTTGATGATTACGAGAACGTTCATCTCATTCCTGTCGCTCTTTGTCATGACACGCAGTACAATTTCGGAAATATCGAAACTCCCGTAAATCCCCGCGCTGAACAGACGGAAAGTCTGCCTAAAGAGGCAGTTCACCCTCAGAAGCAGGGATATCTGCAGATGGCTGACATAATCTTCAGCACCTACGCGGCGTATCTGCCCGAAACAAAAGAATAAATAAACGTATAATTCAGGAGAGAATTAAAACTATGTATAAGTATTTCGATTATAACGCCGTAAAGCCTACGGGCTGGCTCAGACGTCAGCTTGAGATCCAGGCTGAGGGACTTTCGGGAAATCTCGACAAGATCTGGCCCGACGTACGCGACAGCGCCTGGATAGGCGGAAACAAGGAGGGCTGGGAAAGAGTCCCTTACTGGCTGGACGGATTTATTCCCCTTGCTATGCTCCTTGAAAATGATGACATGAAGGCTCGCGCCGACAAATACATAAATTCCATCATCGCAGGTCAGCAGGAGGACGGCTGGATCTGTCCCTGTAACCCCGAGGAGAGGTATAATTACGATATATGGGCGCTGTTCCTTATCGGTAAGGTGCTGGCGCTCTACTGTAAGTTCACAAAGAGCAGAAAAGCGGAAAAAGCCCTTTATAAGGCGATGAAATGTCTGCGCGATCTTCTTTTTGAAGATAAGGTACGGTTATTCAACTGGGGAAAGTTCCGCTGGTTTGAATGTTATATCCCTCTTCAGTATCTTTACGATAAGAAGCCCGAAAACTGGATCATCGAGCTTGCGGAAAAGCTTCGCGAGCTTGGCGCTAACTATCCCGATTTCATAGAGACCTGGAAAAGACCGCTCAACAAGTGGACATATCACACTCACATTGTAAACCTCGCCATGATGATCAAGTACGAGGCTGTATGCTGCCGTCTCTTCGGTGAGAAGTACACGGGAAAGGCTGACGAGCTCTGGAAGATACTTGACAAGTACAACGGAACCGCAGTCGGATCCTTTACGGGTGATGAATGTCTTTCGGGCATTGGAAACAACCAGGGTACAGAGCTCTGCGCTATAGTTGAGCTGATGTATTCCTGCGAGCTGCTTTATGCCACGACGGGTAAAAAGATCTGGGCTGACCGCCTTGAAAAGCTGGCGTTCAACGCGCTTCCCGCTACTATAAGTGACGATATGTGGACGCACCAGTACGATCAATGCGTAAATCAGATCGCCTGCGTAAAGTTCCCCGGGAAGTCCTTCTTCCGCACAAACAACAGTGAAGCGCATCTCTTCGGACTTGAGCCGAATTTCGGTTGCTGTACCTCAAACTTCAATCAGGGTTGGCCCAAGCTGGCTCTTAACGTATTTCTCAAAGCCCGCGGCGGAGTTTTAGCTTCTCTGCTCCTTCCTTCAAAGCTTTCAATCAAGATCAAGGGCGTACCCGTTACGATCGAGAACGTTTCGGAGTACCCATTCAAAAACAAGTGTAAGTTCATCATTAAAACAGACGCTCCCGTTGCTTTCGATTTCAAGATAAGAATCCCTTCGTTCGCAAAGAATTTCACTATAAATGACCAATATCATACAAAAACAGACATTTTTACTATCAGTAAAACTTTTTGCGGCACAGAGGAATTCAGCCTTGAGCTTTTCACAGAACCGCGGCTCGTCAGCCGTCCCGGCGGGCTTAAGACCGTTGAATACGGCGCTCTTGTTTTCGCTCTGCCCATTGAATATAACACCAAAATGCTTGAGTACGAGCGTAACGGCGTAGAGCGTAAATTCCCTTACTGCGATTACGAGCTTTATCCTACCTCTGAGTGGAGATACGGATTTGCTGGCGGAATTTTTGAACTGGAAGCCCGCGATCTAGACGTAATCCCCTTCTCATCAAAAAATCCCCCTGTCGTTTTGAAAACGGATATGTGTTCGGTGGATTGGGACTACGCCGAAGGATACGACACCGTTCCCGCCGCCAAGCCGGTTTCGAGCGCAGCAACATCCGAGCCTCGTCCCATGGCGCTCGTTCCTTACGGCTGCGCAAAGCTGAGAATGACGGAAATGCCTTTGGTCAAGTTAATGAAATGAAAATAGATAAGACCTTGATTCGCTTTGATGAATCAAGGTCTTGTTTTTTGTATTATTCCCACTCGCTAACCATTTTTGTCTCTGGTGTCTACAAGTAAGAATTTGGGTCATTTTCTATGGCATTTCGGGTCAAAATTGCACGTTTTTCTCACCTGTTTCAGAGGTCTACGGGCATTT
>SVSQ01000069.1 GCA_015064245.1 Oscillospiraceae bacterium | reverse complement strand
GTGTCCGTTTTCTTCGTGATAAGTCCCACCAAGGTTTTCATACAATGTTTTCATTACAGTATCTCCATTCAAATAAATATTTGCGATATACTGTATCGATTGTCATTACCACTATTTTTTGAAACCTTCGTTATGGGACATCAAGAGAGCGTAACGCCCATTTCTTTAGCCGACAATTCGCTATACTGGAAAACATAATATCCCGTAGAGCTTTCCTTACCTGCGTATGTAAGAGTAGTTGCGCCCGCAGTATCTTTTGTGTAGTTCGTATCCGCAGGCATACCCTTCCACACAAGCAAACGAAGAGTGCTTGCGTCAGCGCTTTCGGGCAAAGAAATCTTAAAATTTAAACGCACATTATCCTTTAACGAAAGTGATTTTGCTGCAATTTCGAAATTTTGAGTTTCCGTATTGCTGTCCGCCGCAAATACCGTCAAAAGCATCAAGCATGAAAGCACAGCGAAAACCAATGAGAAAATTAAAATTTTCTTTTTCATTGTGTTCGTCCTTTCAAAATTTTTGAATGTTAGTCATCGGGGAGCTCGTCGGGATCAACCCATTCATTACCGCTTGTTGTAATAATGTCTTCCGCTTGAAACTTGATGATCTCGATCACCGGCGGCATGTACTCTTTTTTCGCTGTCAATGCTTTTTCCTCCTTTGAATTTTATAAAAATAAAAAAGTGCGCCCCGACAATGCGGAACGCACTTCCAAAAGTTCATCCGCACTGCCGCGACGCAATCATTTTCACTCTATCCAAATCCATAGGGGAAAAAGCGGACGTACTATTTGGCATAGTACCCCCTTAGAAATGGATAAAATATTCGATTACGTCGCAAGTTTAGTATAGCACTTTTTTCGCTTTTTGTCAATAATATATTTGAGTTTTTTGCATTATATATGTTTCTGATCTCAAAAAATCCCTTTAATTACAAAACATCTCTTGACATACGGAAGAAGCTGTGATATAATAAAATCAAATGTACGGTGAAACCGACAGAATCAGAGAGGTAAATGAAATGGAAATTGTAAGATATGGTATAATCGGTATCGGTAATATGGGTACCACACACAGTAAGTATCTTTTCGACGGAGAGATCAAGGGCGCTACTCTTGCTGCTATCTGCGATCTGAAGCAGTCCCGTCTTGACTGGGCTAAGGAGCAGTTCGGCGACAAGGTTGCTCTGTTTACAGACTATAAGGAGATGCTTGCAAGCGGTCTTTGCGACGTTGTGCTTATCGCAACTCCTCACTATCTCCACCCCGTTATCGCTATCGACGCGTTCAACGCAGGTCTCCACGTTATTTCCGAGAAGCCTGTCGGAGTTTATACAAAGGCAGTTAAGGAAATGATGGAGGTCGCTAAGAATTCCGGCAAGGAGTTCGGCGTTATGTTCAACCAGAGAACAAATCCCATCTACAGAAAGATGCGTGAGATCGTTCAGAGCGGCGAGCTCGGCGAGCTCAAGAGACTTGTCTGGATCATCACAGACTGGTACAGAACTCAGCAGTACTACGATTCAGGTGACTGGAGAGCAACATGGTCCGGCGAGGGCGGCGGCGTTCTTCTGAACCAGTGTCCTCATAACCTTGACCTTTGGCAGTGGATCTTCGGTATGCCTACAGAGATCACAGCATTCTGTGACTACGGTAAGTACCACGATATCGAGGTCGAGGACGACGTTACCGCATACGCTAAGTACGCAGGCGGCGAAACAGCTGTATTTATCACAACAACAGGTGAATGCCCCGGTACAAACCGTCTTGAGATCACAGGCTCCAAGGGTAAGCTCGTAGCTGAAGGTAAGAACCTTACCTGGACAAAGAACGAAGGCGACGAGAGAAAGTGGTGCTTCGAGGCTACAGAAGGCTTCAAGAAGCTTCCCACAAAGACAGAGGTCCTCACTCCCGAGTACGATATGGCTCCTCAGCACAGAGGTATCACTCAGAACTTCACCAACCACCTTCTTAACGGCGAGCCTCTGCTTGCATCCGGTTACGAGGGAATCAACGGTCTTACACTTTCCAACGCTATCATGCTTTCTTCCTGGAAGGGTGAGACGGTCAAGCTTGACGATCCTAATCTCGAAGACGAGTTCTATGACAGACTCAAGGTTAAGATCGCAAATTCCCGCCGCAAGACAAACGTTTCCGAAGGCGGAGTTGCAAATCTTTCCAATACATACAATAACTGATATTGTCATTTCAGCGCCCGTCACAAAATACCGTGGCGGGCGCTTTTTGTGGATATTCTTCAAGAATGGAATGACTGAAATTGGAGAAAAGGCAAGTATAATCGCAAAAAGCACCAAAACGCCAGTTACCGTATATAGAATGTTTTTGAAATTCAGTATGGTGTTTGCGGTTTTATCCTTGTTTTTTGCTTTCAACGGGAAAGAGCGGCGAAATTCTTTGAGCAGGAGATTATTTAAACAAGAGTATTACTGTAATTTGGCAGAAGTGATAAAAAATCATCTTGTTTTTCTACATAGAAAATAAAAATATAAAAAAATGTGCAAGAAATAATAACGTAGATATGATAAAATACAACAAGGAAAGGACGGATGCGCTTTTATGAGAAATTTCGTTAAGAGTTTAATTTGTATTTTATGTCTTATAGCTGTTCTGATACCATCGTCTATGCTTGTTTTCGCGGACGGCGCGAAGCAAGGGTGGCATACGGACTCGGACGGTAAAGAGAGATATTATGAAAACGGCAGTTACGTTACGGGAGTACACGAAATAGGAGGTATCCCCTTTGAATTTGCCGCGGATGGATCGTCTCTCGGTGTTTACGACGGATATAAAGCGCCGGGAACTGCGGGCGTAATGGATACGGCGGAGTATATTGCCGCAGTTAAAAAAATGCCCCTGCTGTATTCGTGTAACTATAACAGCGGTACGAAATTAGGGGACAAGACCGCGGCAAGCGGTTCGACCTTTACCAGCTCGCTGAGGATACCGAACGGAAGCAGACCGTACCAGCACGTCGTGCTGAAAAACGGAAAGGCGGCTTTTGTAGCGAAGAGCGATAAGGCAGACGCAAGCAATCTCGCCATGCGCGTCATCAACGCAGTAACGGAAACAGGTATTTCGGCTTACGACTCGTATATCGATCTGAATATTGAGCCAAGCAAAAAAGATATAGTGTTTGAGGCAGAGTATAAGCTGGGAGAGGATATAAATCTATCAAATACCATTACACTTTTGAACGCTATCGACCGCACTTCCGTGAAAGCGGCGCAGTTCATATCGCTCCTTCGTCTGAATCAGGAGGGATACGTTCTCGCTTCTGCAGCGAATGAGCTGCTTTGCAAGCTTTCGAAGGACGTCTTTACCCGTATCAGTGTTTCTGTTAACAGAGCCAATAATACCTATGCGGTGTACGTAAACGGCGTGCTTATCAAAAAGGATATTCCCTTTTATACAGCAGACGCGATAGAGCATAACAAGATCACTATAGAGCAGTTCAGGACCTTCCAGTTCAACGGATCCAAGATGAACCAGGGAAGCTTTTACATTGATAACGTGCATATCTACGAGGCGTCAAAGCCGGTATGCACCGAGACCGATCCGTCTCCCAAGAACGGTATCTGCGTTGACGGCGGATATCTGAGATATTATAATGATAATATAATCGTAACGGGCAAGAGGGTGGTAAACGGCACGTATCTCGGAATTACCCTTGTTGACGAGTTCCTCAGCTTCAATTCCTATACGGGCATAGCCACCGTGGGAGCAGAGGTAGAGGTCAAGGTGGACGGTAAGGTTACCTCGACCTTCCTTGCCGGCAATAACGAATTTACAGCGCCCGCGGCGGTAGATATGGCAGGTAAAAAGTTCGTTGGATGGAAGGTTACCGATTCCTCGGGAGCTTCCAAATTCGCTCGCGTGGGTGAAACCGTGAAGGTAAGCTCCAGCGTCACCTGCGAGGCTTTGGGAATAGAAATTGCGCTCCTTAACGGCGCTTCCGTAAAGATAACGGAGGGAGGCGCGTCTCTTCGCTTTATTGCAAAGGCTTCCATGCCTGACAGTAAGACTTTTACCGATCTTGGCGTAGTATCTGAGGCGCATATGCTGATAGTTCCGACGGACTATCTTGATAAGACCTTCGGATACGTTACGGCAGAGGCGCTGAAAAAATCGGGATATACCGATTTTTCGGACGTAAAGATAGAGAACGTATATCATCAGACGGACAAATATATTTATTACTGCGCTTCAACGGCGGATATAGCCGCTTCCGATTATCTTAAAGAGTATTCGGCGGTAGCGTATTTCAAATTTAAGTTTGCGGACGGAACGAGCGTTGACGTTTACGCTGATTACGATGCGGAAAACAACAGCCGTTGCGTATATGAGGTAGCGGAAAAGGCGTATAACGACCGTATCACCGAAAGCGGATACGACAGCTACGCAAACAAGATCAAGCTCAGCGGAGGCGATACCTACAGCCCTTACACAAAGGCTCAGCTCAGCGTTATCAAGAGCTACGTTGATAAAGTTATCTCCATTGAATCGGCGGAAGACGGAGTTACGGCTTCGGGAACTTTCTACGAAGCGCCCTACAAAGTAAGCCACAGCAAAGTGGATAAAGGCTATGACGTTACCGTAAAGTCGTCTTCGATTTCGGAAACTTTAGGCGTAATTCTGAACGGTAGTCTCCTTTCTTCCTCGGAATATCAGATTTCGGGGGATAGCTGTACGCTCACGGTGGAGAGCGGAAAGGTGGCTCTCGGTATAAGCTCGGAGCCCGAGGCGATAAACGAGTGGATTATGCTGGATGCAGGCTCTCCGAAAACTGTATTCGGAAAATCGGTGGCTTTCCCCGAAACTGCTCCCAACGGCGCAGAAAAGGGCTTCTTATGGAGTTACGCCGAGAATAAGGGACCTGAGCTCACCAAGGGAGATATGGGCGAATACTATGCTGACCGCGGCGTTTACGACATGACGGACTGGAAGGCGATATCCTTCTATATCTACGTTGAAGAGGAATACAAGGGCGCTACGTTCTTGTTCGTCTTCTACAGCGAAAACCCCGAAACAAGCGGAACCGATTATTATTCAAGATCCATAAAGGCGTCGGAAGCGGGCTGGAACAAGATCACTATCAACAAATCCGATTTCAATGCAAACCGTTCTCCTCTCGGATGGGATAAGATCACGTCTGTATCCTGGCCTACTACAGGCTGGTCTATGGCAAATCTGTCGGATACGGAGATGTACCTCACGTCCATTACCGCATACGATACGGAATTTGCATCGGGCGCGGTGGATCTGAGCGAGATAGAGAACGCCGCAGTATTCGCGGTCGGCGGATATGCGTCTATGATAAACGGTATAAAGTATTACGCAAATCCCGAGGATCCCACTGCGGTGACTTTTGAGGACGAAAACGGCGTGTACTATCTCCCCGTAAGCTGTCTGGCGGCAAGCGTCGATAACGACGCGTACTATTACACCGCAAGCAAGAAGGTAATGTGCGAGCTGGACGGAGATAAATGCGTTTTCGGAGAGGGAAGCTACTACACAAGGAACGGCGAAAAGAAGGAGCTGAATTATCCTGCAAAGCTGAACGGCGAAGCGGTATTCATTTCCGTTGACGACGCAAGGATCATATTTGATTATAACCAAGTATATATCGACAGAATGGGGCTCGTCGCGCTTTGGTATTCGGATAATTCCGATCCGATATTCGATTCGGATTCCGATCACGAGAACATATTCGCTATCATGCAGGAGTGCATATATCAGCGTCCGACGGGCGAGAAGATAGTAAGCGATCTGAATGCATATTCGGGCGGAAAGCATCCTTATCTGATGCTTAACGAAAAGGATTTTGAAAAGCTGGCGTACTATAAAGAAATGGACGCTACTCTTCAGGGCTATCTTGCAAAGCTTGATAAATCCTTTGGAATTAATTCAAGTAAATTCAAGTCTGCGGTGCAGTATTTCCGTCTGACAGACGGTCAGCGATTGCTCAGCATCTCAAGAGACGTAATGGATAAGCTGATAGCATGGTCGTTGCTTTACAGGCTGGGTGATTACGATGAGGCAGGAAAAGCGGCTATTCTCAACAGAATTTGCAAGGAGCTTGATGCAGTCTGTAACTTCTACGATGAGAGCAACAAAAAATACAGCTGGCATCCGGAGCACTTCCTTGATACGGCGGAAATGGCATTTGGTGTAGCGCTCGCTTACGACTGGCTTTACGATCTTTTAACTACCGAGCAGAAAGCACAGGTGGAAAAGGCGATTTATGAGCTCGCTCTTAAGCAAACGTCGGCTCTCGGCGGAACATATAATCTCGGCGGAGCGACTAACAACTGGAACGGCGTTTGTAACGGCGGTATAATGACGGCAGCTCTTGCAATCGCTAACGTTGAGGCTTATCAAAAGGACGTTATCACAGTTCTTGGCGCGTCGATTTCGGCGGTCGAAAGAGGAATGTGGGTGTACGCTCCTGACGGAGGCTACGAAGAGGGACCGGGATATTGGGGCTACGGAACTACGTATCTTCATGGATTTATGTCTGCTCTTGATAAAGCTTGCGGAACTAATTATGGTCTCTTTGCTTCGCCAGGTTTCGCGACTTCCGCGTATTTCACCACTTATCTTGGAAATGCTAATACAACGTGGGGCTTCCACGACGGCGGAAGCGGAGATACGAATCCCGAGGTCGCTGCTTGGTTCGCTCTCAAATTGAGAGACGGAAATCTGAACGCAATACGCCGTAATGGTATAAATAACGGTTGGACTTCTGTGAGCTCCTTCGATATCATGTATTTTGATCCCCATATAATCAATAATTCTATAAGTCTTACACTTGACGCGTACTATTCGCTCGACGCAATAATGACCTTCAGAAGCTCATGGGATACCTCCGGTAATATCTTTGCTGGACTCCACGGCGGTGATAACGCCGCTTCCCACGGAGACCTTGATATCGGTAACTTCGTCATCAACGTAAACGGAACGTTTATGATAGGCGAGCTGGGATCTGAAAACTATAACGTCCACGCGTATTTCGGCACGAACCGTTGGTCTTACTACCGTAAGCGCGCTGAGGGACAGAACACTCTCGTCATGCTTCCTTCCGGAGAGTCATGGAACGGAAAGACGGGTATTCCTCAGATACTTGTTGGAAATCAGGTCATCAGCGGAAGCAAGGCGCCCGTTCCCGACCAGGTAGCGTCGGCAGTATCCAAGGTGCTCAGATATGAGAGCGGAACGAACGCCGCTCTGGGCGTGGTCGATACGAAGCCCGCGCATAACGGAAGCGGACTTGTAAAGGAAATGCAAAGAGGTCTCTGGCTCAAGGATAACAGAAGCGTGGTGGTTATTCAGGACGAGGGATCCTTCAAGACCGCGATGGATATCTGGTGGTTCGCTCATACTCAGGGAACTATCACGGTATCCGAGGACGGAAAGTCCGCGTATATCTTCAGAAACGGAATATATCTCTACGCTGAGATCGTAACGGACATAAGCGACGCTAAATTTACGGTCATGAAGGCGGAGTCTCTTGACGCGGAGTATGTCGGTGACCAGGTCGATTCGGGAATGTACGGAAGTGAGACTGAATCAAGCCGCGCAGGCTTCCAAAAGCTCTGTATAACAGCTAAGAAAGTGACGGACTACAATCTGGCTGTGGTATTCAGAACGATATCCGATCCTGACGATGTGCCGGAGCTCGGAACAACGTACAGCTGGACAGACATTAAGGACTGGAAGGTCGATTAAGTCTGAAAATCGGACACAATAATAATTAAAACGGGCTGCCGCGGGAACTTTCCCGCGGCAGTCAGGCAATAAAAAGGAGTACCCCAAAATAATGAATTTGAAGAAAATATCGCTTGTCGCCGTTTTTGCAGTAATGCTGTTTGCGGTTTTGCTGATCCCGTCATTTGCTGCGGGAAATATGGACTACGCAAACGACGCGCCCGGCGGAACGGTCACGAGCGCGGATGAATTCGTGGCTGCTCTCGGCTCTGAAAACGCAGTAAAGGTGTCGGAGACCGAGATAAAGCTCAAAAACAGTATCGTTCTTCAAAAGACAATAGAGATAACGAACGGAAGATACACGCTGAAAAGCCAGGGATGTATCATTTACAGAGGCTTTGAAAAGGGCGCGCTGTTCTTCCTCAACGGCTCAAGTCTCAGTCAGCGCCCGTCTCTCAGTCTCGGAGTTGCGAGTACGGCGATGATAGAGGAGGGCGTGGAGCCTAATCTTACCATTGACGGCTGTAAGGATATCTATCCTAAGGCGGACGGAAGTCTGATAATGCTGAAGGGCGGCGCTACTCTGAACGTGTACGGAAGTACGCTTCTGACTAACGCGTCAAATACGGGAATGGGCGGCGCGGTTTATGCGGAGCTGGGCGAGCACAGCGAAGTTGATTACAGCACTCCGCTTGAACCTACGGTACTGTTAAGAAATTGTAAGATCGAAAAGTGCTCCGCTGATATTGCCGGCGGCGCGGTAGCCTTTGTAGGCTGTTACGACGGCTTCAACGTAGGATCGCTTACGGTAGAGAACGTTTCATTCCCTGCAAATACTTCCGTAAACGAGACGGGAACGGGCGCTGGCGGTTCGATCTACGCCTTAGGCGGTACGGTGAACGTCGCAACCGCAACGTTCACGGAGAATATCGCAGATAACGGCGCGGCTGTATATATCGCGTCAGAGGGAAGAATGAGCAACATTACGGCGGAATACAATACTGCAAAGGTCAGCGGCGGAGTCGTTTACGTCGGAGCGACGAATGAGGTCGACGGCGAGGTATCTATAGAGAATCTCGTGGCTCACCAGAACAAATCCGAGGGCAACGGCGGAGTTATAACCAACGAAGGGATCCTGCTCGGACTCTCCTTGTATTGCACTCAGAACGAATGCGCCCTTAACGGCGGCGGAATTTATAACACAGGCGTCTTCGAGATGAAGGAAGGCAGCTTTATGAATAACGACGCGGGAGTATCCGGCGGCGGAGCGTACTGTAAGGGCGAGAAATCGGTCTTTATACTGTCGGGCGGCGAGATCAATTCCAACGAATCTCCGTTTGCGGGTGCGATCTACAGCGAGGGCGCGGTTGAGATCAACGGCGGCGCAGTCGGAAGAAACGATTCCGCTGAGCCTCATCTGGTGCTTAAAGGAAAGGTCGTATTCGGCAAAAACGCCAGCGTTCTCGGCTCAAATACCATCGGTCTCTGTATAACAGAGGATCAGAACGGAAATGAAAATATTCCGTACATCGAGCTTACGGGCGCGTCTACGGTGCTTGATTATATGTACGTCGGTTTCTTCCGCGAAAAGACGGACAAGGACGGAATCGTGACGGGATATAAGATGGCAAACAAAAGCGGCAGAAGCGTCTTCGTTGGAACAGAAGAGGACATAAAAAATACCGAGAAGTGGTATATCGCCTATTATAGAGGTCCGCTCTCCTACGTTATAAACGAGGACGGCACTCTTTCTCCGAGATTTATACACCTTCCCATCTGGGCGTGGTTCATAATAGTACCCGCGTTGGGGGCAGGCGGATTCTTCGGATACAAGAAGATAAAGCCTTTAATAAAGAATAAAAAAGCAAAATAATATCAAAAGCTCTCTCTGAAAACGATTCAAAGAGAGCTTTTTTATTTGTAGAATAAAGCGGCGAGGCTCTTCATATTATTTTATATGAATATATATCCTACTGAAACGGAGAAAAATAATGGTTAAGGGGCTAAGCTACGAGGAAGTTGAAAGATCGAGAATAAAATACGGGACCAATACGATAACCGCTCGGAAAAAGAACTCTTTTATTAAAAAGCTGCTGAAGAATCTGACAGATCCAATAATCAAGGTGCTCATCGGAGCGCTCATTATAACTCTGCTTTTCGGAAACGGCGACGGGAATCTGTTCGAGTCTGTGGGAATAGCAATAGCAATAGCGGTATCTACACTCGTTTCAACGCTGAGCGAATACGGAAGCGAAAAAGCATTTGCGAAAATGCAGGCGGAAGCCTTTTTGCAGACCTGCAGAGTTATGCGAGAGGGTAAGCTGACCGAGATACCGATATCGGAAATAGTGGTCGGTGACGTGATATATCTCACCCCCGGCGACAAAATTGCGGCTGATGGCTACCTTACCGAGGGAGAGATAAGCTGTGACGTATCTGCTTTGAACGGAGAGAGTGCGGAGCAGATAAAGTATTCTTCGGCGGTAAAACCGAAAAAGATGACGGTGGCGGACGAAAGCTCGCTTTTCAGAGGGAGCGCGGTGACGCAAGGAAACGGATATATGATTGTCACCGAGGTGGGGGACGGGACATATTTCGGAAAAATGGCGGTGGAGGTACAGCAGGAGAGCGAAGAGAGTCCGCTAAGGGAAAAGATGACGCGTTTTGCCCTTACGCTGAGCCGTTTTGGGTACGTTTGTGCCGCCGCGGTAGCTTTGACGTACATAATAAACACTGTATTTTTGAGCTCGGATTTCGTCTTTAACGCTAAAAATCTGCTGACGGAGCTGCTCCACGCGCTGACGCTTGCAGTTTCGGTGGTGGTCGTTGCAGTTCCCGAGGGACTGCCGATGATGATAACGGTAGTGCTTTCGTCGAATATGATAAAGATGCAGAAGCAGAACGTCAGAGTGAGAAAACCGGTGGGAATCGAGACTGCGGGCAGTGTCAATATACTTTTCACGGACAAAACCGGCACGCTTACTTACGGCGTACCGCGGGCTGCGTGCTATGTGAACGGAGACGGTGAAAGTGCTACGCGGGCGATAGATATGCCCGAAACACAAAGGGAACTGTTGGGGCTGTGCGCGGTATTTGCGAGCGGATGCGCCGTAACTTCAGTTTCGGGTGATATGAAAGTGCAAGGAGGCGACGGAACGGACAGAGCCTTGCTTGACGGATATCTGGCGTCGTGCGACTATCCCGGTGGCGCAGGCAGATCGGCGTTTATCCCCTTTGACAGCGGCAGAAAGATGATGGCGGCGTCCGTTATCTTTGATCCGGAAAGCAAGCTTCGCAGAAAATACGGCAAAGAAAAAACAATGATAAAGGGCGCCCCCGAAATGCTCATGAAAAAGTGCGGTCATTACTACGAAAAAGACGGAACAGTCGCGCCCATAGACAGAACTTTGGTAGATAGAGTACTGGAAGAAATGATGGGGAAGGGAATGAGATGTATAGGAGTTTTTACATCTGAAGCAAAACGCGAAACGGTTGCCGAAATTGCAAAATCAGCGGTTGCGGGTGAGCTAAATACTATGGAAGAGCTGTATCAGGGGCTTAAACTTGTGTGTATAGTCGGAGTACGAGACGAGCTCAGAAGGGAAGCGCCGAGAGCGATAGAGTCGCTCAGTCAAGCAGGAGTGCAGACGGTCATGATGACAGGAGACAGCAAGGGAACGGCGGTGGCGATCGCAAAAGAGTGCGGAATACTGAAAGGCGCTGAAGGCGAGCTGGTTCTGAGCGGCGAGGAGCTTTGCAATATGACGGACGGAGAGATAGGAGATAAGCTCAGACGCATCAGAGTTATTGCAAGGGCATTGCCGGGGGATAAGAGCAGGCTTGTCAGAATAGCGAAAAAACTCGGTTGTGTAACTGCGATGACGGGTGACGGACTTAACGATGCTCCCGCATTGAAGAGCGCAGACGTTGGATTTGCTATGGGCAACGGCACGGAAGTCGCCAAGGAAGCAGGGGATATAATAATTGAGGACAGCAATATCTCCTCGATCGAAAGAGCTGTGCTGTACGGCAAGACCATACTGAAGTCCATACGAAAATTCGCGGTCTTTCAGCTTACGATGAACCTCTGCGCTGTAGGCGTTAGTATCATAGGACCGTTCATAGGCGTTGAAAACCCAGTTACGGTGATACAGATGCTGTGGATAAATATGATAATCGACACACTTGCCGCGCTTGCCTTTGCTGGAGAGGCGCCGAAAAAACGGTATATGACCGAAAAGCCCGTCCCGAGAGACGAGGCGGTGCTGAACGGCGATATGGTGACGCGTATATTCGTTATGGGGATATATACGGTGATGGTCTGCCTGTATTATCTCACTCAGCCGGGACCGAGAATGATGTTCGGCGGAAGCGCGGAAAGCGAGGTATTCCTTGCGGGATTTTTCGGGTTATTTGTGTTTTGCGGAGTTATGGGTGCGTTCAACGCCAGAACGGAGCGTATAAATTTGTTTTCGGATCTGAGGAAGAATCCCGTGTTCATATTGGTCATGATCGCCGTTTTTGCGGCGCAGATCGGAATGATATATTTCGGAGGAAGTGTATTCCGTACCGTTCCGCTCAGCCTTTCTCAGCTGAAGATGATACTTCTTCTATCTCTTACGGTGTTACCCGTAGGCAGAGTTTTGGAGTTTTTGCTCAGGAAAAAGAGATGACAAATTTGGATTTATAGGTGAGTTTGAAATATTTTTTATACAAATGCCATTAATGTTTGTAGGGACCGGCGTCCTCGACGGTCCGCATAAACAAAGCGTAAATCTTACGGACCGTCGAGGACGCCGGTCCCTACATTTATAAGATGAAACTCACGCATAAACTCCAATTTCTCCAACCATATTGAACCTCAATCGTATACAAAAAAACAGGTTGTTGCATCTCGCAACAACCTGTTCGTTTTGTCCTCAATGTGATAACAGAATTACTTGTTAGCAGCTTCAAGACGGCGTCTGAACTTATCAACACGTCCGCCGGCATCAACGAATTTCTGCTTACCGGTAAAGAACGGATGACACTTGGAGCAGATGTCAACGCGGA
>SVSQ01000068.1 GCA_015064245.1 Oscillospiraceae bacterium | reverse complement strand
TGAGCCCGATCCTCAACCCGAACCGGAACCCGATCCACAGCCCGAGCCGGAACCGGATCCTCAACCCGAGCCGGAGCCCGATCCTCAGCCTGAGCCGGAGCCCGATCCACAGCCCGAGCCGGAACCTGATCCTCAGCCTGAGCCGGAGCCCGATCCTCAACCTGAGCCGGAACCCGATCCTCAACCTGAACCGGAGCCCGAGCCTCAGCCCGATCCGGAACCCGATCCTCAACCTGAGCCGGAGCCCGATCCTCAGCCCGATCCGGAACCCGAGCCTCAGCCCGATCCGGAACCCGAGCCTCAGCCTGAGCCGGAGCCCGATCCTCAACCCGAGCCGGAACACGAGCCTGAAGAAGAACCGGAACGAGACGGCATCAAGGCTTACGATTTCACTGTGTACGATGCGAACGGCAAGGCAGTCAAGCTTTCGGATTATATCGGAAAGCCGATAGTTCTGAATTTCTGGGCGAGTTGGTGCGGTCCTTGCCAAAGTGAGATGCCGGATTTCAACGATAAATATCTTGAGCTTGGAGATAAAGTCAACTTCGTGATGGTAAATATCACAACCGGCAGAGAGAGCGTTTCTTCCGCATCGAAGTTTATATCCCAAAACGGTTACAGCTTGCCCGTTCTGTTCGATACAAAATCCGACGCAGTAAGCGCTTACCATGTTTACTCTCTTCCTACGACCTACTTCATAGATGCTGACGGCTACCTCATAGCGCAGGCGGTCGGAGCTATCGACGCCGAAACTCTTCAGATGGGCATCGATATGATCCTTTGATATATGGAGGTCTTTGAAAGCCGCGGGGCGAGCCTTAGGGTTCGCCCTTTTAGCTGTCACTGACTGCCTCCGTCTTAACACAAATCGGTCGATCTCTGCAGGCAGACGTCTGCAAAAATGAACATACGGAAAATTTTTGCCGTAACTATTGATTTTTTATATAAGATGTAGTAAAATTAAGTTTGATAGGTAAATAATAAAAATAAACATATAAACGAAAAGTACTTAGGAGGACACGAAAGTGGCAATCAAGCTTAACGAAAAATACTTGAAAGGCTTCATCACAGAGGATGAGCTCAACGCTGTAAAGCCCGACACCGCAAAGGCAATTGAAACGCTCAACGCAAGAAACGGAAAGGGAAACGATTTCCTCGGCTGGATAGACCTTCCCGTAAACTATGACAAGGTCGAATTTGAAGCGATAAAAAAGGCTGCTGAAAAGATCAAGAAGAGCTGCGACGTATTCATCGTCATCGGTATCGGCGGCTCCTACCTTGGAGCGAGAGCGGCTATCGAATTCGTAAAGAGCCCGCTCTATAATAGCCTGAAAAAGGACACTCCCGATATTTATTTCGCAGGAAACGGCCTCAGTGGAACGGCGCTCGATGAGCTCCTCTCCATCTGCGAGGGGAAGGATATCTGCGTAAACGTTATCTCTAAATCCGGTACTACTACCGAGCCCGCTATCGCTTTCCGTGTTTTCCGCGATCTTCTTGAGAAGAAGTACGGCGAGGAGGGCGCGAAGGAAAGGATCTTCGCTACGACCGATAAGGCTAAAGGAAGTCTCAAGATGCTGGCTGACCAGAAGGGCTACGAGACCTTCGTGGTTCCGGACGATGTCGGAGGACGCTTCTCTGTTCTCACAGCAGTCGGACTTCTCCCCATCGCTGTTGCAGGCTGTGACATCGATAAGATGATGGAAGGCGCCGCTGCAGCAAGAGAGGCTTATAACGGTAAGGTCGGCACAGATTGCGAAAGATACGCTATCATCAGAAACGCGTTCTACCGCAATGGTAAGGCTATCGAGATCCTGGCTTGCTACCATAGCTTCTTCACAATGACTGCGGAGTGGTGGAAGCAGCTCTACGGCGAGAGCGAGGGTAAGGACGGCAAGGGTATCTTCCCCGCATCCGTTATCTTCTCCACAGACCTTCACTCCATGGGTCAGATGATCCAGGACGGCGTTCGCAATATTTTTGAGACGGTAGTTGATATCAAGGAGACGGGCGCGAAGGCAGTCGTTCCCTCTGACGAGGCTAACCTTGACGGCCTCGGATTTATCGCAGGTCAGAGCCTTGACAGCGTAAACCATAAGGCTTTCCAGGCGACCGCTCTTGCTCACTGTGACGGTGGCGCTCCCAATATCGTTCTTGAGCTCGACAGTAAGAGCGAGTTCGACTTCGGTTATATGGTCTACTTCTTCGAGTACGCGTGCGCTATCTCCGGTTATACTCTGGGAGTTAATCCCTTCGACCAGCCCGGCGTTGAAGGCTATAAGAAGAATATGTATGCGCTTCTCGGTAAGCCCGGCGCTGAAAACGAGGCTCGCCGCGCGGAACTCCTGGCAAGACTTTAATTTTTACTCTTTGAAACAAAGCCTTCTCTTCGGAGAAGGCTTTATTGACTAAGAGTCGAGATGTTACATCCTGTTTTGGAAGGGGAGAACACCCTACTTTTCTTGAAATGAAAAAATACATACCTTCGGTATGTTGGCAAAAGAACTTCTGTGACATTGACACCGCGAGGGCATCAATGTCACAGAATTACTCCGTAATTTTTCTTCGAAAAAAGGGGTTATTCCTTTCAAAATAGAGTATACATTTCAAACCCTAAGACCAAAAATTGCCACCTGAAAAGATAAAAGATTTATATAAAGCAAATTTAAAATATTTACGCAAACAAAAATGCAGGTACGGTGTAGAAGTCAATTTATCGTTATGGGCGATAAATGTACGCTCTCGTTGAAAGAGGGAACACAGACTCTTTCCGAAGGAAACACCCAATTATTCTTTTACGACGATGGCTTACTGCTATCGTCGTAAAAGAAGTTTTTGCGGTTTGCCGAAGGCATACAAAGCTTTCATTCAAAAAGCGACCGTACTCCCTTTTTCAAAGGAAGGTAAATTTATGGACTATAAACCATTCAAGCTTGTAAGCCCGTACAAGCCTACGGGAGATCAGCCGCAGGCGATACAAGGCTTAGTAGACGGACTGAATCGCGGACTTGAGAAGCAGACGCTTCTGGGCGTTACGGGTTCGGGTAAGACCTTTACCATGGCGAACGTTATCGCGCAGGTCAACCGTCCGACGCTGGTGCTGGCTCATAACAAAACTCTGGCGGCTCAGTTATGCTCGGAGTTCAAGGAGTTCTTTCCGGAGAACGCAGTAGAATATTTCGTGTCGTATTACGACTACTATCAGCCGGAGGCGTACATTCCGGGTAAGGACGTCTATATAGAGAAGGACGCGCTGGTCAACGATGAGATAGACAAGCTCCGTCACAGCGCGACGTCAGCGCTTTTTGAGAGACGTGACGTTATCATCGTGGCGTCCGTCTCCTGCATATACAGCCTCGGAGACCCGGCGGAGTACAAGGGGCTTATGGTGGATATCCGCGTCGGGCTTCAGATGGAGCGAAACGAGCTCCTCGGCAGACTGGTCTCCATCAGCTACGACAGAAACGATATCAACCTCGAAAGAAACAAATTCCGAGTTCGGGGTGACGTGGTCGAGATATATCCTGCGTCCTCGGACGGAAATATAATAAGAGTTGAATTCTTCGGAGACGAGATCGACCGTATCTCCGAGGTCAATCCCGTTACGGGAGAGGTCATTCGCGACATCAGCTACGCGGTCATCTTCCCCGCGACGCACTACGCCGTTTCACCCGAAAAACGGGAGGCGGCGATGACGGTCATACTTGAGGAGATGGAAGAGAGAGCGGAGTACTTCCGTTCTCAGGGAAAGCTCATCGAGGCGCAGAGAATAGAGGAGCGCACCAGATATGACGTCGAGATGATGCGCGAGATCGGTTACTGCTCAGGCGTTGAGAACTATTCGCGGGTGCTTGAAGGCAGAGAGCCGGGAAGTACGCCGCATACGCTCCTCGACTACTTCCCCGACGATTTTCTGATGATAGTGGACGAGTCTCACGTCATGCTCCCGCAGGTCAAGGGTATGAGCGGCGGAGACAGAGCGAGAAAGACCAATCTTATAGAGTACGGCTTCCGCCTGCCCTCTGCGTCGGATAACCGTCCCCTCAATTATGAGGAGTTCGAGGGTAAGATAAATCAGGCTATATTCGTCAGCGCTACGCCCGGACCGTACGAAAAAGAGAACTCGCAGAACACCGTCGAGCAGCTTATCCGTCCCACGGGGCTCGTCGATCCCGAGATCGAGATACGTCCAATAAACGGTCAGGTCGACGATCTTATGGGCGAGATAATGCTCCGCGCCGAGAAAAAGGAGAGAGTTCTGGTCACTACATTGACTAAAAAGATGGCAGAGGACCTCACCGAGTTCCTTGAAATGAACGGCATCAAGGTCAAATATATTCACCATAACGTCGATACCATGGAGAGAATGGAGATCATTCGCGATCTGCGTCTCGGAGTTTTTGACGTTTTGGTCGGTATCAACCTGCTCCGCGAAGGACTTGACATTCCCGAGGTCTCTCTCGTCGCTATACTTGACGCGGATAAGGACGGCTTGCTCCGTTCCGAGACCGCCCTCATTCAGACTATCGGACGCGCGGCTCGTAACGCCGACGGTAAGGTCATAATGTACGGCGACGTCATTACCCGCTCCATGCGCGCCGCTATCGACGAGACTAACCGCAGACGCGCCGTCCAGCTCGCCTATAACGAGGCGAACGGCATAGTTCCTAAGACTATCGTTAAGCCCATTCACGATGTCATCGACCTCGGTGCTAAGAATGATAAGGGCGAACCCAAGCCCGATAAGAAGCTGACCAAGGCTGAACGCGAAAAGCTGATCGAAGACCTTACTAAGCGTATGAAGGAGTCCGCTAAACGTCTTGAATTTGAAGCCGCCGCTAAGCTCCGCGACCGTATTCAGTCCCTTAGGACATATAGGTGATGGTACATTCTCTTTGAGAAGGGGAGAGTACGGTCGCTTTTGAAAAAGCTCCGCAAAACTTCTTTTCCGCCGACACCAGAAGGCATCGGCGGAAAAGAATTCGTATGGTGTTTCCTTCGGAAATCGTCCGTGCTTCCCTTTTCACAGAGAGCATACATCATCTTACCCACAAACGGAATTTTTTCGCGGATTTGACGCAAAATATCCTAAAATCCGAGCACACGGAGTGTGTTACGCGAGGATTTTTTCTTGCTATGTTAGCACAAATTAAGCGATGGGGATGGGTTTCCAAAGGGAAGGGGTGGAACCGCCACCTCCTCTTCCCTTTGGTCGTCCCTTTGGTTACTTTCCGACGAAGCGGAAAGTAACGTAAAAAAGAAAAAATATAATATTTACACTAAATATCCGTCTTACTCAAATAAACAATTTTACACAAATAAAAAATGCCCCATTTTCGCGAAAGGAAATCACTAAATGGCATCTTTCATCGACATTGTAGGCGCAAGAGCCAACAATCTGAAAAACGTTAATTTAAAAATACCGAGAGATAAACTGGTGGTATTCACAGGACTTTCGGGATCGGGAAAATCGTCTCTCGCCTTCGATACAATCTACGCCGAAGGACACAGAAGATTTGTAGAGTCCCTTTCGTCCTACGCAAGAATGTTCATCGGACAGCTTGATAAACCGGACGTGGACTCCATCGAAGGTCTTTCGCCGGCGATCTCAATAGACCAGAAGACTACGTCAAAGAACCCCCGCTCAACCGTCGGAACGGTCACGGAGATATACGACTATCTCCGTCTGCTTTACGCAAGGATCGGAATACCGCACTGCCCCATCTGCGGAAAGGAGATACGCCGTCAGTCCACGGACCAGATAATCGAGCGTATCCTTACGCTCCCGAAAGGCACGAAATTTATGGTGCTGGCGCCGGTGGTCAGAGAGAAAAAGGGTATGCACGAGAAGGTGCTGGAGCAGGCGCGTAAAAGCGGATTCGTCCGAGTCCGAGTCGACGGGATAATGTACGAGCTCAGCGAGGACATCAATCTCGAAAAGAACAATAAGCATACGATAGAGATAGTGGTCGACCGTCTGATAATCAAGGACGAGATGCGCTCGCGCCTTGCCGACTCCGTTGAGATAGCGCTGTCGCAGGCAGAGGGCAACGTCAGTATCTCGGTAATGGGCGAGCAGGCAGAGGAGCTGACCTTCTCTCAGAACTACGCCTGCGAGGAGCACAACATCAGCTTCGGCGAGCTGGAGCCGAGAATGTTCTCATTCAATAACCCTATGGGCGCTTGCCCTGCTTGCGCGGGACTTGGCGAGACCGCTATCCTTTCACCCGCGAAGATGATACCCGATACGTCCCTTTCCCTGCGCGAGGGAGCTATCGTAGTGAACGGCTTCAAGACTCTCGACGAGACCACCTACGCAGGTCCTCTCTTCGAGGCGGTGGGAAAGCGTATGGGCTTTGACTTCGATACGCCTATAAAGGACTTCACCCCCGAGGCGCTGAACGCACTTTTCTACGGTACGGGTGACGTCAAATACAATATAACCAGAGCCTTCGAGGGCATAGTCAGAAATCAAAATATCACCTTCGGCGGTATCACGGGTATCATAAACCAGCGTAAGTCGATGTGGAAGGGCGACTATTACGACGAGTTCTACGAGGAAGCGCCCTGCGAGGAGTGCGGCGGTAAGCGCCTCAATCCCGCGATGCTGTCAGTTACGGTCGGAGGTAAGAATATCGACGATTTCTGCCGTATGTCGGTAAGCGACGCGCTGGATTTCGTCAATTCTCTGGAGTTCACGGGCTCGGAGCTGAAGATAGCGACGGAGATATTAAAGGAAGTGAAGTCGCGTCTGGGCTTCCTCAAGAACGTGGGACTCGAATATCTCTCCCTTACCCGTAAATCGGGAACCCTTTCGGGCGGAGAGGCGCAGAGAATACGTCTCGCCACACAGATAGGCTCGTCTCTTATGGGCGTACTCTATATTCTGGACGAGCCCAGCATCGGACTCCATCAGCGGGATAACGGTAAGCTGATAAATACCCTGAAATCTCTCCGCGATATCGGAAACAGCCTCATCGTAGTCGAGCACGACGAGGAGACTATGGAAGAGGCGGACTATATCGTGGATATAGGTCCGGGCGCGGGAATACACGGCGGTCATATCGTCTCGGCAGGCACCCCCGAAGAGGTCAAAAAGGACGAAAACTCCGTTACGGGCGCGTTCCTTTCGGGCAGAAGACGTATCGCCGTCCCGAAAGAGCGACGAAAAGGTACAGGCAATTTCATAACCGTCGAGGGCGCGCAGGAGAACAATCTCAAAAACATAGACGTCTCCTTCCCGCTTGGCGTTATGACCTGCGTAACGGGCGTTTCGGGCTCGGGAAAATCCTCGCTGGTCAACAGTATCCTGCATCAGGTACTGGCGAGAGAGCTGAACAGAGCGTACACCTACCCCGGCAAGCATAAGGCGGTCAAGGGGCTTGAGCATCTTGATAAGGTCATCGCGATAGACCAGAGCCCCATCGGACGAACGCCTCGCTCCAACCCCGCGACCTACACGGGACTTTTCACCGATATCCGCGATCTGTTCGCTAAAACTCCCGACGCTAAGATGCGCGGATATAAGTCGGGCAGATTCTCCTTCAACGTCAGCGGCGGACGCTGTGAAGCCTGCGAGGGCGACGGCGTAAAGCGTATCGAAATGCACTTTTTGCCCGACGTTTACGTCACCTGCGACGTCTGTAAGGGTAAACGCTACAACCGAGACACACTTGAATGTAAGTATAAGGGCAAGAACATCTCCGACGTTCTCGATATGTCGGTAGAGGAAGGCAAGGAGTTCTTCTCCGAGCTTCCCAAGCTGAAAAAGAAGCTGGAGACTCTGTACGACGTTGGACTTGGCTATATCAAGATAGGGCAGTCGTCCACCACCTTGTCGGGCGGAGAGGCGCAGAGAGTCAAGCTGGCGACCGAGCTTTCAAAGCGCGCCACGGGCAGGACAGTCTATATTTTGGACGAGCCTACGACGGGACTTCACACTGCTGACGTTGAAAAGCTCATCGAGGTGCTTCAGAGACTTGTTGATAACCAGAATACCGTCATTGTCATCGAGCATAACCTTGAAATGATAAAGACCGCGGACTATATCATCGATATGGGACCTGAGGGCGGTGATGGCGGCGGCACTGTCGTTGCTTTCGGTACGCCCGAAGAGGTAGCCGACGGTTGCGAAAAAACAGGTTCTTATACAGGTATGTATTTGAAAAAGATTTTGAGTAAAAGATAAAAAAGAGAGAGAACGTGACGGGATATAACCGTTTGGTTCTCTCTTTTTAATTTGAGTAAATTTGTTTTTTGTGTAAGAAGGATGTTTTTTTGCCTTCTCCAGTGGGAGAAGGTGTCACGAGCAAAGCGAGTGACGGATGAGGTGTTATATAAAATTTATTTTTGCGGTCAACACCATATAAGGGATATTTAGTGTAAATATTATATTTTTTCTTTTTTACGTTACTTTCCGCTTCGTCTACGCGCAACATTCAAATGCAAACTGCGAACATAGCGAAATGTTGCGCAGAATTTTCTGATTTAAATCAGAAAATTCCGATACAGTTCGTAGATTAAAAGTAACCAAAGGGACGACCAAAGGGAAGAGGATGGTTGCAAGGTGACACGTTATATTAGTGCTATCATCTCCTGTGTCACCCCCGAATATTCTGCTTACGCAGAATATTCCCAGATTCTCTGCAGGCAGGAGCCTGCCCCTTCCCTTTGGAAACCCATTCCCATCGCTTAATTTGTGCTAACATAGCAAGAAAAATCCTCGCGTAACACACTCCGTGTGCTCGGATTTTAGGATATTTTGCGTCAAATCCGCGAAAAAAAATTCGTTTGTGGGTGAGATGATGTATGCTCTTGTTGAAATGGGGAGCACGGACGATTTCCGAAGGAAACACCATACGAATTCTTTTCCGCCGATGCCTTCTGGTGTCGGCGGAAAAGAAGTTTTGCGGGTTTGCCGAAGGCATACAAAGCTTTCTTTCAAAAGCGACCGTACTCTCCCCTTTTCAACAAGAAAGTAACATCACTTCTTAGGCTTATCGTATTTCATACGGCGGTCGCCGGAGATGAAGCGGATAGCGCGTTCGACGGAGTCTTTGGAGTTACCCCAAGGCTCGTTTTCGTAGCGGTAATCGAACTTTTTAACGAAATGACTCACGTCGCCGCGAAGCTCGTCGAAATACTTATTGACTACGTTTGCGATCTCCTTCTGGAAATCGGGAACCTTCTTTTTATTCATATGAAGCTTAGCGGAAGCGATGAATTTGGAGTAGTGGGGAAGACAGAAATAGGGCTGCTCGGCGGTCTTTTTACGGAATTCAGACTCGGTCTCGTACAGATAGACGGAGTTTTCGATCATCTTGCCAAAGGAATGCTCAATACGGTTGCAAACGTAGCAGGTGCTTTCGAGCTTATCGAGATTGTCCTGGATCGCCGCGGTCTTCGCGCCGAGAAAACCGCCGACCTCGCACTTTTCGCGGGTTTCGGCTAAGTGGCTTTCGAGTATCAGGGCAAGACCGAGACGGTTATTGCGTTCGAACATAATGTCGAAATGACGTCCGCAAAATCCGAGACGGTTGGTCTGTATTCTGATGTCGGGCTCCATCATGGAAGCTCCGAGGATTATTTCGATCTCGTCGTTTTCAAGCCGACGGTAAAGCTTGCAGAAGGGGCAGCCCTCGGCTTCGTTTCCGCGGCATTGGTCAAAGGCTTCGTTTACGGGTATAGTATATATTTTTTCAAGCATTGTCAGAACTTCCTTTCATCTGCAATTTGTTATTTCAAATAGTAGAAGATCCCGTTGATTTCGCAAGGGGAGTACTGTTCGCGCTCTGTTTGCGGGTGTTTGGCTATAGGTTCATCATACCGCAAGCGACAGACGGTAGCCCTTTCCGCGGACGCGCAAAATGTACCTGCGCCCAAGGGGCTCGTCGATCTTTTTGCGGAGATAATTAACGTAAACTGCAGTTACGTTGCTCCCGTCAGCAGTTTCGTTTTTCCAGACCTTTTCGTCTATCTCGCTGTCCGTGACGATGCCGCCCTTGGCGTCATACAGAAGGGAAAAGAGCAAAAACTCTTTTTCGGTCAGTGCGATCGGTTCCCGTCCGAGCATTACGCGTTTGTTCTTTTTGTCGAGACGGGGCTCGCTTTTGAGCTTTCCTGCCGACGCGCGTTTGGCGCTCTCATCGTCGCCCGAAAGCTCGGCGACGGCGCGAAGAAGCTCTTCGGGGGCGAATGGACGCAAAAGCAGGTGCCGTGTATCACAGCTTCCCTGATGTCGCGGCGGGTGAGATTCATCGGGCTCTCCGACGTGTTTTTGCTGGTGGACCGTGTAGAAGCTTACGCTATGCCGCAGAAGGTAAAGTACCTTAGCGCCGATCGGACTTATGTAATCAGCTCTGTCGGTCAGAATAACGGCGTCGGGCTCGTCCTCGTCGGCGAATATCAGCTCAAAGGAGGAGCTTTTCAGCACTATAGTCACCATTCGGGCGAAAACCTCGTCGTCAATAATAAGTTTTATCAGCTTTTTCATATCATATACTACCAAGAATTATCTCACATTCAACGTTTGGCTTGCCGTCCTCGCGTACTGTGCGTACCCAGTACTCGCCGTCGTCCTCGGCGGAAACGTAGATCTTTACGTCCTGACCGAGCGGCGCATCGTTCAGATAGCTGATGCACATCTTTTCGACGCGTTTGCCTTCCATAGAGGGCAGGTATGAGCAGATGAGATCGGGGTAATGGGTGTTGTTGACGTGCTGGTTGAGGTCGCAGTCCGCGTAGATGACGCTATGTACCCCCGCAAGGCTCAAGGTCACGTCCTGCGGTATGCGGAGACGGGCGGGAAGGTCAAGCACGATGGGCTCCTCGCAGGTGTAGGTCTGGGGATAGTCGGACACGCGGCAGAGCTTTTTGTCATTTATGTCGACCAAAGCCGAAACCGTCTCCATCTCGGCTACGATAACGCCGTCTTTCTCGATTCTGGCGCAACGTGAAAAGCTATAGCCCTTGCTCTCGCAAGCCCACGTTGATACGTCGATCTCGTCGCAGGCGCGGAGAACGCCGTAAATGCTCATGCTGAGCTTGCTGATTATGAACGCCTTGCCCTCGGCGCGGAGATCGTCCATGCTCGGCGGGCAAGCCGCCATGTGCATGAACGCTGCTTCCTGCATATAACGAAGGGCGGCAGAGGCTGTGGCGATGTTGTTTATTCCCAGATCGTGGGGAGATACGGTTCTTTTGATAGTAAATTTCATTTTTGTGGTTCCTTTTTGTTTTACGCGCAGGCTCGTATAATTATTTTTGCGGTCATACAGCAAGAGGTTTTGTTTGAGTAAAGTTTTTGTTTTTTATTAAGAAGGTTATTTGAGTAAATTTTATATTTTTTATTTTAATATTTCTTTATGTTAAAGATATTTGTTACTTTCTTTCTCTTTTTCTTTCGAGAAAGAAAAAGGAAAGAAACTAACCAAAGAAAGCAAAAAGAAAGACCGTGGTAGATTTTTAACGGCTCGCCGCCCCCCCTCGCGTAACACACTCCGTGTGCTCGGGGGTTGGGTACAATAGCTCCGCCAAAGCTGGCGAATATTTCGGGCTTTTTTCGTTAGAAAAAAGTTTCGACGGTGTCGAAAAGAAATATTCGAGGGTGATACCCGTATATGTTTGCACAAGGTACACGGTATCACTGCTCCCGCAACACCCTAAGGCAGGAAATAGAGTGTGAAATTTTCGTTTATGGGTGAAATGATGTACGCACTTGTTGGAAAGGGGAACCCCTTTTTCGAAGAAAATTACGTAGTAATTCGTTTACGGCGATAGCTTCCTGCTGTCGCCGTAAACGAAGTTCTTTGCGCAGCTTTCTTTCAAGAAAGCGCGTTCTACTTTTTAGCGACCGTATTCTCCCTTTAAAAGGTAATAGGATTCTGAAGGCGGTCGGAGGCGTAGGCTTTGCGAAGGAGTTCGGCGGGAATGAACTCGTCGTACTTGTCGAAGATGGGATTTTCACCCGATGCGGCGAGAGACTCGAGGTCGAACTCATTTGAAGAAAGCTCAGCGATAATAGCGCCGTAAAGCTCGGCGGGCGAGCCGCGCTCCATACGGAAGGTGATGTAGTAGCAGCGCTCGTAGTCGATGGCGCTGAGCTTGAAACGCTCCTTAAAGCGCGCAAGCACCTTGCGCACGACGCGGAAGCTTCGAGTCCCGACGAAGGGGAATAGCGCATAAGAGTAGCCGCCGAGAGGGATTATGGGAAAATCCAGCATAGAGACGCGGCGGGCAAGGGCGCGGGCTTCGGCAAGACGTTTGGCGGCGCCGGGCTTGAGATAGGGATACGTAACGTTCTCCTCAAGCAGCTTTTTCATACGCTTGAGAATACGGGTATGGATCTCGCCGTAGTCGCCGGGCCAGGATATCTCCATCTTGCCCTCGACAAGTCTGACGAATACGAGCTTGCCCTTGACGTCAAGCTCTTCGACCTCCCAGGTACGTCCTGCAAGGGCAAAACGGTCGCCGACGGGGGGCGGAGAGGTGATAGTGCCGATCTCGTCGGAGCCGCAACGGACGGTAAAATCCTCGGAATCCTTGAAAACGGCGTAGAATTTAAAGCTGCTTGTGAGCCGTTCGCCCGCAAGTCCGATTATCAGACCGCCGGTCTCGGTGCGCTCGATGAAATCGTTCTGTATCATAGAGACCAGCAGAGCGCGGTAGTCCTCGCGGCTGACCTCGGCGAAGGGCGGAAGCGTCATAACTCTGCCCGCCAGCGCCGCGGGAGTAAGCTCACCGCAGGCGGCAAGAACGCTCAGCGTCTGCTGGAACATAAGGCTGAAGGGAAGCTTTTTGCGCTTTGGGGGTTCGATGAAACGCTCCTCTGCCGCAGCTCATTCCGTGGCA
>SVSQ01000067.1 GCA_015064245.1 Oscillospiraceae bacterium | reverse complement strand
CGGTGAGCCTCGGCTCACCGCTTTCACTATGGAAAAAGCGATTCAAGCCAAAAACTTGAGTCGCTTTCTTTTTTTGTTAAGAATTTGTAAATATACACACTTTACCCTTGACAAAAGTGGTTTCAAATACTGATGAACACCTCATCCGCCTCGCTATGCTCGGCACCTTCTCCCACTGGAGAAGGCATTCACAACAAATCAAAATTTATATATCCATTTGTTATAACAAGTATAATTCAGACCATTATTCCGCAAACGATTAAGAATACCCAAAACGGAAATAATAATCCGCACAATAACGGCTCCGCTAAAAACGTCAAATTCGGGATATACGCGTTTTCAGGCTTGTTTTTCCTATAATGCACCGTTACTATGTTCGGTATATCTCCGTATTTACCGTTTTTATGATAATCAATGGTATATTCTTTATTTTCTACTCTGTAAACATATGAAAACTCAAGATAATCTTTCCAAATAACCGGATCTCTGTATCTTCCGCGATGCACTTTTTTATTTTTCAAATGCCTCTGGTTTTGAAGATATCCTTTGCATTTACAGCACTTAGACGAGCGAAATTCCAGTGAGACTATAAACAAATATATATCTACCGCAAAAAGTAATATACCAAGCACTATCATTATAATTTTAACAAACAGCATCCTTAATTATTTCTCCTTATATACCTCAAGCGCCGTCTTTATGAACGCCTCGACTGCGCGGCTCATATATCTGTTCTTCTTAAACCCGAGGCAGAGCTTGCGCAGAGAGTTCGCGTCCAGCAGCTTATAATAAACGCATTTTCCGCTCTCGGGGGATGCGTAGATGAGCAGATCGGGGATCATTGATATACCCATTCCCGCGCGGCTCATATTGTAGGACGTGATGAGCTGATCGGGATAGATCTTAACCTTCGGTATAAATCCCGCTTCCTCGCAAAGCTCCATGGAATGACGATGTGAATAGTTCCCTTTTTTAAGTATAACGAAGGTCTCGTCCGCAAACTCCGCCAGCCTTACCCCTTGACATCCCGGCTTCAGATGCTTTCCGTTCTTTATGTCTCTTGCCGTAAGCTGATACTCCTTCAGACGTTCGTTTATGGCGAGCTTCGTAGGCACGCAGAGTATGATATGCTCGTCTACCAGCGGATAGGAATCGTAAAGGGTTGGATCGAATTTATAGTCGATAAGCAGGTCCACGTTTTCGTTGAGCAAATGGTTCTGCAGGTCATGGGAGTTTGACTCCACCATCTCGATATCTATTCCGCTGTATTTTTCCATATATTCGATTATTATCTTAGGATAGATGAAAGACGATATGTAGTTTTCGCCGCTAACGGTTATATGCCCCGTTCTCAGCTTTGAAATATCGCTCAGGCGGGCTTCAAGTCCGTTCTTTATATTTTTTATGCTCTCTATCGCTTCGATGAAGACCTTTCCCTCGTCCGTAAGCGAGATAGGCTGACTGCTTCTGTCAAAAATGGTTACTCCGAATCTCGCCTCAAGCTTTTTGATCGATGAAGACAAGGCGGGCTGAGAGACGTACAGATTCTTCGCCGCTTGCGAAAAGCTCTTCTCTTTATACACCTCGTAGGCGTAATCGAACTCGTCGTACATTGAAAAATACATCCTTTCAAACACTATAAATAATTTTTATAAATTTTCTCGAATTATTATTTTTAATTATACCACAGTTTCCCCATAAACGCAAGTTATAAGATAAAAATTAACATTTTTATTTTTTCACCCACATTAGCGTTCGTTAATATAAACAAACGCGCGATAATAAAATTGTCAAACATCACGATTTTTAGTTATTTTCAAAAATACTATTTAATAATTTGAAATTGTATGGTATAATATACTTACATAAATATATTAAAAAATACGGAGGCTACCAAAATGGCTATCAAATTAAGAATCCTTCACTATCCCGACGACAAGAAGCTCGCCGCTCTCTGTAAGGAGCTCACCCGCGAATACGACAACTCCAAGTGTGACAAGATCCCCCCCGCATATCCCTGTGAGAACGAAAAGCTTCTCGTTGCGTTCATAAAGTCCGGTAAGGAGCCCACAAACGAGCTCAAGATGTTCTGCGGCGACCTTACAAAGTCCAGAGTACAGAACGTTGCTTTCATTTTCGACGCTCCCGAATCCACGATCAAAGAGCTTACCGAAATGGCTGCTAAGGCAGGCGCAAAGGTTTACGGCGAGCCCAAGGTCATGAAGTTCCCTGCTTTCATCTTCAACTTCAAGGACGAGCAGAAGAAGGAGATCAAGGATTACATAGCTGAGGCTTACGCAGCAGCTCAGGGCTGATCCGTTTAAATCCAAACAAAAGAGGCTGAATCAGATCTAAAGATCCGATCCAGCCTTTTCTCTTTACTCGGTCATCTGCTCGGTTGCAAGCTTTTTCTTGAACCGTCTGTACGCTACCGTCAAAACGCTTAGCTGCAAAAGTGCCGTAAGTCCCCAGGAAAGGGGGTAAACGATATGAAGCCCGAATATGTTATTCATCTTTTCAAGGGGGAAAACGAAGGATACCCACAGTATTCTGAAAACGCAGGCGCCGCTGAGTGACATTATCATCGAGGTTACGGAATACCCCATACCTCTTACCGATGCGCTCAGTACCTGCTGGATACCGTTCAAGAAGTTTGCTGTCAGGCATACGGTCATTATCTGCACCGCATAGCCGATTATCTGATCCGCGTTTGGATTTGCGGCGTCCACGAAGTTTGATGCCAGCTTATCGCCGAAAAGCAGAATGATCTGCGAGATGGTAAATCCGCAGATGAACACCTGCAAAACTGAATAAAGCACCGCTTTTTTTATTCTGTCCGGCTTTTTTGCGCCGTAGTTCTGTCCGACGAAGGTGACCGTCGCCGTTCCGAAGCTTCCCACCGCGGTGTTACTTATAGATTCGATATTCGTTGAAATAGTCTTGGCGGACACCACCAGAGTCGGCATGGTATTGACCGCGCTTGCCATCGTTACGTTTGAGATAGAAAACAGAGAGGACTGTATTCCCGTCGGAACGCCGAAACGGAGAATACTTAACAGCATCTCCTTGTTTATGCCAAGCTTATTCAGGCGTAAGCCGTAGCATTCGTTCTTTTTCTTTATGAGCACGCAGATAACGCGTACAGCGGAAATATACTGAGCTATGATAGTCGCTGTCGCAACTCCTGCCACAGTCATGTTAAATACTAAAACGAAAACAAGGTTCAAAAGCACGTTTATAATTCCCGAAACGCTGAGTATCAGCAACGGAGTCCTTGAGTCCCCCGTCGATCTTACGACGCCCGCGCCGAAGTTATATACCGCGCTTGCAGGTATGCCAAGACATATTATTCGCATATACATAACGGCTTTATCAAGCACCTCGGGCTTCGTACCGATAAATGCCAGCGCAGGTCTTGATATTATCAGCCCCAGCGCCATAAAAGCGATTCCGCCCAAAAACGCAAAGGTTAACGATGTATGTACCGCGTTTCCGACTCTTTCCGCGTCTTTGGCTCCGATGGCGCGGGAGACCACCACGTTACTTCCCGCCGCTATTCCGATCAGAAAATTTGTTACCAGTCCCGTAAGATACGTGGTTGAACCCACCGCCGCCAGAGCCAGCTCGTCTCCGGAAAATCTGCCTACCACAACGTTATCCGCAGTATTGTATAATACCTGCAATATTCCCGTTAGCGTTATCGGAAGCACGAACAGCAGTATCTTGAAAAAAATCGGCCCCTCGGTAAAATCCCGCGAGCGTTTGTTCTTCGAAATCATTTTCGACAAACTCCTTCAAGTGCGCGCTTAATTTAGAATTATTATACCACTTTATCTATTTAATGTCAAGCCACATTACAAAAATCAGCACGCCTGCATATATTGACGTGCTGACCATATTTATTTTCTTACCAGATACTTTCTCATATCCAAAGCGCAAGCGATAAGGATTATGAGTCCCTTTATGACGTACTGCATATTTGAATCTATTCCAAGGAACGTAAGTCCCACGAAAATGATCCTGAGCAGTACAACACCCGTAATTACGCCGCGTATCTTACCTATTCCGCCCACGAACGATACTCCGCCGATAACGCAGGCGGCGATGGCGTCAAGCTCGTAGTTCAGTCCCGTCGCGGCGGTATTTGAGCCTATTCTTGCGGCTTCAATAAATCCCGTTATGCCATACATCACTCCCGCCAGCATAAAGACGAGTATGATCGTCAGATTTACGTTGACGCCCGAGACGTTCGCAGCCTCGGGATTTGAGCCAACGGCGAACATATTCTTTCCGAAAGCGGTCTTGTTCCAGATGAACCACATGATCGCCGTTATCACGGCGGAATACAGGATGAGGTTCGGAACAGAGGTGTTTCCTATCTTAAAAAGACTTCCCGTTATAAATTTGGTGTATTTATCGTCAAGTCCGGATATGGATTGCCCGTTATTGTTGCCGTTCATAAGGTACATAAGAAGCACGCCGTAGGTAATAAGCTGAGTCGCAAGCGTAACGATAAACGGATGAAGCTTAAATTTCGCGGTACAAAAGCCGTTTATAAAGCCGATCACCGCCCCGATAGCTATCACTATGATAAAAACGGTCCAGATCGGAAGCGTGGCAAGAGTGGGGAACATTTTATTTGCGTACCCCGTAGCCTGCAGGAGCGACGCCGCTACGCAAGCGGTAAGTCCCACTATCCGTCCCGCTGAAAGGTCTGTTCCCGTCAGGATGATACACCCCGCTATTCCCAGGGCTATCGGAAGGTTAGCCGCCGAAAGAGAAAGGATATTCACCACAGAGCTGAGGGACAGAAACCGCGGCTGGTATATCTGTATTCCCACTATCGCCGCAAGCAGCAGGATATAAAGCATATTGTCAATGAAAAAATTCTTTACGTTTTCCTTTGTCAGCTTCCCCGAAAACAGTCTGCATTCCGTAAATCTTTTCTTAAGATTTGATTTTTCTCCCATAATTAAGATGATCTCATTTCGTTATCTGTAAATACTATTTATTGCTTATAATGATTTCATATCAGATATTAGATGTCGCAAGACGCATTATCTCCTCCTGCGAGGTATTATCCGCGTCCACCTCTCCCGCCATTTTCCCGTCGGACATCACGAGGATCCTTGAGCATACGCCAAGCAGCTCAGGCATCTCGCTTGATACCATGATCACCGCTTTGCCTTTTTTGGCAAGGTCGATGATAAGCTGATATATCTCGTATTTTGCGCCGACGTCGATGCCTCGCGTCGGCTCGTCAAGCAGAAGCACCTCCGGCTCGGTAAGCAGCCATCTGCCAAGTATGACCTTTTGCTGATTGCCGCCCGACAGAGTTCTGATCTTCGTTTTACGGTTCGGAGTCTTGATACGCATCGCCTCGATCATTTTATCCGTATCCGCGCGCATCTTTCCGTGATCCAGAGCAATAAAGCTTGAGCGGTACTCCTTTATACTCGAAATGACGGTGTTTTCCATTATATCAAGTATTCCGAATATTCCCGTCGCCCGACGCTCCTCCGTAAGAAGAGCAAAGCCGTTTTTGATAGACTCTCGGGCGTTACGGTTTTTTACCTCCTTACCGTGAAGATATATATTTCCGCTTTTACGCTCTGAAATACCGAAGATGTTTTCAAGAAGCTCCGTTCTTCCCGAGCCGTCAAGCCCCGATATTCCAACGATCTCTCCGCGTCTGACGTTAAATGACACGTCCGTTACGGAATTATGAGCCGAGGTAATCCCCTTGACCTCAAGAGCTATCTCACCCGCCCCGACGTGCCTGGGCGGGAAACGGTTGGTCAGCTCCCGCCCCACCATAAGCTTGATGATCTTGTTCATATCCATTTCAGAGGCGGGACTCGTGGCGATATGCTTTCCGTCTCTCATTACGGTTATCTCGTCGGATATCCGCAGTATTTCTTCCATTTTGTGGGAGATATAGATTATTCCACAGCCCTTTGACTTGAGATCCGCTATGATCTTGAAAAGCTGCTCGACCTCACTGCCGCTGAGAGAAGAAGTAGGCTCGTCCAGCACTATCACCTTTGAATCGTAGGACACCGCCTTCGCTATCTCCGCCATCTGCCGCTGGGCGACGGACATCTCGCTCATCACCTTGCGCGGATCTATATCTATTCCCATTCCGTCGAATATCTTCTTTGTCCCGTCGTACATCGTCTTTTCCGATGTGATAAATCCGAAGACTTTCGGATATCTGCCCAGCCACATATTGTCCATCACGTTTCTTTTCAGCGCCTGATTAAGCTCCTGATGGACCATGGCAACTCCGTTTTCAAGAGCTTCCTTTGGGCTTTTGAACTCAACTCGCCGCCCCTCTAAAAACATCTCCCCCTCGTCCGCGGAGTATATCCCGAAAAGGCATTTCATAAGAGTCGATTTCCCCGCTCCGTTTTCCCCCATAAGCGCGTGAACGCTTCCTTTTTTCAGAGTAAACGAGACTTTATCAAGGGCTTTG
The DNA here is from genome assembly GCA_015064245.1 of Oscillospiraceae bacterium. Lineage (GTDB taxonomy): Bacteria > Bacillota > Clostridia > Oscillospirales > CAG-272 > SIG673. Next base: position 6,615 of record SVSQ01000067.1, on the reverse strand, counting down.
ACGCTGGGAAAGGATTTGCTCACGTTTCTCATCTCGAGCAAAACTTCGCTACTTAAAGACATTTTTTATCTCTTCTTTCGTCATTATAAACACTTTTTATCATTTATCCATAAGCATCTCGTTCTCGCCGAGATAGACCGCGTATGCGATCCTGACCTTCATAACGTTTTCGTCGATGTTATAGGCGCTCATGTTTTCGGTAAGCCCTCTGCCGCTGAGTCCGTTATTTACAGTCTCAAGTATTGCGTCCGCCATACCCTCCGAGTCCTGCTTGATGGTTCCGGTCATCTTACCGGAATTTATCAGCTCTCTTGCCGCAGACGTTGCGTCCACGCCGAAAACCGGAATGACGATCGAATCCGCGTCGCTGGTGTTAAAGCCCGCTACGTTGAGGGCGGATATTGCTCCTTCAGCCATACCGTCGTTATTGCAGATGACTAACTCCACCATATTTCTATTGCCCGGGTTATACGATGAAAGAAGGGTGGTCATATACTCGTTTGCAGCCTGAGCGGACCACTTGCCGTCCTTATCCAGCAGATAGCCGTCCTTGTTCGCGCTGTCGTAGAACTGAAGCGCAGGCTTGCCTGCTTCCGCTAATTTTTTGTTCGCGTTTTCAACGGAATACTGCGTTCTGTATATCGCCTCGTTATTACCCTTTTCACCCATAAACATGACGTAGGATATCTTTCCGTCGCCGTTCAGATCCACCTCGCTGTAATTTTTCACCAGATAATCTCCAATCATATCTCCCTGGAGATAGCCCGCTTCCTTGGCGTTTGTTCCGATAAAGGCGCACTTATCGTAGCTCTTGACTATTCCGTCGGATACCTCTCTGTTAAAAAATATAACAGGTATCCCCGCGTTTTTTGCCATCTGGACTATTCCGCTCGCCGCGTCATCCGAGCCCGTGGTCACGATATTGACGACCAGCACCTTAGCTCCCTTGGTCACGGCTGTCTGTATCTGCTCAGTCTGAGTTGTCTGACTGTTGTTCCCGTCGTAGTCCTGATACTTGATCCCCATTTTGGCAAGCTTTTTGTCGAGAGCCGCCCGAACGGTGGATATATAAGTGTCACTGTATGTGTAGTAAAAAACGTGAACGTCCGCTGCGCCTCCGCCGCCGATGATCTCATTCTGCGCGCATCCCTGGAATACGGACATCACCGCGCACATGGCAAGGACAAGGACGATTATCTTCTTCATTATTTTCATACGATATTTTCCTTTCGTCGATTTCAAATCGGTATACTAATTATCTCACGGATAAACTTGTTCTAATCAGAAAAAAGAAAAATGGGAATTTTTTCTTTTACGTCATTATTTCTTTCACTGAGGCTTGACATTCATTAAATAATATGGTAGAATGTAAAAAAATTATATAGGAGAATGAAATGAAAAAGATCAAAACGCTCATACTGATGCTCCTTTGCTTCTGCATGCTGCTCCCTCTTGCAGCCTGCGGAAAAACAGGCTCAGGAACTACTGACGACAATGGATATAAGCCTAAATACGATGACAAGACCCGTGAGACCGCGGCAGACCTTATCCCCGACGATTACGATCTGGACGCTCAGACCATCGGTCTTTTCTACGGTAACCATTTTGAAAAATCCGTTATCGGAAACGGCGAGACCACCGATATCGTTTACTCCAAGATCTATGAAAGAAACCTTGCGGTGGAAGCCCGCCTCAACGTGGATATCGACTTCATGGAGTCCGGCACGTCCTACTGGGAAGACGTTGTCGCTATCATCAAGCAGAACGTTCAGACCATGTCCGATGCCTACGAGATAGTTTTCACTTCCAACAACACAGTTACTCAGCAGAAGCTCTTCAACTACTTCCATGACTTCAACGATTCTGAATACATAGACGTAAGCGAGCGCTGGTGGTACGAGGACGCTATCATGGAGACCTCCGTTGATAACTACAACTACCGTTTCCTTTACGGCGACATCAGCATTATGGACATGGGTGTTGCCGGCACCGTATATTACAACAAGGAGCTTTACGAGCAGTACCTCTCCGCAAACAAGAACGCCGATGAGCTCTACAACAAGGTCCTCGACGGAACCTGGACTCTTGAGGAGTTCACTCGTCTGACCAAAAAAGCTAACATCGAAAAGGGCGGCGACGGCTCTAACGATATTCACGGTTATTCTCTCTTCAGAGGCGCAGAGCCTATTCACTACTTCAGAGAAGCAGCGGGAATCAAGATGTACGAGAGAAACGAGCAGGGTATGCCTATCTTCACCCTGAACGATGAACGTTCCCTCCAATTCCTCGACCAGATGTATGAGCTTCTGTACGAGAACGAGGGCGCTTGGCTCTTCTATCCCGGTATGAGCGGCGCTGAAGAGGAGCACTCCTACGACTTCTCTAACGGCAAGGTGATCTTCTACCTCGGTATCCTCAACGATACCCTCGGCGAAGGTCTCCACGAGACACTTAAAGAAGGTCTTCGTGAGATGAAGGCTGACTTCGGTATGCTTCCTTATCCTAAGCTGGATGAATTCCAGGAAGAATACGTCAGCTTTATGCATAACGCTTCCGTTATGGTGACCTGCCCCGTATCCACGGATATCGACAGAGTAAACGAGGAGCTCAGCGCAGTCATCGAGGCGCTTGCTTCCGAAAGCTACCGTTCCGTTACTGTCCCCTACTACGAAACAGCTCTTAAAGCGGCTTATAACCGTGACGACCTTTCCTCTCAGATGATCGACATCATCACAGGTCAGCACGATACGGTCAAGTCCACGCTTACCAAGAATTTCGTTTACGAATATTCCTGGAACCTCGGAAAGCTCGGCCACATCTTCTCCACTCTTATGGAAGCTAAGAACAAGAACTTCTCTTCTACCTACGACAGCCTTATCGGCGCTGCGGAAACAGGACTCAAGGACCTTATTCAGCAGTACAAGGAAGGCAAGATCTAATCCGGTAAAACTAAAAGCATAACGCATAGCAAACCGCCCGCAGCGATAAGATTCGCCGCGGGCGGTGGTTTTTATTGATTAGTCCGGATAATCGAACTTATACTTATTGTACGGAAAATACCAATCGGTTCGAGACGGAAGCTGTGATATAGCTACGTCTATAGTCCAATCGCGTTCTTCTACTATCCTTTTCAGATGATCCTCTATGGCGCATTCCATATCTTCTATCGTTATCAAATGCATTCCTATATCGTTTTGAACATAGTAAAGCGACATAAATAAAACGAAATCGCCTTTGCTGGTTTCATACAGTATCCAATAATCCGCAGTCCATGAAGAAGACCAACCCGTTGTGGTATTACTGCCGAAAAACAGAACTCTATCTATCGTATAATCCTCTGATATCGCGGTATCAAGGACACACCTCGGTTCAAAAATCGCTCGGTACAGCTCTTCCAGCTGAGGCCCTTTAACGTACTCGGTTATAGCGTTTTTATTATCGCTGCATATTTTAGCGACATTTCCCTCTCCATCGAACACTATCGGAATAGTATAGTTTGATGCGGATTCGGCTACCGTTGATTCAAAAAACTCATCAACGGACGATGCGGAGGACAGACAGTATTTCACAAGCGGCGGCATTTTAAAATAAAGCTTCACCGCCTTTTCGTTTTCTCCAAGCTCAAGCTGCGCCGATTCCTCTTCGGTAAATTCGGTGGAGTCTGAAAAAATCTTTACGGTCTCATCTTTTGTCTCGTCTTTGATATCGGCTTCGGGTGGATTTGATCCTTCGGACTCTTTAATCTCTCCCTCTCCCGAACAACCGATTAAAACTATTACTAAAACCAGCAACGATAGTAATAACGTTAGTTTTTTCATGTGCTATCTTCCTTTCTTTATTTTTTGGTTCGAACCCGTTTATTCTTTTATTCATAGTCTTTAATACCAAAGCTCTTTATCCATTCCTCTGTAGGCGGTTCTTTAAGGGTATAAAGATCAATCATAAAGTAATGATTAGATTTTCTACCATATATTTTCACTTTGGATGGAATACTGTCAGATACCTGGCTATCCTCCAACAGATGATGTTTTATGCCAAGCAAATAATGTTCATCTACAATCAGCGTTGTTCCCCATTTTTTTACGGTATATCTAACAAGTTTAGACTCAGCCGTACTTGAGGAATAATAATACTCAGTTTTATCTCTGTTATTAACCACTTTTTCTAACGTTATAAGTTCGTTGTCAAAATAGTTCAGATAATTTCTTTCATACAGACGATCATAGTCTTCTTTACAACGATAAACCCAAGTTCCACTCTCGCCGGTTGAAGATTCAAAATCGAATGAATAGGTTTTTCCGTTCCAACTCCCACTTTGCCATTCAAATTCTTTCGGAAGCACAGGTACTTGCATATCAGATATATCGCAAATTTTAGTGCCATCGGAAGATTTTTGGTACGCACACACGTTAAGTAATTGACTGTCAGTTAATTTCCCATTTTTCAAAGTATCAATCAATTCTTCAATAGAGCCAAATGTAATCGATTCAAATATATAATCAATGCACACTTTCGGATCAGAATGCATTGCTTCATATGATTTAATTATACTCTCATCAAGCACCAAGTAGTAATCTTTTCCTTTTTTTATCAAATCATATTTATCATGATCAGCGATCACTACTGCCTCAGAATTACATGCGCTAAGGCTTGTTATAATGAAAGCTAAGCAACATAAGATCATTATTACTTTTTTCATATGCTATCTTCCTTTCTTTATTTTTTGGTTCGAAACCGTTTAAGGTCAAAAAACCAACCGCGCGGCTATTTTCTATGTAGTCGAGGGTTGGTTTAGTTTAGTTTACTTTTATTTTACGTTTATTATCTTTACGGTTTTATTATACCACATTTTAACATTTGTGTCAATATAACGTGCGTATCATTCATTTTTTTTTACAATTTATACAAAAAACAAAGCTTCTCCCGCGAAAGACAGGAAAAGCTTTGAATATCTATAAATTTATCTTCTGTAACCGGGAATATCAACCAGACTCAGAACGTCAACGGGCAATCCGGACGCGATGGACTTATTCGCCGAAATACCTGTGAGGATACTCATAGCGCCGTCGATATAGCCTGCCGCTCTCTTGTATGGGTCGGGCTCGGGAGTTCCGAAAATGTCGTTGAGCAGAACTCTGTCTCCGCCGCCGTGACCGCCGATGCCCTCTTCAATCGGTACGTTATACGCCTCGCCGAACATAGGATAAACAGTTATCTTTTTACCCTTTACAACACCCTCGTTTGCGGAAGCTCCGCCTGCGTTGATGTAAACGGATTCGATGACCTCGATCTCAAGTCTTCCCTTCGTTCCCGTGAAGCATACGCGGAAGCCTTCCCAGGGAGAATAAGCGTTCAAAGAGTAGGACATCTGCGCGCCGCTCTTGTACTGTACGAGAACGTTCATCGTGTCCTCGATGCTGATATTGTCTCCGAAAACGCTCTGGTCACGGATGTAACCGTCGTCCTTTTCCGCGTTGAGGTAGAGATTTTCAAGGTTCTTGTTGCCCTTCATAACGAGAGCAAAGGGATCGCCAACAGCGTTCTCCTGACCGTTTACACGGGAATAGAACTTGCTTACGCCTCTCTCCTCTGCGTTCTCTCTGCCGTAGAACTTCAGATCACCCAAAGCGAAGACCTTTACAGGATAGGTGCCGAGCCAGAAGTTGACAAGGTCGAAATGGTGGGTAGCCTTATGGACTAGAAGTCCGCCGCTGTTTCTCTTGTCTCTGTGCCATCTGCGGAAATAGTCCGCGCCGTGAGAGGTATTGAGCAACCACTCGAAATGCACCTGCTTAACGTCACCGATAGTTCCCTTCATAATGAGGTCGCGGACCTTTGTGTTGTGAGGCGCGTAACGGTAGTTGAAGGTAACGCGGAGATTCTTGCCTGTGCGCTGGATGCAGTCGATGATGTCCTGGCACTTGTTTGCGTCAACGGTCATAGGCTTCTCGGAGATAACGTCGCATCCCATCTCCATAGCCTTGATTATGTATCTGTGATGAGTTCTGTCAACAGAGGTAACGATGACTGTATCGGGCTTGGTCTCCTCGATCATCTTTTCAAATTCCTGCGCGTCGTACATCGGTACTTTATGGTAACCGTATTCATTTTCGAGCAGAGAATTTGCGTATTCCATACGGGTGCGGTTCACGTCGCAGAACGCAACCAGCTCAGCTCTGTCATTAAATGTCTTCGATATTGCTTCGTAATACATTCTCGCTCTTCCGCCGATACCGACGTGAGCGTATCTTTTCTTTTCCATAACGTTCTCTCCTATATTTAAAATAATTTAGAGTACAATATAATTTTACATCATAATTTTATAGTTTTCCTTAAATTATTTGATTATTTACTCTCAAAACTTGGATTTTTTGATTCATATATGGTAGTACGTTTTTTTAACGCCTTCGATATTGATTTTTTTGATGCGATGTGATATAATAATGTTATGAAATTGGAGTTTATAGGTGCGTAGCACCGAGGAAACTTTTAATTTCAAATTGCTTTTAATTAGGTTTAAGACGGATATTTTGCTTTAAAAATAATTTTAAATGCCTATTTCTTTCCTTTTCTTTCTGAAGAAAAAGAAAGAAGTAGGCGAAAGAAAGAAAAAGA
>SVSQ01000066.1 GCA_015064245.1 Oscillospiraceae bacterium | reverse complement strand
CAGCACCGCTATCGTCCAGAGAGCTCAAAGCATCCGCGGTAGCCGTTTTGGACGTGCCGTGGATGCTTTGAGCTCTCTGGACGATAGCGGTGCTGTCTTCAAAAAAAAGGCGCGCGCTTCCGTCCGACGTTATTGCTCTTATTATTTTTGAATTTTTCATATTGCCGATGACCTTATATTAAATTATTGCTATTATTGAGCACACCGTCGCTACCAGCGTAAAGCTCGCCAGTATCATAACCGTAATCAATAAGCCTTTTTTCCTTCTTTCCATATTATATCTCAGATCTTCTTTTCTCTGCGATTCTGCGGAGCGTCTGAGCTCGTTCGCAAGCGCGGCTGAATTTCCGTACGTCTCAAGCTCTTCGTACGCGCAAGCGAGCTTATCCATTTCTTCTGCCGTATATACCTGACTTCTCTGAGCCAGCAAACTATCGTAATATTGTTCTTTATCAGCGCCAGAAAGTTTTTCAAATTCAATTTTTGAATAATACGTCATAAATTGTCCTTTCCGAAAGCTCTATATATAACGAAAAAAATCCGTAAAAAACTAAAATTCGAGTTAGGGGTTAGATGAAACCGCCTCATTTAAGCACATTATAACACATTTTTTTATTTTTTTCAAGATAATTTCAAAAAAAAGTTGACTTTTTTTGCTTTTTTTGATATAATTCTTATACATATTTTTGCAAAAATCGGAAAGGACAGATTCAGTTATGGGAAACGATGAGATCTACGGCAAGCTTTCGGAAAAAAAGATCGCAAGAAAAGATATTTACGAAGGCGTTATAGCTCACCTGGTTGTTGACAAAGTACTTTTACCTAACGGTAACACCTCTACCCGCGAGGTCATTCTTCATAACGGCGCGGTATGCGTCGTTCCGATAACGGACGAGGGCGAGATCATAATGGAGCGTCAGTTCCGATATCCCTTTGACAAAGTTATTTGGGAGATCCCTGCGGGAAAGCTTGACAAAAACGAAAAGTCCCCTCTTGAAGGCGCTATGCGCGAGCTGAAGGAGGAGACCGGTTACACCGCTGAAAATTACAAATTCATCGGGCTTTTCTATCCTTCTCCCGCGATATTGACAGAAAAAATATATATGTACGTCGCTACCGGTCTTAAATCCGGCGAGCGCCACCCCGACGAGGACGAGTTCCTTGACGTTGTAAAACTCCCCTTCGACAAGGTCGTTGATATGATTCTCGAGGGAGAGATCCCGGACGGTAAGACTCAGACTGCAGTTTTGAAAGCTAAGGCTCTGATGGACCGCGATCAGCTCTGATCAAAATCAAATACGGCAAGCAGTCTGCTGATAAGCATTCTGCTTGCCGTTTTTTTATTTTAAAAATCCGTCGATAATGACTTTTTCCGCTTCCTCTGCGGTAAGACCGAGAGTCTGGAGCTTGAGGAGCTGATCTCCGTTTATACGTCCGATCGCCGCCTCGTGAACTATCTGGGCTTCCTTATGATTCGCCGCTATTTCGGGAATAGAGCGGATCTTTGAATCGTCCATGATGATCGAGTCACACTGAATATGCGCGCGGCAAGAGTTATTTCCCACCGCTATCGGGTTGAATATCTGCTCGGAGCTGTCGCGTCCTACCGAACGTGAAATTATCTGAGCAGACGCGTTCTCGCCGTTCAAAAGTATCTCCATATCGGATCTCGCCATCTGATTTCCGTGAGTCATAAGTCTTTCCGTTACGGTCAGCTTTGCGTTCTTTCCAAGATCCGCGGTCATCGTTCTGACCGTAGAATCAACGCCCTTTATCTGGACCATCTCCATCTCGCAGACACTGTCCTCTTCCATGTAAAGCTCCGTAGCGGGGTTCATGACGCGTTTACCGTTTCCGTCACCGCTTCCGTAATGCTTTTCAACGTATCTGAGCTTAGCGCCCTTCTTTACGAAGAAACGGTGTACGCCGTCGTGCTTGGACTCGCTGTCTCCCGTATTATGGATACCGCAGCCCGCTACGATCAGTACGTCGGAGTCTTCACCGATATAAAAATCGTTATAGACCATTTCGGTAACGCCCGTTTCGGTTATAATAACGGGAATGTGTACGGATTCGTTCTTAGTTCCGGGCTTTATCGTTATATCTATTCCCGGCTTATCCTCTTTTGAGGTAATCTCAATGTTAGCGGTGCTCTGGCGTCCTGCGCTCTCGCTGTTTTTTCTTATGTTATAAGCGCCCTTGGGCGTTTCGTGAAGTCCCGCTACCTGCTCAAGCAGTTCTTTATCAATTTTTTCCATTTTTACGCGCTTCTCCTCTCTTTAGTTCTTGCTTATGCTGCAACACGGTGATGAAAATTCACACATAAGCTTGGGAAGCATCTCGCTCTTCTCTCCGCGGCTCTTTACCTTACCGTCGGCGATGACTATCATCTCGTCCGCAAGGGACATGATCCTCTCCTGATGTGAGATTATGATAGTAGTACCCTTGGAGGATTTCTGCATATTCTTGAAAGTCTCAACCAGCATCGCAAAGCTCCAGAGGTCTATTCCCGCCTCGGGCTCGTCGAATATTGCCAGCTCCGGCTTTCTCGCCATAAGAGTGGCTATCTCTATTCTCTTCATCTCTCCGCCCGAAAGCGACGCGTCAAGCTCGCGCTTTACGTATTCGTTCGAGCAAAGCCCGACCTTACCGAGGTAAGCACAGCATTCCTTTTCCGCAAGAGTCTTTCCTGCGGCAAGTGAGAGCATCTTGCTGACGGTAAGTCCCTTAAATCTCGGAGGCTGCTGAAAGGCGTAGCCTATTCCGAGATTCGCTCTCTCGGTAACGCTCATATTTGTAATATCAGTTCCGTTATATATTATACTTCCCGACGTGGGCTGCTCAAGTCCCATTATAAGTCTTGCAAGAGTTGATTTACCGCCGCCGTTCGGACCCGTGATGACTATGAATTTTCCGTCCGGTATAACGAGATCCACTCCGTTTATTATATCAAGCTTTCCTTTCGCGTCGGAAACCTCAAATTTGAGATTCTTGATCTCCAGCATATTATTGCACGATCCTTTCTTTTTATCTGATGTCAGTTGATATATCAGCGCTGTCACACCGTATATTCTTATCTCTTTTTCTTTATTATGATACACTTTTTCTCCATTCTTGTCAATGGATTTATTAAAAGTTTTACATTTCTTCAAAACTTAACCGTATTTTCCTTATATATTTGTTGTATAATGAGTAATAATTTTAGTTTGATCATAATATTATTTCAGCTTTGTTAAGAAAGGATCTAAGTAAATGTTAGATATAATTTCCGTTCCCTTTGGTTATCTGATGCGTTTTTGCTATATGATTACCAACAACTATGCGCTTGCGCTGATACTGTTCACTATCTTCTTCAAGCTCATTCTGTTGCCGCTGAACATAAAACAGCATAAATCCTCGCAGGCTCAGGCGAGAGTTCGCCCCAAGGAGCGCGCGATCAGAAAGCGTTACGAGGGCAGAACGGACGAGTACGCGCGAGTTGAGCTTTCAAACGAGCTGATGAAGCTCTACAAGGAAGAAAAGGTCAGCGTTGCGGGCGGTTGCCTCCCTCTTCTCATTCAGCTTCCCATAATCATGGCTCTTTATAATATCGTAACTGCGCCTCTCACTTATCTTTGCAGAGTTTCCTCAGAGGCTATCACGGCTCTTAAGACCTCTATCTACGACCTTTTTGAAGCAGGTACGCTTACCGCTGAGAATACGTCTGCTAAGCTCCTTGATCTATTTAAATCTTCCGGAGCGCTTGATAAGTTCAATATAAACGAGCTTCAAATAGCTGCGGTGATCAAGAATAATCCCGCTCAGTTCACCGAATTCCTTCAGAATAATACTCTCCCCGATTTCACTATCTTCGGCGGATCTATAGATCTGTCCGCAACTCCCGTTCTCGGATTCACGGTCTTGGCGCTGATCCCGATACTCGTCGGGCTGTTCCAGTTCGCAAGCACCGTGGTCATTCAGAAATTCACCCCTCAGCCCGATACGTCAAACGCTTCTCCCGAAGCTGCTCAGACCATGACTACGATGAAGACCATGAACATCGTTATGCCTCTTATGACCGTGTTCTTCGCTTTCAACGTACCAGCCATTCTCGGTCTTTACTGGATATATCAGAGCATTTTCAGCGCAGGAATACAGATCGCTCTCACAAAGCTCTATCCCATTCCTACCTATACTCCCGAGGAATATGAGGCTATTGAGGCTGAGATGAACAAAGATTTCGTTCCGCCCAAGATTGAAAAAAAGGCATCAGCAAAGCGTTCTCTTCACCATATAGACGATGAAGATGATATATACCTCACTCAGGATGACGATTCCGATGAAGACGCTGAAGACTCCGAGGAGGAAACGGACGGACCCGCTCCCGCAAGAAGACGCTTTGACAAAGACGGAAACAAGATACGTTCTCTCCATTTCATCGACGAAGAGGACGAATCCGACAACGGCGATGAAGACGCTTCTGACTCAGAAAGCTCCGATAAATAACTTGATTCATTGAAAGGATTTTCAAAAATGAACCTTACAAAACGTTTTATAGCATTATTCCTTGCCGCTCTCATGTGCTTATCTTTATTCGCCTGCGGAAAAGACGAGCCCGTAACCGATAACGGCGATCCCGACGACTTCACGGGAACCATCTCTCCCGAGGATGACAATAATAAGACCGACGGCGAGGATACAGTCGATGAAGGCGACGAAACCAAGACCTACGAGATCAGAACTGCCGACGACCTCAAAAATATGAAGCGCAAGGGTACATACGTTCTTAAAAACGATATCGACCTTGCAGACGTTGAATGGACTCCCGTCGGTACTTATACCGCTCCCTTCGTCGGCGTGTTTGACGGTAACGGATACACTCTTAAAAATTTGAGCGTTACTTACGATAAACAGGATACGGGAGACACTATCGGATTCTTCTACAGCTATTGCGGACTGTTCGGAGTCACAAACGGCGCAACGATCAAAAACGTAAAGTTTGAAAACGCAAAGATCGAGTCCTCTACAACCTTTGAATACCGCGTAGTCTATGCAGGAGTTATCGCCGGAGCTCTGATCGATTCCGAGGTCACGGACTGTCAGATAAGCGGAAGCGTAACGGCGAAGAGTCTCCGTTTTGTATCCGCTGCGGGATCTGTAGCGGGATATACCAAAAAGACGGCTTTAACAAACTGCGTATCAAGCGCTGACGTTACCGTTCAGGAAAGCTCAAACAGAGCTGAAGCGGGCGGACTTATCGGTAACACCGCCGTCGGTACTGTCATAACGGGCTGTTCATCCGAAGGCGCGGTGACAGCTTACTCAGACGTGGGAATTGCGTACAGCGGCGGTCTTATCGGTTACGCAAGCGCAACTAAGGTAAATAAGTCCTTCTCTTCTTCTGCCGTTACCGCCGAAATAACCTCCTCCGCTCCCTCCGAAGGAAAGGTAGGCGCGGCGTACGCAGGCGGTCTTATCGGAATAGTTACCGCTGCTTCTGCGGACACAAGATCGGAAATATCCTATTCCTACGCTATCAACGGCAAGATCAACGCTGTCGGTAACGAAAATATCGCGTTTGCAGGCGGTCTTGCGGCTAAATCCGTGATTGCATCCTTTAAGAATTGCTACACGATGTCCGACGTTGCGGCTCAGACAAATCTTGAGATCGTATATCTTGGCGGCGCTTTAGGCGAGATAATGAACGGAACGACCGTTGTTGGTTGCTTTTCAAAGAATAACGTTTCCGCAACTGCCGCAGATAATACGAATATCTATCTCGGAAGCTTTTCAGGATACGTTCCGGAGCCGAATGAGGAAAATCCCGTAAATTATATTACGGCGTCTATCTATTATACCGGCGCGTCCTACACAATAAACGGCTCTGATGCCGGAGACAGACTGGTCAAGAACGCCCTCGGAAGACAGCTTGCAATATTCAGCAGCATAGATTCTCTTACATTCGATCTTAAATGGGATAAAGCAGAATGGAATTTCGTGGACGGAATTCCCTATCCCGTCTGATATCAAATAATTTTAAAACCGAGCTTTTTCAAAAGTTCGGTTTTTTTACGCTTATTTTTTCTCAGTTGCGAATAATAAAAGAGACGGGCTCATAGATTTTTAGTATCTTAATGCAAAGGAAATAACGAGATATGTTTATTTACACTGTAAAAGCTTCAACGATCAGATTTATCGCAACGCTGATGGTGGCGGTGGCTATCATTACCGTACTTGCCGTATTTATGCCCGCCTATGAGACCGTAGCGGTTTTTGCCGACGACGGGACCGTTATCTACACCAACGCAAAGACTAATGAAGGCAGGATCGAATTCCTGAGAAAGTTCGGCTGGGAGGTGGAAAGCGATCCGCAAAGTGAGACGGACGTTACTATCCCCACGGAATTTGACGCCGTGTTCGTTGGATACAACGATCTGCAAAAGCTTCAGGGGCTGGATCTTTCAAGATACAAGCGCAAAAGCGTCACACGATATACATACGTCGTTACCAATTATCCTGATTACGACGGGACCGTTTACGCAAATCTGCTCATATACCGCGGAAGGATAATCGGCGGTGACATCTGCACGGAGGCTTCCGACGGCTTTATACACGGCTTTTCAAAAAACGTTCATCTTTAATATTTTAAAACTGTTATGACCGAAAACAAGTCCAAATCCGGCTCTGCCGCCTTCATTAAGGACGGTCTGCTCCTTACCTTCGCCACCCTCGCCCTGCGAAGCGCGGGAATATTTTTTTCCTCTCGGCTCAGCGTTATCGCGGGAACGGCGGTTCTGGGACTGTACACTCAGATAATGTCCGTCTACGCCTTCGCGGCAACTGCGGCTACCGCCGGTGTAAACCTGGGAGCTCTGCGCATAACGGCTGAGAGCTACGGCAGAGGCGATCTTGACTGCATACGCCCGGGTATGAGAGAGGCGATAAAATACTGTCTTAAAGTAGGGCTTTTCACCTGCATTATGCTCGCTGTCAACTCTCGGCTGTTCGGAACTGCGCTGCTTCGTGATGCAAGGACCGTCTCTTCCCTTCAGGCGCTTGCGTTTGCGCTTCCCTTCATCTCGGTTGCAAACGCTTTTCACGGCTACTTCAACGGTATAAAACGTATCTATAAAAGTATAGCCGTTTCCTTTTGCGAGCAGGCGGCGCGGATATCGCTCACTCTTTATACTCTTACACGTCTTGAGGGGGCAAGCACCGAGGTTATGTGCCTTACTCTCGTTGCGTGCAACGTGATATCCGAAATCATCTCCTGCCTGCTCCTTGCCGCGCTGTATCTGTTTGACAGCAGACGTTATCCTGTTGCGACCGCAAATAAATTGCTTCTGAAAAAGCGTTTTACGGGGATCACTCTACCGCTTGCCGTCAGCGCGCTGATACGTTCGGGACTTACCTCAGCCGAGCATATTCTTATACCCATAGGTCTTCGTGCTAGCGGTGAAAGCGGCGACAGCGCTATGTCAAAATACGGGATCGTATCGGGAATGGTCATGCCTATTCTGCTCTTTCCAATGGCGCTTCTATCCTCATTCGCGTCTATAACCGTTACCAACCTTTCTTCCAGAATATCAGCCTGCGAATCCGGGAGCAGTATATCAAGGACCGTGTCAAAGGGTATTTCGCTTTCCTTGAAATACGCCATAGGCGTGGCTATGATAATCCATTATTTTGCCCCTGCGCTTGCATCCTCCATATACGCCTCCGCAGAGGCAGGACAGTATCTCAGGATAATGGCTCCCCTTGTTTTTCTGATGTATCTTGACCACATCTCCGACGGTATGCTCAAAGGACTTGACAAGCAGAATTACGTCATGAAGGTCAATATTATCGACGCCTCTCTCAGCGTTATTTTCGCCGTGATACTGATACCTCGGCTCGGAATATACGGTTTTATCGCCTCGGTTTATATATGCGAATTTCTGAACTGCATCTGCTCCTTCGGAATGCTTATGCGTTCCCTGCCACTTCGTTTCAGTCTTACCGAGAATATTCTTGCGCCCGTATTTACCGCGTCTGCTTCGGTGTATATATCCGCTTCGTTGATCGGAAACAGTATTTTTTCCGTTATTCTTTCCGCTTTAGTATTTCTTTTGCTTCAAATCATACCGTACTTTTTTCGTTTTTTTCCGCGCAATACTTTCTCAGGAAAATGCGGCGTACATGATAAGCGCGTCGGAAAAGGCGTCCTTGCTTTCCAAAGCGACGGAAACGTACTCCTTGCCCTCGCGGACAAAAAGCATGACAGACCAGCTTGAATATCCGCAGAAGCCAATCTTGCCGCCTTCAAGCCCGTCGTTTTTGGATTGGTTTTCGGTGCAGTATTTTTCAAAAAAATCGTTTTTAACCACGAGATACACGCTTCCCTTATATCCGTGCTCAACGGTAACGTAATCCTCTGATATAAACATATCCCTTAGCAAGCTGTCGGTCAAAAAAGCCTTCATTATTACGGCGGTATCGTACGCTGTGGTCACGCCCGAATCCTTTTCGCCGCCGCAGACCGAGGTAAACACCGTCTGAGATGCGCCTATGCGTTTGCAAAGAGCATTCATCTCCGCAAGGAATGCCTCCTCGCTTCCGCTGATATGTACCGCAAGTGAATAGGCGTACGACGAGCCTCTTTGGTACAGCATACATTTAAGTATATCCCCTATCTTCATTTTCTTGCCTATTGAAAAAACGTCGGCGGAAAGATTATAGTTTTCGTATTTTGCGGCTGATGCGGGGCATACTGCTTCGTCGCTTATAAACGCTCTCTGCGACTTTATCGCCTCTGACACGGTGAGCGCTACCGCAAAGGCTGAGATTTCACCTGCCTTTACCGACACGCTCATGCTCTTCTCCGCAAGTATTTTTCGGTCTGTTATCGAAACGAAAACTCCGCTTACTCCGTTTATTGCCGTACCGACGCCCGACGCGCCTTCCGAAATGAATACTTTGGGTTTCTCTGCGTCTTCTGTCGGCGCGACCGTTTCGGTGACCTCATCTTCGGGCGAGTCACCGCCGGGCTCTTCCGCCGACGAAAACCACGCAAGGCACTCAAAGCCTACCGCAGTCAGCGAAAATGCAAGCAGAAACGCCAGTATTTTCGAGCTTATCTTTGGTGACAAAAAAGTGAAGCTGTCTCTTATTCCCATTTGATCTTTCTCCTTTATTTTGTGATTTTTTGACGTAAAACGTCGAATCTTCCATAAAACGCCAAGCGCCCCGAGCATTTCTGCCCGGAGCGTTTGTTTGATCACTCATCTTTTTTATTATCTTCTATCGCCACGTCGGCAAGCGGGTTTTCCATCATTGCGCTTCGCATGCTTTCATCGCTTACGTGGGTATATATCTGCGTGGTATTGAGCTGCTCGTGTCCGAGAATGTCCTTCAGAACTCGAACGTCCACTTTGCCCGTTCGGTACATCAGCGTTGCCGCTGTGTGACGGAGCTTATGTGTCGAATAATGCTTATGTCCAAGCCCAGCCGCGCCAAGATATTTCTTGACCAGCCACTGAACCGTCTTCGTGCTGATACGGTTATGCTGTCGCGTACTGATAAACAGCGCGTTTTTATCCTTTATCTGGACGTCTGCGTTACGGATCGGAAGGTATTCGATTATCGCTTCCTTACAGGCGTTATTTAAGTACACCATTCTCTCCTTTGAGCCTTTTCCAAGAACTCGTACCGACGTAAACTCCTTGTCGAAATCGGAAAGATTAAGTCCGACAAGCTCGGAAAGACGCATACCGCAGTTTAAAAACAGAGTAAGTATAGCGTAATCACGCTCTTTTGTCTTCGATGTCGGATCGTTTTTTACAGCCTTCAGAAGATCGAGTGATTCTTCAAGAGACAAAAACTTCGGAAGCGGCGCGCGCTTTGCCGGAGTGTCTATATCCTTTGCGGGATTTTCCTTCAGCTGTCTGGTAACCACTGTAAGATATTTATATATCGATTTTATGGACGTGAGCTTTCTGGCTCTTGCGCCCGCCTTGTTTCCTCTTTTGTCCGCTATGTAGGAAAGAAAGCCATATATGTGCTCAGGGCGTATACGCGCCATAAAATCCGCGTCTATCCTCGAAATATCGACCTTCACGTAATCCTCCGGCTCCGTTGACTCTCCGTCAAAATACGCTTTCATATAACACATAAAGAGGATTATATCGTTTTGGTACTGCTCAAGCGTCTTTGGCGAGCGGTTCTTGATTACTCTCATATACTGAGAATATTCAGTTAAAAGATTCGGAACTCTGCATTCAAGATTCTTATACATTTTTCAGCACTTCCTCGGCGCAGGAGTCTATATACTCCGCCATCCTGTTTTTACATTCCTGTTCTGTCATATTTTCCTTTACGTTGATATTCAACAGCACAACGTTTCCGTCAGCGTCAGGCGTAAAATCCGTTACGCCAGCTTCGTCTAAAGTGATAAATCCCGGCTCGCTTTCGCAAAGATAGTCCTTTACTCCTTCTGCGCAATACACCGCAACGGCAGGATCCCATGAATGCCGTCCGTTTCTTGCGTCGAAGGTCACGAAAAAGGACTTAGTAAGCGGATTTTTATCTCCGTACTTATCGCATGCTGCCTTACCGGTAAGCATAAACTTTCCCGTCTCCGACGGAAGGACAACAAAGGGTACCGGGCACATATCAAACATTATCTTTGCAGATGGGATATCGCATCTTATATTCCAATCCGCGGGATTTGCATCTGTGAATTTGGTTTTAAACTTTCCCGCCATCAGAACCATTCTTTCACATTTTTCCTTTACTAGCGCTACGCCGTCAAGAGGACTGTATTCATCCCCCTTGCTCATCAGCAGCTGCGCTATATTTGTGAAATTTCCCACCGCGCAGATAACGCATTTCTCATTACTTTCCGCCAAGGTTTTGCGAATAAGCGGAACTGCCTCGGGAGCGTCCGCGAAATCTTCCTCACTTGCAAATTCGTCCGCGACCGTCTTGCAGTATCTGTCCTTCAGCTCAACTCCGCCGACCATTCGTCCGACAGGCGGACACGGCTCGCCGAAATATCTGAAAAACGCTCTGATCGCAGGCACTCCGTAGGGTGTGCTCTGACAATGAGTTATAGCCTTTAATTTTACGTAGCCCTTTCTCTGCGCGTATATTAAATACGCAAGCGCCATCATATCGTCGCAATCACTGCCTGCGTCCGTATCAAATATCAATTCCATATACACGCCTCCTGTGCAAATTACTGTAAAACAAGTATAACATACCTAAAAAATTCTGTCAATAACATTTTGTCGGAAAATTTTATTTTTTATAATATATTTATATAAATGTAATATTGACATTTCGCTAAAAAAGTAGTATAATTGAAATGTTAAACAATTATTCGACAAACATAAGGAAGGTTCGGTCACAAAAATGCTTTCTCTCGACAAGATCTATCACGCTTCGCACGTATTAAAAAAAGTTGTCCGTCAGACCAATCTGGTCCGCGCGCCAAAAATCAATCCCGAGTGCGAGCTCTACATAAAACCCGAAAATCTTCAGGTAACCGGTTCTTTTAAGGTAAGAGGCGCCGGCTATATGATGTCTCAGCTTACCGAGGAGGAAAAGTCTCACGGTGTTATTGCCTGTTCCGCAGGAAATCACGCTCAGGGCGTTGCTCTCGCGGCTTCAAAATACGGCATCAAATCCATAATCTGTCTTCCCGACGGCGCTCCTATCTCCAAGGTCGAGGCGACCAAGAGCTACGGCGCTGAGGTATGTATGGTAAAGGGCGTTTACGACGACGCATATCAGAAGGCTCTTCAGCTCCGCGATGAGATGGGTTACACCTTCGTTCATCCCTTCAACGACGAGAACGTTATCGCGGGACAGGGTACTATCGGTCTTGAAATACTTAACGAGCTGGACGACGTTGACGCGGTTGTCGTTCCGATCGGCGGCGGCGGACTTATCTCCGGAGTTGCCTTCGCTCTGAAGAAGCTCCGTCCTCAGATAAAGGTCTACGGCGTTCAGGCAAGCGGCGCACCCAGTATGTATAATTCCATAAAGAGCGGTAAGATCGAGCGTCTTCCCTCTGTTTCAACTATCGCGGACGGTATCGCGGTTAAAGAACCGGGTGAAAACACCTTCAAGCTGGTAAGCGAATACGTTGACGAGATAGTTACCGTGACCGAGGACGAGATCTCCACCGCGATCCTAACTCTTATCGAGCAGCACAAGATGATCGCAGAGGGCGCAGGCGCTACTTCCGTCGCGGCTGTCCTCTTCAACAAGATAGACGTCAAGGGCAAAAAGGTAGTCGCTGTGGTCTCCGGCGGTAATATCGACGTTACCATTCTTTCCAGAGTTATCAAGCGCGGTCTTATGACCTCTGGCAGAAGCTGTACTCTTTGTATTGAGCTTATGGATAAGCCCGGTCAGCTCAGTCTGGTATCAGATATCATCGCAAAGTGCGGCGGCAACGTTGTTTCCGTTCACCACGAAAGAGCCAGCGAAACTCAGGATATCAACGGATGCTTCCTGCGTCTCTCCATTGAAACGAGAAATTACGAGCATATCGCTCAGATCGAAAACGCTCTCAAAGAAGCTGGACTTAAGGTCGTTGACTAAAGAAAGGAAATAAATATTATGGAAAAGATATACACAAAAAATGCGCCCGACGCTATCGGACCTTACTCTCAGGCTATGAAGGTCGGAAATCTGGTATTCACCTCGGGTCAGATCGCTATAAACCCTGCAAGCGGCGCAGTCGAGGCGGCTGACATCGAAGGACAGACACATCAGGTCTGCAAAAATCTTTGCGCTGTGCTCGAAGCTGCAGGAACCTCCGTTGACAAGGTGGTAAAGACTACCTGCTTCCTCAAGAATATGGAAGATTTTGCGGCATTTAACGCAGTTTACGGCAGTTATTTCGTTTCGAAGCCTGCCCGCTCTTGCGTTGCGGCTAAGCAGCTCCCCAAGGACGTTCTGGTTGAGGTCGAGGTCATCGCTGAAGTATAATACATTATAGAAATCGGCAGAAACAAATCTTTCCGCCGATTTTGTTCTTTAATCTTATTTAAGAGGTGAAAGGATATGTTTATAGAAGAAAATATAAAAACCGAGGTCATTAAAGAATACGACGTAGCGGTTTGCGGAGGCGGATTCGGCGGTATCGCCGCGGCTCTCGCATCTGCAAGACAGGGAAAAAAGACTGTTCTTTTTGAAAAGCAGTTCATTCTCGGCGGACTTGGAACGGCGGGTATCGTTACCATATATCTGCCCCTTTGCGACGGTTACGGGCATCAGGTGTCATTTGGCATAGCCGAGGAGCTTCTTCGCCTCTCTATCGCTCACGGAGCTGAAGCAAGATACCCCGCTAACTGGATCGAAGGTAAAGGTACAAAACCGAGAAC
>SVSQ01000001.1 GCA_015064245.1 Oscillospiraceae bacterium | reverse complement strand
CGAAAGAGGGCGCCCCCCTGGTTGCTTCCATGAAGTCCGAGGTTCCCGTCATCAACGCGGGCGACGGCGGTCATAACCACCCCACTCAGACTCTCACCGACCTTCTGACCATCAAGCGCGAGAAGGGAAGACTTGATAATTTCACCATAGGATTTTGCGGCGACCTTAAATTCGGCCGTACAGTCCACTCGCTTATCGCCGCGCTTTCACGTTACACGGGCATAAAGTTCGTGCTGATCTCTCCCGAAGAGCTCGCTCTGCCCGATTACATCAAGCACGAGGTCCTCGATAAAAACTCCCTGGAGTACGTTGAGACAAAGGATCTCGACAGCGTTATCGGTGAGCTTGATATCCTCTATATGACGAGGATACAGCGCGAGCGTTTCTTCAACGAAGAGGAATATCTCCGTCTCAAGGACAGCTATATCCTAACCCCCGATAAGATGAAAAACGCGAGATCGGATGTGAGCGTTCTCCACCCTCTGCCCCGTGTAAACGAGATAAGCACTCTGATCGACGACGATCCCAGAGCTGTTTATTTCAAGCAGGTCAAGAACGGTAAGTATATCAGAATGGCGCTAGTGCTCAAGATGCTTGGCATAGAGTAATTCAAGGGAAAGGAAGTTTACTGAAATGTATATAGATTCCATAAAGGACGGACTTGTCATCGATCATATCAAAGCGGGCGACGCTATGCGTATATACGCGCTTTTGGAGTTAGATAAGCTCGATTGCCCTATCGCTATCATCAAAAATGCGCAGAGCCGCAAGATGGGTAAAAAGGACATTATAAAAATCGATACGAAGCTTGACGTCGACCTCGATATCATAGGTTACGTCGATCCTAATATAACCGTAAACGTAATTGAGAACGGCGAACGCGTTGAAAAGAAGCATCTCAAGCTTCCGCCCATGCTCCGCGACGTTATCAAGTGCAAGAATCCTCGCTGTATCACCACTACCGAGCAGGAGCTTTCTCACGTCTTTAAGCTCTGCGATCCCGAAACTCGCCTCTATCGCTGCCTTTACTGCGAATCCGCTGCTAAATAGTTACATTCTCGCTGAAAAAGGGGAAGACGCGCTTTTCGAGAGAAGCCTTGTATGCCTTCGGCAAACCCGCAAAAGCTTCTCTGACATTGACACCGCGAGGGCATCAATGTCAGAGAATATCTTGGTAATTTTCCTTCGGAAAAAGTCCGTGCGCCCCTTTTCAATGAGAGCTAACATTTTCTAATCCTCAAACATATCCCCGCCGCTTAATAAAATTATAAAAAAATAAAACATTATATCTTGACATATAAATAATATTTATGTTATAATAACTATGTGGTTAAACTCTTGGAATTTTCAAAAAAGAATAGAGTTTACCTTTTTGCGTTTTGGCGGGAAATGATGATTTTTGTCGATGGCGCGAAGGAGTTAATAACCGAAAGGAAAAATATTTAGATATGAAAAAAGTTGGAATTATAATGGGAAGCGACAGCGACCTTCCCGTTGTTGAAAAGGCAATAAATACGTTAAAGGATTACGGTGTTCCTTACGAGGTACACGTTTATTCCGCGCACAGAACGCCTGTTCAGAGCGCTGAGTTCGCAAAGAACGCAAAGGAAAGAGGCTTCGGCGCTATAATCTGCGCGGCAGGCATGGCGGCTCACCTTGCGGGAGCTATCGCGGCAAACACGGTGCTTCCCGTTATCGGTATTCCCGTAAAGAGCAAGAATCTTGACGGACTTGACGCTCTTCTTTCCACCGTACAGATGCCCACGGGTATCCCCGTAGCTACCGTCGCTATCGACGGCGCGGCAAACGCGGCTCTCCTCGCTATCCAGATGATCGCCCTCAGCGACGACGGACTTTACGCTAAGCTCGTAAAGGCGAGAGAAGAGGGAAGCGCTAAGGTTCTTGAAAAGAACAAGGCGATAGAAGAGAAGTTCAATATATAAGTTCAGTTTAAGTCGCTCTTGGAAATCAAAGGCTCGCCCTTTGGGAGAGCTGTCGAGCAATTTGCTCGCAAATATGCGAGACTGAAAGGGCAGATGTTATACATTACCCTCTCCGAAGTGAGAGGCTTAGCTTCATTAGCTAAAAATTTTAACCACGCAAACATTTTTTCACAGCCGAAATGGTTCGGCAGAATGGAGAAAACTCAATGGGAGTATTCGGAATAATAGGAGAAGATAAGACCAGCGTTGCGTCCAGCGTATATTATGGACTGTACGCGCTTCACCACAGAGGTCAGGAAAGCTGCGGTATCGTTGTAAACGATGCAGGAAAGTTTTCAATGCATAAGGATACGGGTCTTGTAAGCGACGTTTTCAGCGGCGAGAGGCTTGCCTCTCTCGGACAGGGCAACATGGCGATCGGACACGTTCGCTACGGCACTCTCGGCACTAAGGGAAGAGAGAACGCCGAGCCTATCGTCGTAAATCACATAAAGGGCTGTCTTGCAGTAGCTTCTGCAGGAAAACTTATTAACGGCGACCTTCTTAAAAGAGAGCTGGAGATGCAGGGAATGATATTCCACACCACAAGTGATGCGGAAGTGATCTCATACGTCATCACCAAGGAGCGTCTTACGTCAACGAGGATAGAGGAAGCGGTCAGCAAGGCGATGAACAAGCTGGAGGGCGGCTACTGTCTGCTCCTTATGTCCAGACACAAGATAATCGCCGCAAGAGACCCTCACGGAATGCATCCGCTCTGCTACGGTAAAAGAGATAACGGTCAGTACGTTATCGCAAGCGAGAGCTGCGCGCTGGATACCGTAGGCGCGACAATGATACGCGAGCTTGATCCGGGCGAGATACTGGTCTTTTCCGACGAGGGAATAACCTCCGTAAGAGACCATTGCGGAACAAAGCCAGAGGCTCTGTGCATTTTTGAATATATCTACACAGCTCGCCCTGATTCATCTATATGCGATTTCTCTGTTCATAACGCGAGAAAACGAGCAGGCGCGCTGCTTGCCAAGGCTCATCCGGTTGAAGCGGACGTCGTCGTCGGAGTTCCGGATTCGGGACTTGATGCGGCTCTGGGATACGCTGAGGCTTCCGGAATCCCTTATGGAATAGGTCTTATAAAGAATAAATATATAGGCAGAACTTTTATTGCTCCGGGCCAGGACGTCCGCGAGGATAAGGTAAAGATAAAGCTCAATCCCGTTTCTTCTACGGTAAAGGGCAAGAGAGTGGTGCTGGTGGATGACTCCATCGTCAGAGGCACCACCTGCGGAAGAATCGTTCGTCTGCTGAGAGCCGCAGGCGCGACGGAGGTGCATCTCCGTTCATCCGCTCCCGCGTACCTCAACCCCTGCTATTACGGCACGGATATCGATTCAAAGGACGCGCTGATCGCCAACAACCACACGGTCGAGGAGATCGCAAAGATAGCGGGCGCTGACACCCTTGGTTATCTGCCATGCGAGGACGTTACCAAGATATGCGATGGCGCGAAGTGCTCAGGCTTCTGTACCGCTTGCTTTGACGGCAAATATCCCTCTCTCACACCTGCTGAATACAGAAAACAATTCGCGAAGGCTCTCATTTCGGAAACGAAATCCGAGAGCGAGACATAAAGCAAACAGTTAAAGAAAGGAACGGATAAGAAAGTGAAAAATTCAAGATCAGAAAGCTACGCAAAGGCGGGCGTTGACATCACCGCAGGATACAAAGCCGTAGAGCTTATGAAAAAGCATATTGCGCGCACCAAAAACGAAGGCTGTCTTGATGACGTCGGAGGCTTTGGAGGTTGCTTTGGACTCAACCTTGCGGGTATGGAAGAGCCTGTTCTCGTTTCGGGAACGGACGGCTGCGGAACCAAAGTAAAGCTGGCTATCCTTATGGACAAGCACGATACCATCGGTATAGATGCGGTGGCTATGTGCGTGAACGACATCATCTGCTGCGGCGCAAAGCCTCTGTTTTTCCTTGATTACATAGCGTGCGGAAAGAACTATCCCGAGAAGATCGCTTCCATCGTCAGCGGTGTTGCGGAGGGCTGTGTTCAGTCCGGCGCGGCGCTCATCGGAGGCGAGACAGCGGAGCATCCCGGTATGATGCCTAAAGAGGACTACGATCTTGCGGGCTTTGCAGTCGGTATAGTTGACAAAAAGAAGATACTTGACAACACCAAGATGGCTGAAGGCGACGTGGTTATCGCGCTCCCTTCAACCGGTATCCATTCAAACGGATTCTCCCTTTGCCGTAAGGTGTTCGATATAGACAACAATAATCCCGAGCTTTACGTTCCTCGAGAGGATCTGGGCGGAAAGACAATTGCGGAAGCGCTTCTCGTTCCTACGAGGATCTACGTTAAGCCCGTTCTTGCTCTGCTTGAAAAGGTAAATGTCAAGGGTATCAGCCACATCACGGGCGGCGGCTTCTACGAGAACATTCCGAGAAGTATCCCGGACGGACTTATGGCTAAGATCGATAAGAGCGCTATCAAGGTGCTTCCTATCTTTGACGTTATCGCGAAGGTCGGCGATATTCCCGAAAGAGATATGTATAACACCTACAATATGGGTGTCGGCATGTCCATCGTCGTTGCAAAAGAGGACGTTGACGCGGCTATCGAGCTGCTCAAGGCTCACGGCGAGGACGCTTACGTTATAGGTGAGATCGTCAAGGGCGACGAAGGGGTTGAGCTCGTTTAATAAGCTTCACGATACTGCGTTGTTCCTCGCAAGCAGCTCGACGTAGGTAAAACTACGCCTTCGCTTTGCTTGTTGCGGTACGCCTTGTCTCGTTTGCTTCTTAAACGAGCAGGGAGTTTTGAACAAGAAAACGAAAAACGCCTTTTGTGTAAGAAAGGAAGAGCATATTTATGACAAAAATAGCAGTTTTGGTATCGGGCGGCGGTACTAATCTCCAGGCTCTCATCGATGCGGAAAAGAGAGGAGAGCTGGGAGACGGCAAGATAACTCTCGTTATTGCGTCCAAGCCGGGCGTTTACGCTCTTGAAAGAGCGGCGAAGGCAGGTATCGATGGCAGAGTCCTCGCCCGCAAGGACTACGAAAGCATAGCGGCGTATTCCAAGGCGCTTGCGGATACTATGACGGACGCGGGCATAGACCTCGTGGTGCTGGCAGGCTTCCTCACCATAATCGACGAGCAGGTCTACGAGGCGTTTCCGAACAGAATACTCAACGTTCACCCCGCGCTGATCCCTTCCTTCTGCGGAAAGGGTTTTTACGGACTTCACGTTCACGAGGCTGCGCTTGCAAAGGGCGTTAAGGTCTCGGGCGCGACGGTACATATAGTCACCCCCGAATGTGACGCAGGACCTATCGTGCTTCAGAAGGCGGTAGAGGTAAAGCAGGACGATACTCCCGAAACTCTCCAGAGACGCATAATGGAGGAGGCGGAGTGGAAGATACTGCCCGAGGCGGTAAGACTGTTCTGCGACGGTAAGATAACCGTTGTGGGCGATAAGGTTTATATAAAGTAAGCAGACGAAGCGGGGAACGCCCCGCAGGCAAAAATTTGATTTGCGTAAGACGGTTGTCTTGTGTATTTTACGGGAGACCGCAGGTCTCCCCTACGGATACGGTGAAAAATCTGCGCTGAACTCGTAGGGAACCCCATACCAAACGGGAGATCGCAGATCTCCCCTACAGATAGGTGAAATCTTACGCTGAACTCGTAGGGGCGAACTGTGTTCGCCCGCAAACCAACATCAAGTATCATAAAAAAGGAAATAAAACTATGAAAATATTAGTTGTCGGCGGCGGCGGACGCGAGCATACAATAATCAAAAAGATCAAAGAAAACAAGAACGTAGAGGAGATCTTCGCGCTCCCCGGTAACGGCGGTATTGCGGCGGACGCTACCTGCGTTCAGATCGGCGCTAAGGATATAGACGGCATCGTCGCCTTTGCGAAGGAAAACAAGATAGATTACGCTGTAGTTGCTCCCGACGATCCGCTGGTCCTCGGAGCTGTCGACGCGCTGAACGCCATCGGTATTCCCTGCTTCGGCCCGAACAAAGCGGCGGCTATAATCGAGGGAAGCAAGGTCTTTTCAAAGAACCTCATGAAGAAATACGGTATTCCCACCGCGGACTACAACGTGTTTACAAACCCCTCAGACGCTCTGGAGTTCATCAAGACCGCGCCCCTGCCCACAGTTATCAAGGCGGACGGACTTGCCCTCGGTAAGGGCGTTATAATCGCCGAGGACAGAGAGACAGCCGTTGACGCGGTAAAGAGCATGATGGAGGACAAGGTCTTTGGAGAGAGCGGAAGCAATATCGTTATCGAGGAGTTCCTCACGGGTCCCGAGGTATCGGTTCTGGCGTTCACCGACGGCAAGACCTTGAAGCCCATGGTCTCATCTATGGACCATAAGAGAGCGGGCGACAACGACACGGGACTCAACACCGGCGGTATGGGTACGGTCGCTCCCAACCCTTACTACACCGAAAGCGTTGCAAAGGAATGTATGGAGAAGATCTTCATTCCCACTATGAACGCTATGAACGCCGAGGGCAGGACCTTCAAGGGCTGTCTGTACTTCGGACTTATGATAACGGAAAAAGGACCTAAGGTCATTGAATATAACTGCCGCTTCGGCGATCCCGAAACTCAGGTAGTTCTTCCTCTGCTGGAAAGCGACCTGCTTACCGTTATGCAGGCAGTAACGAACGAGACTCTTGCGGATACCGAGGTCAAGTTCTCGGACGGTCACGCTTGCTGCGTCGTTATGGCTTCAAAGGGCTATCCCCAGAAGTACGAGAGCGGCTTTGAGATCGACATTCCCGCGGAGATCGCGGACAGCGTTTACGTTGCGGGAGCTAAGCTCGATGACGGTAAGCTTAAGACCGCAGGCGGAAGAGTTCTGGGCGTTACGGCTACCGCCGATACCCTTGAGGGCGCTATAAACGCCGCTTACGCAAAGGTTAATCAGATCAGCTTTGCAAACGCTTACTGCAGAAAAGATATCGGTCAGAGAGCTTTGAAGGCGCTGAAGTGATTTAATTTTCTTACAAATTGGATTTGATGAGGAGCTTTTCCCTACATTATTGGGAGTGTTCTCCATCACCGATCCGAAAATAACATCGCATATAATAACCGAAAGGAACTGTAAAAAATGGTTTACCGTATATACGTTGAAAAAAAGGAAGGACTCACTCTTGAAGCGGACGGTCTGAAAAACGACCTCGTTTCCCTGCTTCAGATCAAGTCTCTTGAAAAGGTTCGCCTTTTCAACCGTTACGACGTTGAAAATCTTGAAAAGGATATGTTCGACTACGCAGTCAAGACCGTTCTTTCCGAGCCTCAGCTCGATATAGTTACGGAAGAGCTGGATACGGACGGCGCGTACGTTTTCGCAACGGAATACCTGCCCGGTCAGTTCGACCAGAGAGCGGATTCCGCATCTCAGTGTATTCAGATCATCTCCCGCGGCGAGAAGCCCGCTGTCGCGACCGCTAAGGTATATCTGCTTTACGGTTCGCTGACGGCAGAGGAGATCGACAAGATCAAGAAGTACGTCATCAACCCCGTAGAGGCAAGAGAGGCGTCCCTTGAAAAGAAGGAGACTCTGAAAACCGTTTACGATATCCCCGAGACGGTCGAGACTCTCG
This sequence comes from Oscillospiraceae bacterium, assembly GCA_015064245.1. GTDB lineage: Bacteria > Bacillota > Clostridia > Oscillospirales > CAG-272 > SIG673. The sequence goes on along the minus strand of SVSQ01000001.1, from coordinate 72,100 downwards.
TTGGCTTTACAAAGCTGGATAAGGCGGGACTTGCAGATTTCGTCAAGACAATGGGACTCGCTATGGATAACGACGATATCGCCTTCTGTCAGCAGTACTTTATCTCCGAGAAGAGAGATCCCACCATCACCGAGATCAGAATGATAGATACGTATTGGTCCGACCACTGCCGTCACACCACCTTCCTTACGACGGTAGACAGCGTCAAGTTCGAGGACGAGCTCCTTGCAAAGACCTACGAGCAGTACGTCGAGACCAGAAAGAAGCTGGGCAGGACCAAGCCCATCAACCTTATGGATATCGGCACTCTCGCAGGCAAGTACCTTAAAGCTACCGGTCAGCTCAAAAAGCTGGACGAGAGCGAGGAGATCAACGCCTGCACAGTTAAAATGACGGTCAACGTTGACGGAAAGGACGAGCCCTGGCTCCTCCTCTTCAAAAACGAAACACATAACCACCCCACCGAGATCGAGCCCTTCGGCGGCGCGGCGACTTGTATCGGCGGCGCTATCCGTGACCCTCTGTCGGGACGTTCTTACGTTTACGCGGCTATGCGCGTAACGGGCGCGGCGGATCCCACCGTTCCCGTAAGCGAGACCATTCCCGGTAAGCTTCCTCAGAGAAAGATCGTTCAGACTGCTGCGGCAGGTTACTCCTCTTACGGTAACCAGATAGGTCTTGCGACGGGTATGGTCGACGAGCTCTACCACCCCGGATATGCGGCAAAGAGAATGGAGATCGGCGCGGTCATAGCGGCGGCTCCCGAGGCGAACGTTCGCCGTGAGTGCCCCGAGGACGGAGACGTCGTTATCCTTCTCGGAGGACGTACGGGACGCGACGGCGTCGGCGGCGCGACGGGTTCTTCTAAGGCGCACGACTCTCACTCAGTTGAGACCTGCGGCGCTGAGGTACAGAAGGGTAACGCTCCCGAGGAAAGAAAGCTCCAGCGTCTCTTCAGAAACGCCGAGGCTTGCAGAATGATCAAGAGATGTAACGACTTTGGCGCGGGCGGTGTTTCCGTCGCTATCGGCGAGCTTGCCGACGGTCTTGACATCGATCTTAATAAAGTCCCCAAGAAATACGAGGGACTTGACGGTACGGAGCTGGCTATTTCCGAGTCTCAGGAAAGAATGGCTTGCGTTATCGAAAAGGAAAATATCGAAAGATTTATGGCTCTTGCAGACAGCGAGAACCTTGAGGCTACCGTGGTGGCGAGAGTTACCGAAGAGCCCAGACTCCGCGTCCATTGGAACGGAAATACCATTATCGACATCTCCCGCGAGTTCTTGAACTCCAACGGAGCTGAAAAGCACATCAACGTCGCTCCTGCGGCAGCAGTATGCGACTACGACAAAGCTCCCGTAGCTGATTTCGCTGAGGGCTACAAGGCGCTGGCTTCCGACCTCAACGTCTGCTCCAAGAGAGGTCTGAGCGAGAGATTCGACTCCACCATCGGCGCGGGAACGGTTCTCATGCCCTTCGGCGGAAAGAACCAGAAGACTCCTATCCAGGCTATGGTACATAAGATCTCCGTCGAGCAGAAGCACACGGATACCTGCTCCTATATGTCCTGGGGATATAACCCCTATATCGCAGAAAAGTCTCCTTACCATTCCGCTTATCTGGCGGTAGTAGAGAGCGCGTCCAAGCTTATCGCGGCAGGCGCGTCCTACGAAGACGTATATCTGACCTTCCAGGAATACTTTGAAAAGCCCATGAAGGACGGCGCGAGATGGGGCAAGCCCTTCGCCGCTCTCCTCGGCGCGTTCAGAGCTCAGGTAGAGCTTGGTATAGCCGCTATCGGCGGTAAGGACTCCATGAGCGGCTCCTTTGAAAAGCTGGACGTTCCGCCTACGCTTGTATCCTTTGCAGTTACTACGGGCAAGACCGATGAGGTCATCACAAACGACGCGAAGGCTGCGGGACATAAGCTCATCTGCATCGCTCCTAAGTACGGCGAGGACAATCTGCCCGTCGCAAGCTCCCTTATCGAGACGTTTAATAAGGTGACGGCTCTTATGCGCGCAGGCAAGGTATATTCGGCTTATACGCCCACTATGGGCGGTATCGCCGAGGCTGTATATAAAATGTGTATCGGTAACGGACTCGGCTTCAAGTACGACGAGTCTATGTGCAACAAGGCGATATTCAGCTATTGCTACGGCGCGTTCCTTCTCGAGGTCGACGCTGATGCCGAGGGTATGACCGTCGGTTATTTCACTGACGACGGTTGTATCTCCCGCGGGGACGAAACGGTTTCCTTCGAAGAGCTTGACGCTCTCTACGAGGGCAAGCTGGAGGGCGTATTCCCCACACTTGAAAAGAAGGACAATAAGATCTACGAGAACTTCTCCTATAAGGCTGAAACTCGAGTTGCTCCCGCCGTCAAGTGCGCAAAGCCTAAGGTGCTCATCCCCGTGTTCCCCGGAACCAACTGCGAGTTCGACTCCGCTAAGGTTATGATGGACGCAGGGGCTGAAGCTAAGATCATGGTTCTGAACAACCTGAGCGGCGCGGGAATCGAGAGAAGCGTTGAGAACTTCGCCCGCGAGCTTAAGGACGCTCAGATGGTATTCATTCCCGGCGGATTCTCCGGCGGTGATGAGCCCGACGGCTCCGGTAAGTTCATTACCGCCTTCTTCCGTTCAGCGGCTATCAAGGAGGAGGTCACCAACCTGCTCGACGCCCGCGGCGGACTTATGTGCGGTATCTGTAACGGCTTCCAGGCGCTCATCAAGCTTGGTCTCGTTCCTTACGGTAAGATAATCGATACGGACGAAAACTGTCCTACCCTTACCTTCAATACTATCGCGCGCCATCAGTCCAAGATCGTTCGCACAAGGATCGCTTCAAATAAGTCTCCTTGGCTTGCTCAGACAAACGTAGGTGACGTCTATAACGTTGCTATATCTCACGGCGAGGGACGCTTTATCGCTCCCGACGCCTTCATCAAGGAGCTCGCAGAGAACGGTCAGATCGCTACTCAGTACGTCGATTTCGACGGCAACGCCACCACCGATATTCACTTCAATCCCAATAACTCCATGTACGCTATCGAGGGTATCACCTCTCCCGACGGCCGAGTTTTCGGTAAGATGGGTCACTCCGAGCGTATCGGTAACGGTCTCTACCGTAACGTCTACGGCGAATACGATATGAAAATGTTCCAGTCCGCTGTGAAGTATTTTAAATAGGAAGATACGGTCGCTTTTTGAAAAAAGCTCCGCAAAAACTTCAAATACGCCGACACCTGTAAAGGTATCGGCGTATTTGAATATTGGGTGTTTCCTTCGGAAATCGTCCGTGCTCCCCTTCAAAAAAGAGCGCACATTATTTAACCCACAAACAATAGAATCTTCTCAAATTGCAAATCTACACCTCACACCCCGAAAATGCGAAGCGTGGGCGAGCATTTTTGTAGAAATGTTCGCACAAACATCCTTTTGCACCTATGAAAGTGAGCCTTTCCGTGCTACCACGGTCTTTCTTTCTTCTTTTTGCGAGCCGTTTTTCTTCTTTCTTTTGCGAAAGAAGGAAGAAAAATGCGGATCTTCAACATAAAGAATAATTTAAAAAAATATCAAATCTACGCTAAACGCCACGGTGGCGAAAAATAATAAAATAGACTCAATTTTCCCATTCCTCTTGACAAGCAGTCTCAAAAATGATAGAATATTCTTGAAAACTCAGATAAGGAATAATAATTATGAAAGTAGAACTTCTTGCATATACTCCAAACGCCGATAAACTGGTCGCAGCAGCGGCAAAGCTCTGCTACGCGAAAAGCGATATAGATACGCTCATGGATAAGCTGACTCCAGAAAAGGTGGAAAGCTTCCTCGAAATGCTCGAAACTCTCGGTCATGAGAGTCCGGTCGAGCACGCATCCTTTACCTTCGGTATCGAAGGCGTTTCAAGAGCCCTTCTCGCTCAGATAACCAGACACAGAATAGCGTCCTTTTCAGTCCAGAGCCAGAGATACGTCGATAAGAGCGGATTCGACTTCATCACCCCGCCTGAGATCGCAGACGTTCCCGAGGCGCTGGAGGAGTTCAACAGAGCTATGGCGGAGGACGCCGAGCATTACGCAAGACTCAAAGCAATACTCGTCAAGGCGCGCAAGGAAAAGATGATGGCGGACGGTATGCCCGAGGAAGCCGCAACAAAGGCGGCGGAAAAGGCGGCGAACGAGGACGCGCGATTCGTGCTTCCAAACGCCTGCGATACAAGAATGATCGTCACCATGAACGTCCGCTCGCTTCGTAACTTCTTCCGTCAGAGATGCTGCAGACGCGCTCAGTGGGAGATAAGAGCCGTGGCGACGGAGATGCTCCGTCTCTGCAGAGAAGCGGCTCCCATACTGTTTGCAAACGCGGGACCTTCCTGCCTCGGAGGTAAATGTCCCGAGGGCAGTATGAGCTGCGGTAAGATGAAAGAGGTAAGAGCGCAGTTTGAAAAGCTTTGATAAACATTGATGGAGTTTGACTAAAAATTGTTTCGGACAGAAAGGTTACAAAAAAAGAAATGTTAGATAAAAATATAAGCTCATTTTACGCGCTTGTTTTCAGACAGAAGCATATTCAGCGTTGGGGGCTTATGCGCAACATATTCCCCGAAACGCTTGCGCAGCATTCCTCGGAATGCGCCATGATAGCCCACTCGCTGGCAGTCATCGGAAACAAGCTGTACGGCAAAAGCTACGATACGGGGAAGATCGTTACCATGGCTTTGTTCCACGACGTTCCCGAGGTGTTCACGGGCGATATGCCCACCCCCGTTAAATACGCCAACCCCGTAATCAGAAAAGAGTTCGCGGAGATAGAGGAGCAGAGCACGGAGAACCTTCTCGCTAAGCTTCCGGTAGAGCTGAAAAGTGGGTTTTCAGAAATATTTGAAAATATCGAAAAGGACAGCGAGTGCTACCGTCTGCTGAAGGCGGCGGACAGACTTTGCGCCTATATCAAGTGTATGGAAGAGGAAAAATATAACAATTCGGAATTTTCCAGCGCGAGAAAAGGAATAGAGGAGAAGCTGGAGGAGACCAAGAAGGAGCTTCCTGAGCTTGAATATTTTATGGAGAAATTTTTACCCGCCTTTGATCTGACTCTGGATCAACAGCAGGAAATATAGTCCAAAAAACGCGGTAAGCGTAAGAAAGGAATTTTAGTTATGACGAAGAACAATAAGATAGGTTATGCGGTAGCGGGACTCGGAGTCGGAAAGGCTCACGTCGAGGCGGCTCTCGGATACGATAAATGCGAGCTGGTCGCAGTCTGCGATATAGTTCCCGAAAAGATGCAGAAGGTCACTGATGCGCATCCTGAGGTTTTAGCTTATACGGATTTTGATGAAATGCTGAAAAATCTCGAAATCGACATCGTAAGTATTTGTCTGCCCAGCGGTATGCACGCGGAGTACGCGGTGAAGGCTATGGAGGCGGGCAAGCACGTCCTGGTCGAAAAGCCTATCGATATTTCCGTTGAGGCTGCGCAGAAGATAGAGGACGCCCGTATCCGTACGGGTAAGAAGGCGGGCGGCATCTACCAGAACCGTAATAACGCGGTAATGAAGCCTCTCAAAGAGGCGATAGATTCGGGTAAGCTGGGTAAGGTGTTCCTCGGAACCTTTGCGGTCAAGTGGTTCAGAGCGCAGAGCTACTACGAGGGCGCTCAGGCTTGGCACGGAACCTGGGCTATGGACGGAGGCGGATCGCTTATCAATCAGGCGGTACATACTCTGGATATCATGCAGTGGCTCATGGGTGAGCCCGTCAGCGTCCAGTCGACTATGTCCATAAACAACCACGATATCGAAACTGAGGACCTTACGGCGTCCATCATCCGCTTCAAGAGCGGCGCGACGGCTACTTTCGTCTCAAGTACATGCTGCTATCCCGGACTTTCCACGGATATCCAGGTCTACGGAACAAAGGGCGCGGTCGAGGTGAACGCGGACGTTCTCAAGCTGTGGAAGATCGAAGGTCAGGACGAGAGAGACGAAGAGGACATGATGGACAGATACGGCAGAGGTAACCGCGTCGCTTGCGCCTACGACGGCAGTAAGTACGGTCACGTCACTCAGGTAGAGGATATGGTAGACGCTGTTATCGAGGACAGAGATCCCCAGATCATGCCTAAGGAGTCTATGAAGGCGGTACGTCTCATCAGAGCGATCTACGAATCCGCGCAGACCGGAAAGACAGTATTCTTTGATTGAGCATAAAGATCATAAGCATAAAGGGCGTAAACAGTCGAGCTGAAATCAAGGCGGGAGAACTTCCCGCCTTTTTGTTTTTTGCGAAAAAGCGGATCGGACAGGGAATTGTGTAAACAAAAAGGGGCTGTTTTGTAAAAAGAATGTTAAAAAAACAAAAATTGTGCAAAATGTCTAAGTGTAGAAAAAATACGCAGATTTTTGTTAGAAATGCACAAAGTGAAAAGCTGCGTATCCGAGGGAGAAAAAGGAAGGACTTCCGTGTTATTTGATGAAAAATCTCGAAATAGGGGTGAAATAATTTGCTTTTTTTACGAAAAATCAATGAAAAAAGAAAAATAATGCAAAAACAAAGGGCTAAACGAATGGTATCGGCGGTATCACCAAATGGCGGAAAAGTGTGAACGAGGGGCGAAATCAACGTGATAAGCGTGTGACGGCAAAGCGAAAAAACGGGAAATTCTTCTTGACTTTTTATATTTTATATGATATAATTTTGGAGTAATAAAAACTTTCGTGATGCTGCGTTGTAACGCGCTTGCCGGACCGGGAAAAAGGACGGCGGCGGACGCACGTTTTTGGAAGCGGTCATCGGCGTACCGGCTCAGAGGAGCAAAAGTCAGCCGGCATAAAGTTTGACGCGCGGGCGCGTTCAAGCAATATAAACCCAATACCTATTTTTGGCAGGAGGAAACCCTAAATGAAACATTGGCAAAAACGCAGATTTGTTGCTGTGCTTCTGTTGGTCGCGACTCTCTTCAGTGTGATGCCCCTCGCTACTGCTGTTTCGGCAGCTGACGTTGCAGAAGACATCGAGAACGTTGAAGAAGTTGAAGACACATACGGCGGCAGAACCTTTGCAGAGATCCTTACGCTTATCAGCGGTACGACCTATGATACGTATCTCAGCAAATGGGGAGCTATCCCGGTAGCAAGTGACGAATCGGAAATCAAAGGCACTGCGGTAAACATGCTCGTTCCGCAGGCTACGATCGATCCTGAGACCGGAAAGTATTTCGAGCACCTGGTTGACCCGAATACCGGACTGCCTTGGACGGATTCAAACCCCAAAACCTATTACGACAGTAAGTTGAACATTACAGGTCTTTACACGCCTGCAAGAGGAAAGACGACGTTTAAGATCACTGTTAAGGAAGCGGGTATGTATTCCGTAGATATCGATTACCTTCCCGTTGAGTATTTCGACTACGACGGCGACGGAATCGATGAGATCGTAAGTACGAAGACAACCATCGAGCGTATGTTCTACATCGACGGTAAGCTTCCCTTCAACGAGTGCCGTTACCTCTACATTCCCAGAAGCTGGGAGTACGTTGGTACAGACGGTACAAGTATCCTTTACCGTATAGACGAGCCTAAGAGAGACAGCTTCGAAAGCGACGCTGAGTACGAGGCGGCTTACCAGACGTGGGCAGAGGCTACCGGCGGATCCGGTAACTACGTTTGGGACCTTGATATCCAGGATAACGATATCCGTCCCGACCGTCTTGAGGCTTCTCAGCTCAGAACCTACTTCATCCGTGACTGGCTGGGATACACAGTCGAACCCTTCCAGTTCTACCTCACCGAAGGCGATCATTACCTTACGTTCGAGGCGACCAGAGAGCCTCTCGTTATTGAAGATATCAGAGTTTACGGCTACAAGCCCGAGGACTCCTACGATTATCAGCTCCAGAGATGGCTCGGTACAGGTATCGAGATCTATACAGGCGAGGACGTTTACATAGTCGAGGCAGAGAGCCCGATCAGAGTTTCTGACCAGTGTCTCTTCCCCGGTACCGACCGTACTTCCTGTATCAACTCTCCTTCCCACCCCGCAAACCTGGTCTACAACCTCATCAACTCCAGCGTTGTCGGTCAGTACATGACCTACCAGGTATACATAAAGGAAGAGGGACTTTACAACATTATGACTCGTTTCCGTCAGAACACGAGAGCAGGTATGTTCTCGTCCAGACGTATCAGGATCAACGGAGACATCCAGTTCCGTGAAGCGAGTTTCCTCAGATTTAATTATGACACCTCCTTCCAGAATGAATTGCTCGGAAACGGCGAGCAGGACTACTTGTTCTACTTCAAAGAAGGTTGGAATACCGTTGAGGTGGAGGTCGTCCTCGGAGATATGGCTGAATATATTTACGATATCGCAGCCGTAATCAATAAGATGACGTCCTCGTATCAGAAGATACTCCAGATCACCGGTACAAACCCCGATACAGGCCGTGACTACATGTTCGCAAGCCTTATCCCCGACGTTATCGGTAACCTCGCTGACTCCGCTCTTGAGCTCGACAGAATCTACAACGCTCTCGTTGAGACCACAGGCGCTACAGGTCAGCACATCGCTACTCTGGATACTATCCGTCAGCTCGTTGCGAGAATGGCGGTAGACGAGTACGAGATCGCGCCGAACTTCCTTTCCTTTAAGAACTATATCACGTCTCTTCAGAACTGGCTGTATACGTCTCTGTCTCAGCCCCTGAAGCTCGACCATCTCCGTATCCAGTCTCCCGAGACTAAGGTTCCGAGATCTAAGCCTACCGTATTCTACGCGGCTTACTTTGAGGCAAAGGCGTTCTTCGCTTCCTTCTTTAAAGATTATAACGTAATCGGATTCAAGACCGATAAGGATGCTTCCGAATACGAAGGCACGATCCTTATGTGGAACACCACCTCCCGTGAGGACGCCCTCATTCTCCGTACCATGATCGACTCAGCGTTTACTCCCGTAAGTAACGTTGCGGTCAACATCAGATACGTTGCGCAGGGTCTTCAGGAATCCGTTCTTGCAGGCGTCGGACCTGACGTTGCAATGATGGGCTCCGGTACTGCGGTCAACTGGGGACTCAGAAGCGGTGTTGAAAAGCTCAGCGCCGACTACACCCAGGAGCACGCAGATAAGGGTCTTATCCCCGAAGGCAAGAGCGTTGGCGACGAGATCTACGAGGATTTCGACAAGCTCTGCCCCAGAGGCGAGGACGGCGAATTCATCGTTCCTTATTATAATGAGGAAAAGGGCAAGTTCATGGATATCACGGGTACTACCGATCTTGAGTTCTCTCACGCAGCGCTCGAGGCAGTTTCCCTTGACGGTATCACTTACCTGCTTCCTTGTACGATGAACTTCGAGATGTCGTTCTACCGCATTGATATCTTCGCTAAGTACGATCTCAAGCCTCCGAGAACATGGCAGGAGCTCTACGCTATCCTTCCTACTCTCACAACTCAGCACATGACGATGGGTATGCAGACATCCCTTGCAGGTTATCAGATGCTCCTGTATCAGATGGGCGAGACAATGTACGCAAACGACTATCAGGAATTCAACCAGTCTACAACGTGCCTTGCAGCTTTCGATACTCTCTGCTCTCTGTTTAACGACTATTCTCTGCCTATCTCTTACGACCTTACCCGTTTCCGTACAGGTGAGATCCCGATCGTTGTCGCTAACTGGACAACGTACAACAGCTTCATGGACTACTACGAGCTCCGTGGTCTCTGGACCATGGAATCCCTCATCGGTTGGGAGCACGAGGACGGACACGTTGACCGTTCTTCCATCCTGAACGTTGAAGGTATCGTAATCCCCAGAGGCTCCGATAATCCTCAGCACGTATGGAAGTACATGAAGTGGTACGCAGGCTTCGATGCTCAGAAGAGACTCGCAAGACAGCGTCTGGCAACAGCTGCGAATACTACTGAAAAGTACAACTCCGCAAACCTCAACGCTCTCCTTGAGCAGGCTTGGACATCCGAAGAGCTCGCAGCTATCAAGGAACAGATCCCTCACCTTAAGGGACTTCCCTTCAACCCCGGTGATTATAATATCAGCCGTTACGTAAACTTCGCATTCCTGGCAGTTTATAACAGCAACGCAAACGCAGTTGACAGCTTGCTCAACTATGTTGTTGATATCAACAAGGAGCTCTCCCGTAAGCGCGAAGAGTATCACCTGCCCTTTATCGATTACTACGGTTAATTAAAACGTAAGTATCCTTAAAGAAAAAAATAAAGTAATCGCTATCCGTCCGTATGCCAATGCGGACGGGTGGCCGGAAATTAAATTTAAGAATAGGAGATAGCATATGTCAGATAACGTAGTTGCTGCACAGGAAATGCCTGAAGAGGATTACCAGCCTTCGAACAGACAGGTAACAAGATGGCAGTATACAAGACGTGAGATGAAGAAAAAATGGGCTGGATACGCAATGGTTGGTCCTTTCCTTATAATGTTTCTTACATTTACCGTTGTCCCGGTCGTAATGACATTCTTCCTCAGTTTTACACACTTTAATATGCTGGAATTGCCCGAATTCTGTTTCATGGATAACTACATCCGTCTTTTCCTCGAAGACGACCTGTTCCTTACGGCATTCCAGAATACAATGATATTCGCTCTCACAACAGGACCTCTGTCCTACATCCTTTCCTTCCTTCTCGCTTGGTTCATCAACGAGCTGGGACCTAAGGTAAGAGCGGCTATAACGTTCATTTTCTACGGACCTTCCATTTCCGGATCCGCTTACCTCGTATGGAAGCTCATCTTCCAGGGAGATATCTACGGTATCGCAAACGGTTGGCTCATGAAGCTGGGTGTTATTTCAAAGCCTATCGTATTCTTCCAGAATACCGATTACATCGTACCCCTTTGTATCATCGTTTCTGTATGGACGTCCCTCGGTACTGCGTTCCTTTCCTTTATCGCAGGTCTTCAGGGCGTTGACAGAAGCCTTTACGAGGCAGGCGCCGTTGACGGTGTCAAGAACCGTTGGCAGGAGCTCTGGTACATAACGCTTCCTTCGATGAAATCCATCCTTATGTTCGGTGCGGTCCTTTCCATCACAGGCGCGTTCGGATTCGGTGGAGTCGTAAACGCTCTCTGCGGAAACCCCTCGACAGACTACGTCGCTTGGACGCTCCAGCACCATATGCAGGACTATCTGGGCTCCCGTTTCGAGGTCGGTTACGCTTCCTGTATTTCGATGCTCTTGTTCGTGCTGATGTTCGGCGCTAACTTGTTCATCAAGAATGCTTTAGGTAAGGTAGGTAAGTAATCATGGCTAAAAGACTAAGAACCAGAAAACACGCCGTCGTTCTTAACCGAAGCGTCGGCGGTGACCTTACTATTACAATAGTACTTCTTATTTTCGGTGTATTCATGTTCCTTCCCACATACCTGCTGGTCATCACAGCATTCAAGCCTATCGGTGAGATGTTCCTTACACCTCCGCTGTTCTACGTAATCAAGCCTACGTTCCAGAACTTCATAGACTTGTTCGCGTCCATGACCTCCACGTGGGTTCCGCTTTCAAGATATTTTTTCAACACAGTGTTCATTTCACTGGGCGCAACAGTAGGATGTCTTATCATCGGTTCAATGGCTGCGTACTCTATATCCAAGGTACGTTTCCCCGGTTCTAAGCTGGTGTTCAACCTTATCGTTTACTCCCTGATGATCTCGTCAACGGTAACCGGTATCGCGCACTTCATCATCTACGTAGCGCTCAACTGGCTGAATACATACACGATCTCTATCGTGCCTATCTGGGCATCTACCCTCGGACTTTACCTGATGAAGAACTTTATCGACGGTTCTATTCACGACTCCATGATCGAGGCTGCCCGTATCGAGGGTTGTTCTGAGTTCAGAATCTACCTCACACTCGTAATGCCGCTGGTTAAGCCCGCTTGGCTGACACTTATGATCACCGTCTTCCAGAACGTCTGGAATACAGGTGCATCCGGCTACGTTTACTCCGAGAACCTCAAAACGTTCGACGAGTCTATCAACTCCATCATCTCCGCTTCCGGTACTCAGGGCGCAGGCTCTGCGGCAGCGGTAATCATGATGAGCGTTCCGATCATTGTATTCCTGATCTCCCAGAGTAAGATCGTTGAAACGATGGGATCTTCAGGTATGAAAGACTAAAGAAGGGAGAAAAGCAAGTGAACAAGAAAAGTTTAAGAATTGCTGCGGGAATGCTGATGTGTCTTGTTACTATATTGGTAACGTTACTCCCCATTTACGCAACAGCATACTCTTCGTACACCTATTCGATAGATGGAACACAGCTGGATTCTCCCAATGCGTACGAGCCCGATAAGCTCTACAATTCGGAAGCTACCAAAATCTATCAGAATACAGGTTTTAACCTTACAGAGCCCCAGGATATAGTAGTCGACGTTGACGGTAACATCTACATCGTTGACGTTGCTACCAGAGAGCTCGACGACTACGATTCAAGCGGTAACCCTACCACGAGAACCGAAAAGCTCCACAGAGTTGTTTGTCTCGACCCTTATTTCCAGTTCAGATATCAGATCACAAACTTTGAAAACGACATGGGCGCTACCGACTCCTTTAACAATCCCAGCGGTATGTGCGTTACAAACGACAAGATCTACATAGCTGATACGGATAACAAGAGAATCGTCGTATTCAACCGCTCCGACGGAGGTCGTACACATCCTACTTTTGACCGTATAATCAAGGAGCCCGAGGCAGACGTTTTCCCGGACGGCTCTATCTATAAGCCGATCGCAGTTGCATCCGATGACAACCATATCTACGTCGTATCCTCTACAACGTACATGGGAGTTATCTCCATGAATATGCAGGGCGAATTCCAGGGATTTGTCGGAGCTCAGAAGGTTTCCGTCAGCGCGCTCACACTTTTCTGGAGACTTTTCCAGACAGAGGAGCAGAAAGCGCAGTCCCAGAAGATCGTCGCTACCGAGCTTAACAATATCGTAATGGACGAGAAGGGCTTCATCTACGTAACCACATCGTCTATTAAGGATAAGGACCAGCAGAACGCTATCAACAAGAAAGATAAGTCATCTACGTACGCTCCCGTTAAGAAGCTCAACACCAACGGTGATGACATCATGAACCGTAACGGTTTCTATCCTCCGTCAGGTGAGGTCAAGGTCGCAAACGTCTCCCGTAACAACGAGGCAACAGGACCTTCCCGTATCATCGACGTTGCAGTAGGACCGGAGGGAACGTGGTCTATCATCGACGAGAAGCGCCAGAGAGTATTTACCTACGATAAGAACGGTAACCTCCTGTTCGCATTCGGTGACAGCGGTAAGCAGCTCGGTAACCTCGAGTCCATCGAGTCCATCGCTTATCAGAACTTCAACGGAACAGATAACATCATCCTTCTCGACAAGCAGACCTGCTCTATCACAAAGTATAAGAGAACAGAGTACGGCGACCTGCTCATTACAGCTCTTAAGCACGATAACGAAAGAAAATACGAGCTGGCTGTAACCGACTACGATAATATCCTTCAGAGAAATATCAACTTCGATACGGCTTACATCGGTAAGGCAAAGTCTCTTTACAGAGGCGGTAACTACACCGAGGCTATGGAGCAGTACTCCTTCGCTTACAATACCGACGGTTATTCTCAGGCATTCAAGATGTACAGAAAAGACTGGGTATCTAAGTATATCGTGATCGTTCCGATCGTTGTGGTAGTAGTTGTAGTAGGACTTACGTTCTTCTTCAAGTACGCTGCAAAGGTCAACGCAAAGACAGCTGTAACGTCCGGAAAGAGAACCTTCGCTCAGGAGATCCTCTTCGCATTCCACCTGATGTTCCATCCCTTCGACGGATATTGGGACCTCAAGCACGAAAAACGCGGATCGGTAAGAGGCGCGATCTTCTACGCGGCTGTTACGATCCTGGTATTTACATACCAGAGCGTAGGACGTTCCTATATGTATAACCCGAGAGGTACTTACTCCAGTATCGGTACTCAGATGGGCGCGGTACTTATTCCGATCGCTCTTTGGGTAGTATCCAACTGGTGTCTTACCACACTGTTCGAGGGTGAAGGAAGCCTGAAGGACATCTTCATCGCTACCTCCTACTCGCTCACTCCTCTGCCTCTCATGATCATTCCCGCAACACTTCTCACACACATTCTTGCTTCTTCCGAATCAGGAATCATCACACTGCTCAACTCCTTTGCATGGATATGGGTCGGACTTCTCATCTTCTTCGGAATCATGGTAACTCACGACTACTCCATCATAAAGAACGCGGCGATGTGTATAGGTACAATCGTGGGAATGGCATTCATAATGTTTATCGTTATTTTGTTCGCAACTCTCGTTTCCGATATGTTTGGTCTTGTTAAGAACATCATCACGGAAATTACGTACCGAATGTAAACCAGGAAGGATGGCATATTAAATATGAGAAAAAGTACACATAATATATTTACAAGATCGCTTTCCGGTTTACTCGCGCTCCTCACAATAGTCGGAATCCTGGCTTCGCTCTCGATGCTGCCGGTATTTGCAGCAGAAGAGGAAGAGGAAGAGCAGATCCGCCCGTTCTCAGAGCTGTACGAGGCGTACTATCTGAAGCCGGAATTCGTTCCCACCGAGGCAGAAAAGGAAGCAGGTATTGAAAACCCCGACTTCTCAACCGAAGCTAAGAGAATCGCCGCTATGACTCTCCAGTACACAAAAGGCGACTTCGAGCTCTACGTTGATAAGATCACGGGTGAGGTTGCTGTAAAGGATATCACAACAGGTGACATCCTCTTCACAAACCCCTTCAATATCACGGAGATCCCCGATAACCAGATCGCTGCCGTAACCAAGAGAAAGCTTCTCAGCCAAGTTTATATCTACTATCTCGATAACGACGTCGTTAAGCATTACAACTCCTTCACCGACGCTGCTCTCCTTGAGCAGATCAAGGTAAAGAAGCTGAGCGGCGGTGTGCGTATTGAGTACTCCATCGGTGAAGAAGAGTCCAGAACTCTTGTTCCCAGACAGATCACACAGGCAAGATTTGAAGAGATGATCATCGGTCAGCTCCTTGCAAATCTTCCCGGCGGTGTAGAAAACCGTCTTTACATCCGTACTACAGCTTGGTACACTCTGAAGGATCCCGAGAAGGTCGCAGATCAGTCCAAGGAACAGATGTACGAAGCATATCCTATCACAAGAACAACTCCTATCTACGTCTTCGACGAGTCCGCAAAGGCTCGTGAGATCAAGCTCGTTGAGGGTTACATCAAGACATATTGTCCTAAGTACACCTTCGAGGAGCTTGACAAAGACCACAGAGAAACAGGCTACACAAATAAGGATAAGGCTCCCGCTAACTTCAAGATGGCGCTGGAGTACTACCTTACGGATAACGGCGTTCAGGTTCGTTTCCCCGCGAGCGGTCTCCGTTTCGATGAGTCCCTTTACCAGCTCTCTTCTATTGAAGTTCTTCAGTACATGGGCGCAGGTATCAACGATTACAACGGCTATACCTTCATTCCCGACGGTTCCGGTACGCTGATCAGATTCGAGGATACGTTCAAGACCTTCGACCTCAGCGGTAAGGTCTACGGTCAGGACTACGCTTACCAGGAGATCGGTAACGCAAACCAGGAGGTCTACCGTATGCCTGTCTTCGGTGTAGTTTCCACAAACACACCTCAGGAAGGCTCCCTTATCCCCTCTAACAAGATCAAGAAGTACGATTCCGGTTACGTTGCTATCGTAACAGAGGGTGACGCTCTTACGAACATCACATCCTCTCACGGTGGTTCCAACGCAAAGAACAAGGGTGAGCATTTCTACAACTCCGTATTCTGCTCCTTCAACCCCAGACCTAAGGACTCCTACAACCTTGCAGAGGCTATCTCCATCGGTTCCAATACAAAGTATACGGTCGTTTCCGAGCGTAAGTACACAGGTTCCTTCAGAATCAACTACATAATGCTCACAGACCCCGATAATACCAAGGACAGAAGAGCCGACAGAACATACTACGAGCCTACGTACGTAGGTATGGCTAAGGCTTACCGTGACTATCTGGAAACTTCCGGAAAGATCACAAAGATCGAGGAGACCAAGAAGGACATTCCGCTCTTCGTTGAGGTATTCGGTCTTACAGAAACAGACGAGACGGTCCTCAGTATCCCTGTAACCGTTAAGAAGGCTCTTACATCCTTCGAAAACCTCAAGGCGATGGTCGACGAGCTGGGCACAGCTAAGTCCCCCATCACAAATATCAACTTCAAGCTCACAGGCTTTATCAACGAAGGTATGGTTCCCACCATGCCCACCAAGGTAAAGTTCGAGAAGGTTACCGGCGGTAACTCCGGATTCCTTGATTTCCTTGATTACGCCGCTACTCACGGTATCGACGTTTACCCCGAATTCGAATTTGCGTATATGACGGCAGTTTCACTCTTCGACGGCTTCTCTTATGACAGAGACGCAGTCAAGACGATCGACAACCGTTACATCACAAAGAGAGAGTACGACGCGGTCCTCCAGACATTTACCACAACAGGTAAGATCTGTATCTCCCCCTGCGTTTACAGAGACTTCTTCGCGAAGTTCAATAAGTCCATGACTAAGCTCCTTGACGGAAAGACAACGAACGTTTCTCTTTCCTCTCTCGGATCCGACCTCAACTCCGACTTCGACGAGGACGCTCCTTACAACCGTGAGGACGCTAAGGTGTTTACTGAAGAAATGCTCAAGCAGTTCACAGTAAACGAAAGCTACGGCAAGATACTCGTTGACTGCGGTAACGCTTACGCAGTACCTTACGCATCCGTAGTTCTCAACGCTCCTCTGGACTCCAGCCGTTTCCTTAACACATCCGAGACGGTTCCATTCTTCGGACTTGTTTACCACGGCTACATCGTATTTGCAGGTTCTCCCACAAACATGGCGGGCGATATCAAGTACGAAACACTTAAGATCCTTGAAAACGGCGCAACACTCTATATGATGCTCTCATATCAGAACGTTGAGCTTCTTAAGGAAGATCCCAGGCTCTCCAAGTACTACGCTATCTCCTACGATATCTGGAAGGAGCACCTCCTTACACAGTACGACGAGGCTGGCAACGTTGTTTCCGAAGGTCTTTATGACAAGCTTAACAACGCTCTTGCAGACGTTCAGACATCCCGCATCGAAAACCACCTCTTCATCGACTGTACACGTAAGTTTACAGACTCTGAGCTTGAAAGCTTGAAGGGTGACGCTAAGATCGCATGGATGGCAGATATGGCGGTTGAGCAGAAGCTCATCGACTACTGGACTGCAAGAATCAACGACTACAACAGAATCTGCAACCAGTACACAGGCGAGGAGAGAGACATCTATCTCCAGCAGTACAACATCTACGATAACAGCGCGACACTTTACGTGTTCATGGCTCCCGAAGAGGTAGCGGCGATCGTAGAGCAGGGTAACCTTGCAGTGCTCGAAGCGTGCAGAAAGATCTATCAGGACAGACAGGATAAGATCAAGCTCGAAGAGTACGAGGCAAAAGAAGCTGCAAGAATCGACAGAACTATTACAGACGGTTCCGTTGTGTACGTTGAGTACGAAAACGGCCACTGGTTCATCCTCAACTACAACACATTCGTAGTTGACGTTGAGATCAACGGTCAGACCATTAGTGTAGAGCCTATGGATTTCTATGATTCCAAGGCTAACGCATAAGAAAGGAGAGGATATATAAATGGATAGAAAAATATCAATGTCGAGGACGGCAGCTCCGAGACGACGCAGAGCAGCCTCTCTTGATAAGCGTAAGGCAATGGGTGGATGGCTGTTCGTAATGCCCTTCGTTATCGGACTTATCCTCATCTATTTCCCCGTTATAGTGGATTCCTTCAAGTATTCTCTTTCATCGATGACTTTTGATAAAACACAGGGATTCGTTATAGAATTCGTAGGTCTTGAGAACTACCAGGAAGCGCTGTTCGTTGACCCTAAGTTCGTTCAGACGCTTACAAGCGGTATTAAAAACCTTATTATCGATATTCCTTCGATAGTAATCTTCTCACTGTTTATCGCAGTTATCCTTAACCAGAAGGTTCTCGGACGCGCAGCGTTCAGAGCGATCTTCTTCATTCCCGTCATCTGCGCGACAGGTCTTATGGGATCTATCGCAGCTGCATCCTCCGCGTACGACGATTACATGATGAACCAGGATGCAGGTATTACGACAGGTGCGCTGGACAGCGGCTTCAACCTCGGTGTTGGAAACCTTACACGTCTGTTCGAGAGCATGAAGATAGGTACTGAGATCACGGACTTCGTTGTCGGAGCTGTTGGACGAATCTCCAGCATCATCGACCGTTGCGGTGTTCAGATGCTTATCCTTCTCGCAGCGCTCCAGTCTATTTCTCCCGCTATCTACGAGTCTTGCTCCATCGACGGAGCAACGACTTGGGAGACTTTCTGGAAGATCACACTTCCTATGATCAGCCCCATGATCCTCGTTGCTACGATCTATACGGTCATCGACTCCTTTACTTCTGCTGATAACTCCGTAATGGTGTTCATCACCGCCAAGTATAATGAGGCGGGCGGTAACGTTCTTTCCGCTGCGATGGCTTGGATCTACTTTGCAATCATTATTCTGATAGTTCTCGTTGTCGTCGTTGCAATGTCGGCGTTCGTATTCTATCAGAGAAGAGACTAAGAGAGGAGGTTTTCAAAGATGGATAATCAGGTAAATGAGGCTCCAAAGGTTGTCAAGGAGTCCAAAAACAAGATAGTCGTAGACTTTGAGAGAACCTCCAGAAAAGAAAGAATGAAGATGAAGTACCTCAGAGTGTCGTACTTTGCGAACATTATGTGGAGATTCTTCCGTTTCCTTCTTCTTCTCGGTGTTTCTTACGTTATTCTTTACCCCTTCTTCTCGAAGATCACCTCCTCCTTCATGAGCCCTGAGGACTTCGTTGACGTTACGGTAAAGCTTATTCCTAAATATCCTACTTGGGATACATACAAGGCTATTATAGTTGACCTTCGTTATTTCGAGGCTCTCTTTAACAGCTTCCTGCTTTCCTTGGTATCTGCAATAGTTCAGACACTTATCTGCAGTATCATCGGTTACGGATTCGCTAAGTTTAAGTTCCGCGGCTCCAAGCTGCTGTTCGCTTGCGTTCTTCTTACGATGATCGTTCCTCACTCCACCATTCAGCTTTCTCTGTTCATGAAGTTTAAGTATTTCGACGTTTACGGAATCATTAACCTTCTCGGCGGCGGAGTGTTCCCCGGACTTGATATTATCCCCGGTAAGCACGCATACCTCGACTTCTCCAATACACTCTGGCCTCTCGTTCTCCTTTCACTGGGCGGACTTGCGTTCAAGAACGGTCTTTACATCTACATGATGAGACAGTTCTTCAAGGGTGTACCGGATGAGCTCGAAGAGTCCTCCTATATCGACGGTTACGGTATATTCAAGACTTTCGTCTTTATCGTTCTTCCTCTTTCCGTTCCTATGATGATCACAGTATTCCTGTTCGCATTCTCATGGCAGTGGACAGACGAGTTCTATACAGGACTGTTCTATAACAAGTCTAAGATGTACCTGCTTCCTCACCTTGTAGGTCAGTCTCCCCGTTCTCTCGATACGCAGTACGAAGGTGGTAACCTTTACTCCGCTGCTATCCAGAACACCGTTGGTCTTATGATCATCGCTCCCCTGATCGTTGTATATCTGTTCTGTCAGAGATACCTCGTTGAAGGAATTGAGCGTTCCGGTATTACGGGTTAAAAAGAAAGTACGGTCGCTTTTGAAAGGAAAGCATGCATGCCTACGTCAAGCTGCATGCCTTCGGTAAACCGCAAAACTTCTCTTCCACCGATAGCAAAAACTATCGGTGGAAGAGATTTTTTTGTTTTTCTTCAAAAAAAGCCCGAAATTTTCGCAGAGATTTGGTGTAGGAATATGTTCCAAATAAGGGAAAACATGTTCAACCAATCGCCGCAAACGGTGCGGAGCGCGGTTGCGAAGCGGCGAATTGACCTCTATGTTCGCACTTTGCGTTTGAATGTTGCGCGGAGGCGAAGCGGAAAGTAACATAAAAAAAGAAAATATTATGAAAATATCCGTCTTAATCAAATTTGAAATTAAAAGCCCGCGGTCACCGTACTGTAAAACAACAATATGTTAAATCAATAATATGATATAGCGAGTGGAGTTAAATAAAAATTTGCAGTTAATACTTGAATTTATATATAAATAATGATATACTAAATATGTATAAGGAAAAGTAGGCTTTTCAGTTACGGAAAAGTCTGTTTTGAAAGGAATAATTTTGTAATGAACATAGAAGTAAAGAAGATCGGCAAAGGCAAAACCCTGGGCGTTATCGGTACGGATAAGTTCAAGTTTAACTACTTGGCGCTGAATTTCCTTCTGCCTAAGACGGAGGAGAATATCGCGTCCGCGGTGATACTCGCAAGAGTTCTTGCGCGAGGCTCGGAAATGTACCCCGACATCAAGAGCATAAATAAAAAGCTGGGTATGCTTTACGGCGCCAACGTAAGCTTTACCGCGGGAGACTTTGGAGATAAGTTCTCGCTGAAGATATGCGCGGGCTTTCTGGACGGTCATTTTCTGCCCAAGGGAGAGAAGATGGACATTCTCGGTGAGATGACCGAGGTGCTCTACCAGCTTCTTTCCCGTCCCATAGTTGAAAACGGCGGACTTTCCGCAGAATACACGGAGCAGGAAAAGAAATTCCAAACGGACAAGATCAATGCGCAGATAAACAATAAGGACGTTTACGCTCTGAAGCGTTTTGCTTCCGTGGTGTACGAGGGTACGCCTATGCGCCACGATATGGACGGAACCATTGACAGCATCAGCGCGGTCACGCCGACGGCGATCTACGCACTTTTCGGTGAGATACTTAAAAAAAGCAGACTTGAGGCGGTGTACGCGGGCAGAGTGACGGAAGAGGTGGAAAATACTCTGGTCTCCTTTATAAACAGACTTTGTCCCGACAGAGAAGAGCCCATGGAGCTGAAAGCTCCGCAGATCGGCGTCCGTAAATACGACCAGGTCAGAGAGGTCTACGAGGAGATCAGCGCGAAGCAGGGAAGAATGGTGCTTTCTTACACCATTCCCGGATACGATCCCGAGTTAAGCGGCGTGGAGGTGTTCAATCACATATTCGGAGCGTCTCCTATAAGCAGACTTTTTGCAAACGTCCGCGAGCGTCTGCAGCTCTGCTATTACTGTATGTCCTCTGCCAGCACCGTCACGGGGCTTATGACGGTACGAAGCGGGCTTGATATAGACAAAAAATCGGTGGCGATAGAGGAGATAGAGCGTCAGCTCGGTCTGCTCTGTGACGAAAAGAACGTTTCCGAGGAGGAGCTTGAGGCGGCAAAGCTGGATATCTGCGGCTCACTCACCTCGCTTGAGGATAATATAAGCAATCTTGCGGAGTGGTACATCAACAGAACTGTGTACGCCCGTCATATCGACCTTGAAAAATGCAAGAGAACGGTAAACGCCGTTACCGCCGCGGATATCGCGAGAGTTGCGAGAGGCTGCAGGCTCAACGTAAGCTACTTCTTGCACGGAACGGAGAAATAATGTCTGAAAACATTTTTTCAGACACGCTTTTGGGTGTAAGAAAGGGATAGTCATAAATATGAGATCGGAAATGAAAAAGAGAAATACAGAGATACTTGAAAACGCTTATATCGGCGAAAAATGCGTCAAGTACGTCCACAAGAGCGGACTTGAGGTCTATATCACCGAGAAGGAGTTTTCGGGATTTTACGCTATTTTCGGAACGAGATACGGCTCTTACGACAATAAATTCACGGCGGACGGCAAGGAATACACGGTCCCCGCGGGTATAGCTCACTTTCTTGAGCATAAGATGTTCGAGAGCCTTGAGGGGACGGACGCCTTCGAGGAGTACGCCGCTATCGGCGCGGACGCCAACGCTTACACGTCCATTGACAGGACCGCGTACCTTTTTTCCTGTACGGAAAATTTTTACGAGGCTCTCCGAGTTCTGATAAATATGGTGCTCACTCCTCATTTTACCGACGAAAACGTCGCAAAGGAGCAGGGCATCATCGGTCAGGAGATCAAAATGAGCGAGGACAGAGCAGGAAGCGTCATCACTTTCAATCTTTTCAAGGCGATGTACGAGACCAATCCCATCAGGATACCTATCGCGGGTACGATAGAGTCCATCGCCGAGATCACCCCCGAGCTGCTTTACCATTGTTACAACATATTTTACAGAATGAATAATATGGCGCTGTGCGTTTGCGGTAAGGTCGACGCGGAGAAGGTCATGGACATCGTTGACGAGATGATACCCGAAACGGCGCAGAGCGAGGTCGCGTTTGAGGTGATAGACGAGCCTGCCGAGGTATATCAGAAGCGCATTACGGCTGAATTTGAGGTATCAAGACCGATATTCCGCATCGGAGTGAAGTTTCCCGAGGCAAAGGCGGAGGACGAAGCGGTGTGCGACATTCTGTGGGAATCCCTTTTCGGCGAGTGCGAGGATTTCTACCAAGAGGTCTACGAGAGCGGAATGGTATCCGGCTATACGAACTATTACGATTTTTGCCGCGTGTGCTCTTATTTCGTTGTAGGCGGTCATTCGGACGATCCTGAAGCCGTCTACGCCAAGTTCTGTCAGTACCTTGAAGAAAAGCTGAAAAACGGCATCTCGGAGGAGGCTGTGGAGCTTGCAAAACGCGCTCTTTACAGCGAATGTGTTGGAAATTTTGAGTCGTCCGAGAATATAGCGGAGACTATGTTCGAGAGCTTTCTGGTGGGCGAAAAGGGGCTTGACAAAGCCGAGTCCTACGCTTCCGTCACCTACGGTCAGGTATCCGAGATGGCGAAGAGAGTCCTGGACGAAAGACGCTTCGCGCTCAGCGTGATATATCCGAAAAATCATGAGGGAGGAACGGTTTGATATGACATATACCTCGGTTGAAATCGGTTTCCCCGGTTTGGGGATAGATAGTTTTATAGTTGACCGCGCGGCGTTCAGCGTCGGAGGTCATCCCGTAATGTGGTACGGTATCATAATCGCGATCGGAATGATGGTCGCGGTAGGGTACGTTATGTTCAGGACAAGGCGCTATAAAGGCATAATCGCGGATGACGTGCTGGATTTCGCCATATTCGTGGTGCTTTTCGGCGTTATCGGCGCAAGGCTCTATTACGTTCTGACATCGGGGCATAACTATTCCTTTGGCGAGATATTCGCGATATGGGAGGGCGGACTTGCCATTTACGGCGGTATAATCTTCGGCGCTGCGACGGCTGTTGCGGTGTGCCTTGTGAAGAAGATACGTCCGCAGTGCTTTTGCGATATGCTTGCGCCTGCGGTGATGATAGCTCAGGCTATCGGCAGATGGGGCAACTTTATGAACGGCGAAGCCCACGGCGGAGAGACGGCGTCATTTTTGAGAATGGAGCTTTCACATCTCTATGAAAACGGCGTTTCGCAGTACATCGGCGCAGTGCATCCCACCTTCCTTTACGAATCCCTTTGGAATCTGCTTGGATTCATACTTATAAATATTTTCTACAACAAGCGTAAGTTTGACGGGCAGATAACCCTGACCTATTTCGCTTGGTACGGCTTCGGCAGAATGTTCATCGAGGGGCTGAGGACGGATAGTCTGTACGTCGGTCCCTTCAGAATATCCCAGGTGGTAGGGCTCTTGTCCTTCCTGATCTCCACGGCGGCGCTGATATATTTCTTGAAGAAGGGTAAGCGTTACGCTTCCGCTTCATACAAGGACGAGCCGAAGGAGAAGGGACTTTTCGCAAGGATCTTCGGCGAGACCGCTGTTACGGAGGAGAGCGTTGAGGATACCGAGAGCGACGATGATTACGTTCCGATCGCAGACGGCGAAAAGGACGCAAAAAAAGACGAAAACAACGGGTGACGATGTGACCCGCAACACGAAATTTTGATAAAAAAAGAAACGGAGAACATAAAAATGGCAACTATAATCGATGGAAAAGCGATATCCGCTAAGGTAAGGAACGAGATAAAAGAAGAAGTTGAGAAGATGGCGGTCAAGCCGGGGCTGGCGGTCATTATCGTCGGCGAGGATCCCGCGTCTCAGGTCTACGTAAGAAACAAGGCTAAGGGCTGCGAGGAGGTTGGATTTTATTCCGAGGTACACCGTCTTCCCGAGCAGACCACCGAGGAAGAGCTTCTCGCTTTGATCGAAAAGCTGAACGAGAGCGACAAGATCGACGGCATCCTCTGTCAGCTTCCTCTTCCGAAGCACCTCGACGAGAAGGCTGTTATCAACGCTATCCGCGCCGATAAGGACGTTGATGCCTTCCATCCCGTAAATACGGGTAAGATCATGATCGGCGATTACGATTTCCTGCCCTGCACTCCCGCCGGCGTTATGAGACTTATCAGCGAGACGGGGATAGACGTTTCGGGCAAAAAGTGCGTCGTTATCGGACGCTCCAACATCGTCGGCAAGCCTATGGCTATGCTTCTTCTCCAGAAGAACGGTACCGTTACCATCTGTCATTCCCGCACTTCTGACCTTAAAAAGGAGTGTCTGCAGGCGGATATTCTCGTCGTGGCTATCGGCAAAGCCAAGTTCATTACCGCCGATTACGTCAAGCCCGGCGCTGTCGTCATCGACGTCGGTATGGACAGAGACGAAAACGGCAAGCTCTGCGGTGACGTTGATTTCGCAGGTGTTTCCGAGGTTGCGGGCGCGATCACTCCCGTTCCCGGAGGCGTCGGTCCTATGACCATCGCTATGCTCCTCACCAACACTCTCAAAGCCGCTCGTCTTAAGGGTAAGAAGTGAGCTTTTTGAAGGGGAAAACGCGCTTTTTAGAAAAAAGCTGCGCAAAAACTTCAATTACGCCGATACCATGAAGGCATCAGCGTAATTGAATATTTGGATGTTTTCTTCGAAAAGGGGTTCATCCTTTTCAAAACAGAGCGTACATTTTCCACCCACAAAACATCCGTAACGGAGCCTCTCACTCTGGGAGAGGTGGCACCGAAGGTGACGAAGAGGGCAAAATCTACACCAAATATCCCGAAAATGCGAGTGTTTTACGAGCATTTTTATTGAAATGATCGCACAAGCAATATTCTACACCCTCAAAAACGCGAGCCGCGTTATGCGAGCGTTTTTCTCGGTATGTTCGCACCTGTTTCTTTTTCTTTCTTTCGCCGCATTCGAAGAATGCAAAACTTCATTTCTTTTTCTTCAGAAAGAAAAGGAAAGAAATAGGCATCTATTAAACATAAAGAATAATTAAAAATTAGTAAAAAATATACTCAAACTAAAAATTATAGAAAAACCTTATTTTGAGACCAAAATAAAAATGGAAGAAAATATAACATTTGTTCAAAGTATAAAGCATCAGCTTCTTTCAATGGAGATAAAATCCGATTGCTGTAAGCGCTCGTTCATAACGGGGACGGAGATCTTCGCCAGAAGCAGAAAAAACGAATTTACCGATGCTATAAACGAATATAAAGAAAAGCTCAGCCGCAAGAAGCGCAAGGCGTTTTTCGAGGATAGCGAGCCTGCGGGTTACGTCGTCGATGAAGAAAGCGGTTTAAAGCTCCCCGTTTCCAGCGGGCGGATATGTCCGTCCTGCTTTGCAAATCTGATACGGGGCGCGTTCCTCGTTTGCGGAAGAGCCAGTAAGAGCGAGAAGAACCTCCATCTTGAGATGGTAATGCCCAGCCGTGAGGCGAGAATGCTGCTCTCGGAGTATCTTTCGGAGCTGGGTTTCGTCCCGAAGGAAGCGATCAGACGGGGCGAGATACTTCTGTACTACAAAAAATACGAGACGGTGGAGGACTTTCTGACCTATATCGGCGCGTCCGCGTCCACCCTCGATCTTATGAACAGCGCTATAATGAGCGAGCTCCGTACCTCTGTGAACAGGCAGAGAAACTGCGATACGGGTAACATACAGAAGACCGTTGACGCGGCTATGCGCCAGACCGATGCCATAAAAGCCATAATCGAATTCGGGGCTTTGAAGGATCTGCCTCGCACCCTGCGTCAGACCGCGGAGATACGCCTTGCCCACCCAATGGACTCACTTGATGATATTACCGAGCTTCACGGCGGCGAGATCAGCCGTTCAGGGGTAAATCACCGCCTCAAAAAAATAGTTGAGTTCGCGGAGAAGAAGGGTTATTTGAAATAAAAAAGCTCTGTCATATTAAACGGATGATTTTGGACAAGATCCCGAGGCTATGCCTCGCCCTGCGGGTTCGACTTCGCGCCGCCGTTGTCATTCTGAGCGTAGGACGTAGTCCGAAGTCGAAATTTTGCGTAAGCAAAATCGCAGTAGGCGGAATCTCGGCGGTGCTTCGCTCAGAATGACCGTTTTTGGGAAAATATAAGTCATATTGAGTGACGGAGCCAATAATAAACAACGAAAATGACTGATTATAGGAATACAGCGAAAGGTACGGTCATATAATTTATGGAAATGTGTTCAAGATGTAAAAACGCTCCTGCTATGGTGTATATAACCCGTCAGGATCAGAACGGGACCAAGAGCGAGGGAATATGCTATTCCTGCGCCAAGGAGCTTGGAATAAAACTGCCCCCGCAGGTCGAAAACGCGGGGGATATACTGCAGAGCTTTAACGAAAGCATGCAGAGCATGATGGAAGGCGGCGACGGCAAAGCGCCAATGATAAACTTTGACGAGCTGTTTTCAAAGCTTACGGGCGGCGCGGGACCTCAGGCAAGCGGCGGTAAAAGACCGGGCGGTCAGCCGGGAGCTCAGCAGAAGAGCGCGCCCCAGAATCAGAGAAAATCCATCGAGCAGTTCTGCATAAACCTTACGGACAGAGCCAAGGAGGGCAAGCTGGACAAGGTCATCGGACGCGAGCGCGAGCTTGGCAGACTTATGCAGATACTCTGCCGCCGTCAGAAGAACAATCCCTGTCTCATAGGCGAGCCCGGAGTAGGTAAGACTGCTATCGCGGAGGCGCTTGCGCAGAAGATAGTAGCGGGTGACGTCCCCTACAAGCTGAAGAACAAGGAGATACTGCTGGTCGATATGACGGCTCTCGTTGCGGGAACGCAGTTCAGAGGTCAGTTCGAGGGCAGAATGAAGGCTCTTATCGGCGAAGTCAAGGCTGAGGGTAACATCATTCTCGTTATCGACGAGGTACACAGTATCGTCGGCGCGGGTGACGCGGAGGGCTCTATGAACGCCGCCAACATTCTCAAGCCCGCATTGTCCAGAGGCGAGATACAGCTTATCGGCGCCACGACGCTGGCGGAGTACAGAAAGTATATAGAGAAGGATTCGGCTCTTGAGAGACGTTTCCAGCCAATAATAGTAGAGGAGTCCAGCATCGACGATACCATTCAGATACTGAAGGGCGTCAAGCACTATTATGAAAGCTTCCACAGACTCACCGTTCCCGCAAGTATCCTTGAAAAGACGGTAGTTCTGGCGGAGAGGTATATAACGGACAGGTTCCTGCCCGACAAGGCGATAGATCTGCTGGACGAGGCTTGCTCCCGTCTTGCCCTGAACTCGCCCGAGATAGATAAGCTTTCCGAGGCGGAGGCTGAGCTTTCCAAGCTGAAGGCGGAGGAAAGAGAGCTGGAGGAAAAGGGCGTTGAAGCCTTCAAGGATAAGGAGAACGAGTTCTATCAGCATATGGCTGAGCTTAAGAGCGGCATAATGAACGCCGAGGGAAAAGTTTCCGAAAACAAAGCCAAGGTGGATGCTCTGGTGCTTACGGAAGAGGAACTGGCGAAGGTCATCGAGATATGGACGGGTATTCCCGCCAGCAGTATCACGGAGCAGGAGTTTGCCAAGCTGGCGAAGCTTGAGGACTCGCTTAAAAAGCACATAATCGGACAGGATCAGGCGGTTGGGGCTGTTTGCCGCGCGGTGAAGCGTTCGCGCGTAGGCGTAAGCGCAAAGAGAAAGCCCACGTCCTTCATTTTCGCAGGTCCGACGGGCGTTGGAAAGACGGAGCTTGTAAAACGTCTTGCCGCGGAGCTTTTCAATGCGCCCGAATCCTTGATAAGACTTGATATGTCGGAGTTTATGGAAAAGCACGCGGTCTCCAGGATCATCGGCGCGCCTCCCGGATACGTTGGTTACGACGACGCGGGACAGCTTACCGAGAAGATCCGCCGCAAGCCTTATTCCGTCGTTCTTTTCGACGAGATAGAGAAGGCGCACCCCGACGTTATGAATATTCTGCTTCAGATACTTGACGACGGACGTGTGACGGACGCTCAGGGCAGGACCGTCAACTTTGAAAATACTGTTATCATTATGACCACCAACGCGGGTTCTCAGAGCGGAAACGGTGTTCTCGGCTTCGGCGAGAACGCTCAGACACAGAACGAGGGCAAGACTATGGCGGCGCTTTCGGAATTCCTGCGCCCCGAGTTCCTCAACCGTGTTGACGAGGTCATCACCTTCCGCTCGCTCAGCGAGGAAGACTTTGAAAAGATCGCCGTTATAATGCTTGATGAGCTTTGCGACGCGCTTCGCAGTAAGAATTACGGTATAAGCTACGACGAAAAGGCGGTAAAGACCGTTGCGAAAAACTCCTATTCTCAGCGTTTCGGCGCGAGAAACATGAGACGTTATATGCAGACTAACGTTGAGGACCGCATTGCTGAGGCTGTGATCTCGGCGAAGAACGGGGTATCTTTGATAACCGTTTCGGGAAAAGACGATCTTTCTGATACGGTGGTTACTTGTGTGTAAACTTGGAGTGTTTGTAGGCGAGCGAACATTTCACAGTTAAGGAATATAGCAAAAATCGGCTTTGCGGACGCGATGAAAAGCGTCTGCAAGCCTGCCTTGCGCTATGAATGAGCGCAGAAAGAGTTTTTTATGATCGGAATGGTTAAAATACCGTCGCAGATGCCGGAGCTTCCTCTGCCGGTGCTCAAGGCGGTATTCAAAAGAGTCGGTGATAAGGTCGGCGTCGGGGACGTGCTGTTCGCTTACGAGTCGGACGGCGCGATACTTGAGGAGACCTCCGTGCTGATCGGAACCGTGATAGCCAGCTTCTTCAAGCCAGGAGACAAGGTCTCCGAGGGAACGCCGGTGCTCGCGGTATTGGAAGCCTGACAAGGGCAAGTTCTTTTGAGCAGGAGCTGTAAAAGTAAGCGGCGAGACTTCGCTGTATAAGAATGGTGACGTTATGAAAAAGGATGACAATATTCAGTTCTCGGCGCTGGCGGGGTATTACGACCGTCTGAACGGCGCCGATTATCCCGTGTATTGCGATTACATAAAGAAGGTATTTGCAAAGCACGGAAGCGGGAAGGAGGAGCTTATTCTGGATCTCGGATGCGGAACGGGCGAGCTGACCTCGGAGATGGCGAAGCGGGGCTACGACATGATAGGCGTCGATATTTCCCCCGATATGCTTTCAGAGGCGTCTATGCGGGCGTACGAGTCGGAGCAGAGCATACTTTATCTGCTTCAGGATATGCGTTCCTTTGAGCTCTACGGTACGGTTGACGCCATCATCTGCGCCCTGGACGGGGTGAGCTACCTATACAGCCGCGAGGACGTTCTGAAATGTCTGAGGCTGGTGCGTAACTATCTGAATCCGGGAGCGCTGTTCTTGTTCGACGTGAATTCCGTATACCGTTTTTACGAGGTATTTGCAAAACGTGATTATTTTCTTGAAGAGGACGGCGTTTATCTCGGCTGGCGGAGCGACGTAGACGAAAAGAGCGGAGAGTGCGATCTGCTTCTTACGTTATTTATAGAGAACGAGGACGGTACCTATACAAAGCGCGAAGAGGTTCAGACGGAGAAGATCTGGACGCGCGCTCAGCTTGAAGAGATGATCGCGGAGGCGGGACTTGAGACTGTGGCGGTCTATTCCGGATTTGATATGGAGCAGGCTGGGGAGAGGGATGAAAAGTGGTTTTTCGTCGTCCGTTGTCCCTATGAAAAATAGCCGAAAAATACGGGAAAAACGTCCTGAAAAATTTTTTTGAGAAATTTTCAAAAACCCCTTGACAAATGAAAACAAATATGATATAATAATACCCGTCGCAAGAACGAATGGTTTAATGGAAGCATAGCTCAGCTGGGAGAGCATCTGCCTTACAAGCAGAGGGTCATAGGTTCGAGCCCTATTGTTTCCACCAATGGCCCGGTAGTTCAGTTGGTTAGAACGCTAGCCTGTCACGCTAGAGGTCGAGGGTTCGAGTCCCTTCCGGGTCGCCATTTTTCTTGTGATGAGCCTCTGTAGCTCAGTTGGTAGAGCAGGGGACTGAAAATCCCCGTGTCGTTGGTTCAATTCCGACCGGAGGCACCATTTTGCGGATTTAGCTCATTTGGTAGAGCGCGACCTTGCCAAGGTCGAGGTGGCGGGTTCGAGCCCCGTAATCCGCTCCATACAAATGGCACACCTCATCGGTGTGCCAAATTGTTAGGCGCCTTAGCCAAGCAGTAAGGCCCCGGTCTGCAACACCGTTATTCGCGGGTGCAAATCCCGCAGGCGCCTCCAGAATAAAAGAGAGCAAGTCTTTGGACTTGCTCTCTTTTTTTAACTAAATCCGCCTTATGCGGAATAAATCCACCTGCGGTGGATGAAATCGCTACGCGATGAAATCCCGCTTTCGCGGGGGGGGGAGATGCGGATTTAATTTCATCTGAGGCGGAACGCAGAAGATTTCATCCGAACGAAGTGAGGATTTCATCACTGTAAGTGATTTCATTTGACAAATTTCCGTTTTTCTGATATAATGGTCGCAGAGAAGATTTCTAAATGTTTTATTGCGAGATAGTTATAAATTTTGTTTGAAAGGCGGTGATACAATGACCTCTTGGCATGACGATTATAAAAAGCTTGATTTATTGAACGGGAAAATATCGTTTATTTTAGAAGACGATGAAGATATGATAGAGATTCATTATAGGGATGGAATGTTGATTGATGTAGGGTATATTGAGCCTTTGAACGCCTATTTTATTACCGTTGTTACCGATGACACCGCGCAGGGTTGGAAAAATCCTTTGGAAGAAATCAAAGTTGTAGATAAAACTGCATTGGTGGATAAAATTCAGAAAACTATTTATAAATACCGCGTAAAAACGAACACCAAAAACGTCAGCAAAACAAAAATAGCTTTTTTCGTATTGCTTCTGCATTTAGCGTATGCGGCTTTGTTCGCTGTTTTTATGTGGATCGCAGGACTGCTGGAAGTCCCTTGCAATTGGGATGGTATTTACGTTGTGTTTTCGGGGATTTCAATAGCTCTGCTTTGCCTATATCCTTTTGCCGCGACGGGTATTAACGCGACAAGCGTATTCTTTCAGTTCTTGGCGTTGAAAAATAACGAATCAAAAGTTAAAAATATCGCTATGCTGGTGGCAGCTATGTTATATGAAGTGGCTGTGATCGTGTGTTTTTCTTGGTTTTGGGAAGGCGCTATGGGGGTGTAAAACCGCTGAAAATGATATAGAGCTCACTTTGCTGAATTTGGATGCTTTACACTTGGAATGAAAGACTCCGTATGAGTGATGGTGGCATTTACAACTTCACAAACCGCGGTGATACTATGATCGTCGTAACAGAAAAAAACTTGGGTAAAATCTTCGTTGCTTATAATACAGATATTTTTGAGTATAAAAGCTGATATGTGTTGGTATCTTTTTTGTCAACTTATCTTTTGTTTTTGTAAATGATGTTGGCTTTTCCTGATTATGTTCGCTGAAGCGAATGGTGCGCGGCTTCGCCGCATTTTATGGCAAACATCGCACATTTACACGCGTTATGTGTTACGTTTTATAATGAACTCGCGGCTTGAAAAAAGTTTTTATATTTTATTAAAAAAATGTGAAAATATCTTGAAAAATGCAGAAAGATGTGATATAATGATGTCATCAATTTTAAGAAGGAGGTTTTTTCCATGAAAAAACTGTTTCGTCTGCAGGAAAACGGTACTACAGTATCAACCGAAATCATGGCTGGTCTGACTACCTTTTTCGCAATGTCCTACATTATTGTAGTTAACCCCGGAATCCTTTCGCAGTCCGGTATGCAGTGGGGCGCAGTGTTCCTCGCTACCATTATTTCCGCTATCGTCGGAACTCTGGTAATGGGCCTCGTTGCAAACGTTCCTTACGCGCAGGCTCCCGGTATGGGACTTAACGCGTTCTTCGTTTATACCGTATGCTTTACGCTGGGCTTTACCTGGCAGCAAGCGCTTTCTATGGTATTTATCTGCGGTCTTCTTAACATTATCATTACCGTAACCAAGATCCGCAAGTATATCATCAAGGCGATCCCGCTCAGCCTTCAGCACGCTATCGGCGGCGGTATCGGTATCTTCGTTGCGTACATAGGATTTCTTAATATCGATTTCGTTGGCTTTACGGGCGCGGCTGTTGATATCACAAGCCCCGTCGGAGTCAATACCACGGGCGTCGTTCCTGAGCTTGCAAAGCTCAACAACCCCGTTCTGTGGGTATTCCTCTTCGGTCTGATCCTTACGATAGTTCTGCTCGTTCTCAAGGTAAAGGGCGCGATCCTTATCGGTATCATTGCGGCTACCGTCGTTGGTATCCCCTTCGGCGTTACCTCCGTCGGCGATACTATCAGCTTTACAGAAGCTTGCTCTCAGCTTCCTTCCACATTCCTCGCTATCTTTAAGGAGGGCGGAATAGTCAGTCTGTTTACAGACGTTTCCAAGCTGCCCCTCGTTCTTATAACCATCTTCTCCTTCAGTATCTCCGATACCTTTGATACTATCGGTACATTTATCGGAACAGGCCGCCGCAGCGGTATCTTCTCCGAGGAGGACGAAAAGGCTATGGAGTCCGGCGCAGGCTTCAAGTCCAAGATGGATAAGGCTCTCTTCGCAGACGCTACGGCTACTTCCGTCGGCGCTCTGTTCGGAACCTCCAACACAACGACTTTCGTTGAAAGCGCTGCAGGTATCGGCGCGGGCGGACGCACAGGTCTTACATCCGTCGTAGTTTCCATCTGCTTCGCTCTTTCTGCGTTCCTCGCGACATTCGTAAGTGCAGTTCCTTCCGCTGCAACTGCTCCTGCTCTCGTAGTTGTCGGTGTTATGATGATGTCCTCCTTCAAGGATATTGACTGGGGCGATTTCGAGGAAGCTGTTCCCGCGTTCTTCGCAGGCATCTTCATGGCTCTTTGCTACAGCATTTCTTACGGTATCGCTACAGGCTTCATCTTCTACATCATCGTTAAGGTATGCCAGAAGAAGGTCAAAGAGATCAACCCCATCCTCTGGGTCTGCACTGCTCTCTTCCTCCTGAACTTCATTCTGCTTGCAATAATCTAAGATTAAAGATCTAAGATTTTATGTTGCCGAAAAAGCCCTTGTGACGCGTTCGCGTCACAAGGGCTTTTTCTTTTTGCATAAGTGATTATTTAGACGTCTCTTTTATAAACTCGTCGATGCTGTCTGCGATGGTCTGCAGGCTTGCGCGCCAGAATTCAGGCTTGGTAAGGTCGATGCCAGCGATGCCGGCTACGCCCTCGACCGTATCAACGGTGGTAGCGTTGAGGAGCTTGCGGTATTTTGGCAGGAACGCCTCGCCCTCCTCAAGATATTTTGCGTAGAGTCCGCGGGCGAAGAGTCCGCCGAAGGCGTAAGGGAAGTTGTAGTAGCTGAGACCTGCGCGGTAGTAGTGACTCTTGCAGCACCACATGTACGGGTGGAGACAGTTATGGTCAAGTCCGTCGCCGTAGGCTTCCTTCTGAGCGTTCAGCATTATCTCCTCAAGCTCGGGAGCGAACATGAACTTGTCCTTTCTGCGGCGGATGACCTCGTCCTCGAAGAGGAATCTGGAATAGATGTCCGCGATTATCTGCGTGCAGTCCTGAAGCTGGCTTTCGATAAGAGCGATCTTCTCTTCGCCCTCGGACTGAGCGATAGCGTCGTTTACGATTATCAGCTCGTTGAAGGTGGAAGCGGTCTCCGCTACGGGCATGGTGTAACCGGTATTGAGAGGACGGTGATCCTGGATCTGCTGACCGTGGTAAGCGTGTCCGAGCTCGTGGGCAAGCGTAACTACCGATCCGAAGCTGCCGGAGAAGTTCGTCAGGATACGGCTCTCTTTAATAAAAGGAAGATTTGAGCAGAACGCGCCGCCTACCTTTCCCGATCTCGGGAAGAAATCTATCCATTCCTCCTTGAACGCTCTATCGACCATCTCGGCAAGGTCAGGCGCGAAGTTATTGAAATGCTCCACCAGATACTTGTGCGCGTCCTCGACGGTGAACTCAGCCGTGGAGGATCTGCCCATGGGAGCGAAGAGGTCGTACCAAGGGAGACCGTTTTCGTGACCGAGGAGTTTCGCTTTGTGGCGGAGATACTCGTGGAACTTGGGCAGGTATTCTCTCATCGCTTCCAGCATAGCCTCGAGGGTAGCGCGGTCCATTCTGGAGTCTGCGAGAGTCATATCGAGAGGGGAGTCGTAACGGCGAAGCTCTGCTTCTGTGTTTACCTGAGCCTTGATGCTGTTGAGAGAGAAGGCGATGGAGTCGCGGATCTTGGAATAACAAGCGATCTCAGCCTCGTATGCTTCGCGGCGCACCGTTGCGTCGTCGCTTTCGGCAAGTCCGCGGATAGCGGAGAGTGTGGTCTTTTCGCCCTTGTAATCGACCTCGACTCCCGCGGTAAGGTAAGAGAACAAATCTCCCCACGCGCTTCCGCCGCTGATGCTCATCTTGGCGAAGACCTCCTCAGCCTCGTCGCTCATATTGTGAGAGACGGACTGCTTTATCTCTTCAAAATGGAATTTATATTCAGAAAGCACCTCATCTTTTGCTATTACTGCGTCAAGGTCGGGCAGAGAGCCTACGAACTTGTCAAAGATGACTCTTTCCTTGGCGTTGGACGCCATGAGCGCGTGCAGCTTGGTCATATACGTTGCGCCTGCGGTGTCGCTTGCGTTTGTGGAACGGCGGAGGCTGAAGAAGCCGGCGAGCTTTCTGAGCAGTAAGTTTGCCGTTTCGGAAATGTCCATGGCTTTTCTTAAAGTAGCGGTCGCGTTTTCGGCGTCAAGAGCCGCTACTGCCGCTTTGTATTCGGCTACGCATTCCTCTATCTTTTTCATATCCGCTTCGATCTGCGGATCATCTGCGCTTTTGTAAAGCTTTTCAAGAGACCATTCGTTATACATATTTTTTCTCCATTCTATATATTATATGATTTGTGTATTTACGTTCTGCGCTGAACGCAGTTTAGATAATTATATAATATTTTGAGAAATATTGCAATAGAAATTCTCAAGTTTTTTGATTTTGATCGAAATTTTTTGGGAAAAATTGGTTTTTTTATAGCCAAGAATATTATATTGAGGTGAGTAAAATATATGAAAACGAATAAAAATACGAGAATTTGCGATAAAACCCTTGACAAATGAATAAAAATGTGATATAATAACAACTATTTAGGCGTGAAATAAAATTTTATAAAACACACGCCCCCGGATACGCTCAAAAGGCGGTTCGGGAATAATTTAGGAGGATATCAAAATGAAAAGATCTCTCAAGATGCTTATCAGCATGCTTCTCTGTTTCGCTATGATTGCAGGCGCTACAGTCAGCATGATCTCCTGTAACAAGGATGAGAATCCTGATAAGACACCCGGTGGCGACGAGACGACCGATACCGTTAAGGTAGGCGGCTCCGCGATCATCGGTAGCACCACAGAACTCTCCGGAAGCGACTTCGCTTCTTCCACATGGGGTAACAACGCGGCTGACAAGGACGTCCGCGACCTCACAAACGGCTACGCTTGCGTACAGCAGACAAAAGCAGGCGAATACGTTTGGGACACCAAGGTTGTTGTTAAGAGCTACGAAATCATCGACAACGACGACGGTTCCAAGACATTCAAGGTTACCATCAATGATAACCTTAAGTATTCCGACGGTTCTGCAATCACCGCTAAGGATTACGTTGTTTATTCTCTCGTAATGGCATCTCCCGTATGTCTTGACGCAGGCGTTAAGGCAGTTGGCGGTACTTCCTACGTTGGCCACGCTGAGTACAACGCAGCTACCGCTCCCACTCCTTTCTCCGGTATCAGACTTTACGACGATTACACCTTCTCCTACACAATGAAGGCTGACTACTTCCCCTACTACTACGAGGCAACCTACGCTACATTCTCTCCTATGTCCGTTAAGCTTTGGATCGGCGATGACGTAGACGTTAAGGACGACGGTCAGGGCGCATACCTCACAGAGAAGTGGTATGAGAAGACCAAGGACGAGACAGGCGCTGATAAGTACGTTAAGGCTGCTCAGATCGAGAAGGCTCGTTACGCTACTACAGAGCGTCCCTGCTCCGGTCCTTACAAGTTCGTAAACTGGGATAAGAGCACACACGTTGCTACTCTTACAATCAACGATCAGTACCTCGGAAACTTCGAGGGTCAGAAGCCTCACATCAAGGATCTTTCCTACGTTAAGGTTATTTCCGAGACTCAGCTCGACCAGTTCCAGAGCGGCGGTGTTGACGTTATCGCAGGCCTCGCAGGCGGCGACGATATCAACGCAGCTCTCGCACTCGTTAACGCTAACCCCGAGAAGTACGCTGTTACCAACTACCTCAGAGCAGGTTACGGTAAGCTTCAGCTTATGAACGACTACGGTCCTACACAGTTCGTTAAGGTTCGTCACGCTCTCAGCCACCTTCTCGATAAGAATACATTCGCTTCCACATACACCGGTGGTTATGGTAGCCTTGTAAAGGGTCCCTACGGTCTTGCTAGCTGGATGTACCAGGAAACAAAGGATGAGCTTGATCCTAAGCTCAATGCATATGAGTTCTCCGTTGATAAGGCTATCGAGCTCCTCGAAGAGGACGGATGGGTTTACAACAAGGACGGTTCCGCTTACACAACAGGTATCCGTTACAAGAAGCTCACAGCTGCTGAGGCTGCTGTTAACGATAACGCTACTTATCAGTGCGGCGCTACAGAGTACAAGACAGTTAAGGTTGGCGAGGACTACTATATGCCTCTCGCACTCAACTGGGCTTCCACTCCCGACAACCCTGTTTCCGAGCTCCTCGTTGTTATGCTCAAGGAAGCTACAACAACAGCTCAGGCAGGTATGGTAATCAGCCAGGATGTTATGGACTTCTCCATTCTTCTTGAGGTTATCTACAGAACAGGTGACTACTCCAAGCCTAAGTACAGCATGTTCAACCTTGCTACAGGCTTCACTCCTATTTACGACTACGCAGGTTACTGGATGACCAAGTACTCCAACTCCAACCTCGTTTACGCAGGTGTTGCTCCTTGCGAGGGCGCTACCTACACAGAGGCAGACGCTTCCAAGTACACAGCAGAAGAGAACGAGATGATCGACGCTATCTGGAACATGTACATGTCTCAGGGTAACATGGGTTACTTCGCTGACAAGGAGCTCGACGAGCTTTCTTGGGATATGGTTTACAAGGCAGCAAACAAGGAAGAGTTCAAGGACTACTGGATGGATTACATCGTTCGTTGGAACTACGTTCTTCCCGAGATCACACTTTACTCTGACCTTTACCACGATCTTTACAACGCTAAGATCGGCGGCTACGAGGTTAACCCCGACTGGGGCGTTGCAAACGCAATCGTTTACTGCTACGATAAGACAGCTCAGTAATTTGTACGGCAAAGGGCAGACGGCTCCTACCGTTTGCTGAACACTTGAAATCAGAAGAGCTACGGTTCAACTCGCCGTAGCTCTTTTGAATAAAAGGAGAACTTATGTTAAAATATATACTAAAACGTCTTGTATATATAGTTATAGTCGCATTTATTCTTTCTTTCTTTTTGTACACGATCTATAACTTTATAGATATCGACTATGCGGCGCTTCGTCTGCAGGGTCAGGAGGTCCAGCTCCAGAAGGAAGGTCGATACGAGGAAGTTTATCAGGCGCTCAGACAGAAGATGCGTCTCGATGAGCCGCTTCCCATGAGATACTTGTACTGGATGGGACTTGCGCCTATCGACGGTCAATTTGACGGTCTTCTTCAGGGTAACTTCGGATACAGCTATAACTACAGCACCGACGACGTGCTCGGTCTTCTGAAAGAGCCTCTCAAGAATACTGTATTTATAAATATTTTCGCAACTATTCTCGCTCTCGGTATCACTATACCGCTGGGTATTTTCTGCGCGGTCAAAAAGGGAAGCAAGCGCGATACGGCAGTACAGGTAGGTACTATCGTCGGCTACTCTATTCCTTCCTTTATTATCGCTATTTTGTTTATTTGGCTTTTCGCCGTTCAATTAAAGCTTTTCCCCGTCGCAGGTATGAGCACGCCAAACTCAAACTTCACAGGATTCAGAGCTTTTCTTGACAAGCTCTACTATATGGCTCTGCCTCTGATAGTTATGACCTTCTCGTCTCTTGGCGGAATGACGCGTTACGTTCGTTCTTCCATGATCGAGGCTCTGTCTATGGACTGCATCCGTACGGCAAGAGCAAAGGGACTCAAGGAAAAGGTCGTTATATACAGCCACGCATGGAGAAACGCTCTCATTCCGATCGTTACTCTTGTTATCGGCTGGTTCCTCGGAATCTTCTCCGGCTCTCTTATCATCGAGAACATGTTCGGTCTGAACGGTCTCGGTAAAGTTTACATTACCGCTCTTAATACGAAGGACTATGAGGTCGCTATGGCTCTTCAGATGTTCTACGTCGTTCTTGGACTTGCGGGTAACCTTCTCATCGACCTTGCGTACGGTCTGGTTGACCCCCGTGTCCGTGTAAATAAGTAAAGGAGGGATCTATCGTGGAAGAGAATAAGAATAAAAACAAAAAAGAAGACGCGGTAACCTCCAAAGCTTCTGAAAATAAGAAAACAACCGGCGCGTTTGCTACACTGAGCCGTTGGTTCAAGAGAACCTTTTTCGGCGGCGCTAACGCCCTTTATAATGAAATGAATAACGGTGACGACGAAGAAAACAAGGATGACGATATCTTCGCTGTCGAAAAGATCGAAAGCCCCGGAAAGCAGAGAGTCAAGGCGTTCTTCCAAAAGAAGCTGGCTGTAGGCGCTCTCGTGGTATTCTTTGCAATGTTCCTTCTGATGCTGGTGGGACCGTTCATCTATCCTATCGACCTTTCGTATATCGAAACGTCTCAGCAGAACGTTGCTCCCGGTCTTAATATGATGTCAGTTCCCAAGGAAATGAAGGGACAGATCAAAACTATCTCCTCAAACTCTACCTTCTCGGTAGGTCTTTCCGAGGACGGAAACGTCTACGTTTGGGGACATACAAAGACATTGCTCTCCGACGTAAGTAAGATCCCGGAAGAGGTTAAGAACGCTAATATCATTCACGTTGCGGCAGGTACGGATCATATAATTGCTGTCGGTGACGACGGAAAGGTCTACGGCTGGGGACAGAATGCGAACGGTCAGTACGGTCCTATTCCCGAAGGCAACGCAACTCTCGGTTTCCTTTATACCTTCGCGCCTTCTGACGTGCTTAATGGAAATCTCGATCCCGCTCAGATCAAGCAGGTAGTCTGCGGTAAGCAGGTCAGCGGTATCGTTATGAACGACGGTAAGTTCTATATCTGGGGTAACCACAGTATAGGCGCTACAAACCTTGCAGCCGTCAAAAAGTATAATAACGTTGAAAAGCTGGTGTTCACCACGGAGTACGCCGTTCTTCTTCTCAAGGACGGAACCTATTCCACCGACGGAACGTCGAGCTTCGATTACACTTACGTTGACGTGAACGGCGTAAGCACCCGTGTAAAGCTCCGTGATTATATCGAAGAGAACGGCCGAAAGGTCGTTGATATAGGCGCTGCGGGAAGCTCTGCTGCCTTCGTTCTTGACGACGGTACGGTCCTTGTTTCCGGTGTATGCGCGAACGGCGAGAATATCGTTCCTCAGTTTGCTGAGGGCGAAAAGATCGTAAATATTATGGGCGGTCAGAAGCATTACGTCGCTCTTACGGATAAGGGAACTGTTTACTCCTGGGGTAGCAATACTTTGAAGCAGTCCAAGGTTCCGAGCGGTATTTCAGGTGTTTCAGAGATATTCGTTGGACCTTTCCAGACGTATGCGGTAGATGCCGAAGGCGATCTTATCGACAGCTGGGGACTTAAGGGCTACCTTATGGGTACGGATAACTTCGGAAGAGACATCTGGGAGCGTATAGTAAACGGCGGGCGTCTTACAATGACTGTCGGCGCTATCGCTGTTATCATTTCTTCCATCATCGGTATCATCGTCGGATGTCTGTCCGGATACTTCGGCGGATGGCTGGATATGCTGCTTATGCGTATAGCTGAGGTCGTTTCGGCGATCCCCTTCATGCCATTTGCGTTGATACTTTCTCTGATAGTCGCTACTATGGGACTTTCCGAGATCACAAGAATAATTCTGATAATGGTGATCCTCGGCGTTCTGTCATGGCCCGGACTTGCACGTCTGGTCAGAGGTCAGGTCCTCGCCGAGCGTGAGAAGGAATTCGTTACCGCGGCAAAGGCTATGGGCGTCGTTGAATGGAAGATCGCTTTCAAGCACATCCTTCCTAACGTTATTTCTATAATCATAGTTTCTATGACTCTGGACTTTGCAAGCTGTATGCTTACGGAATCCTCGCTTTCTTACTTGGGATTCGGCGTAGCGCTCCCCCGTCCTACCTGGGGTAATATGCTGAACGGCTCCAGTAACTCCGTCGTTATCCAGAATTACTGGTGGCAGTGGCTGTTCCCCGCTATATTCCTGATGATAACCACCATTTGCATCAACATCATCGGAGACGCGCTTCGTGACGTTATGGACCCCAAGTCCAGTCAAGGGAGGTAATTAGTTTGAAAATGAATTTTCAAACCACGCCTTTTGCGGCTTCTGAACCCGTTCAGAGACGCCCCGTAGGGCATACCGCCGCAAAACGCTGTTTGGCGTAAGAAAGGAATGGTCATAAATATGCCACTACTTGAAGTTAAAAATCTACACACATATTTCACTACCAAAAAAGGTATAGTAAAAGCGGTAAACGACGTTTCTTATACCCTTGAGCCCGGAAAGACCATCGGTATCGTGGGTGAGTCCGGATCGGGAAAGAGCGTTTCGGCTATGAGTATCCTCCGTCTTCTGGACGGAAACGGATATATCGAGTCCGGCGAGATACTGTTCGACATTGACGGAGAGGTCAAAGAGCTTACCAAAATGCCCATAGCCGATATGCAGAGCATAAGAGGCAACAAGATTTCCGTTATCTTTCAGGAGCCCATGACCTCGCTCAACCCTGTATTCACGGTCAAAAAGCAGCTCTCCGAGCCCTTTATGATCCACCAGGGTATGAATAAAAAGCAGGCGGCTGAGGAAGCTCTCAAAATGCTCGAGGCGGTTCAGATACCTAACCCTGAGGCGGTGCTCCGTCAGTATCCTCATCAGCTTTCGGGCGGTATGCGCCAGAGAGTTATGATCGCTATGGCGCTTGCCTGCCGTCCTAAGATACTTATCGCAGACGAGCCTACTACCGCCCTTGACGTTACCATTCAGGCTCAGATCCTTCGACTTATGAACGATCTGCAGCGAGATAACGGAACGTCTATCATATTCATCACTCACGACCTGGGCGTTATCAACGAGATGGCTGACGACGTGGTAGTTATGTACTGCGGTCAGGTAGTTGAAAAGACGTCCGCAAGAATGATATTTACGGATTGCGAGTTCAGCCATCCCTACACGGAAGGACTTATGATGTCCATCCCAAGACTTGACAATATGGGAGAAAAGCTGGAGCCTATTCCCGGTAACGTGCCTCATCCGCTGGCGCTTCCCAAGGGATGTAAGTTCGCGCCCAGATGTAAGTATTGCACACAGAAATGTATCGATCAAGAGCCGGAGCTGCGTGAAAACACAGACGGTCAGTTTATCAGATGTTTTTATCCTAAGAAGGAGGAGAGAAGAAGTGCCGAACACAAGAAAATTACTGTCGATTACAGACCTTAAAAAGTATTTCCCTGTGGCAAAAAGTTCTCTTTTCCAGAAGGAGAGCCTTTACGTCAGAGCAAACGAGGAGATAACTCTCGACATTTACGAGGGAGAGACTGTCGGTATCGTGGGCGAGTCCGGATGCGGTAAGTCCACTCTCGGAAGAGTTCTTCTCCAGCTTTACGAACAGACTGCAGGCTCGGCTATGTACTACGGCAGAACTCTTTCTGAGGTCGCTCCGTACTATATCGAGCATACGCTGAAAAACGCAAGCAAATATCTTACAAAGTACAAGAATGCTCAGGCGCTGGC
Source organism: Oscillospiraceae bacterium (assembly GCA_015064245.1). GTDB lineage: Bacteria > Bacillota > Clostridia > Oscillospirales > CAG-272 > SIG673. The sequence goes on along the minus strand of SVSQ01000001.1, from coordinate 29,797 downwards.
AGATAAGCTGACTGCAGAATGCGACGCTCTCGGAGACAGCGCCACCTTCTATAAGCTTCAGGAGAAGAATCTTGCAGTTGCGAACGCCCGTTCTGCCCTTATGAACATCGTAAAGATCATGGGCGGATTTATAGTTACGGACGAACTGGAGCAGAGCGCTAAGGTGCTTCTCAAGGAGCATCACATCAACGTCGCTATCGCCAAGTATAACCATAAGATCGCGGATCTTGCCGCAGAGATCGAGCTTCTTCACACTCAAAAGGACGATCTCGCAGAGGAAGGCAAGGATACTGCATCCATCGAGAAGAAGATAACTGCTTCTCAGGCGAAAATAGAACGTATCGCTGACAGCATTGAGGCTCTTGAGGCTAAAAAGCCCGCTATAAAGGAAGAGCTGAACGCGCTGAAGGCTAAGCACGCGGATAACGCGGAATTTGCGAAGTACGAGGAGATGCTGGACGACGGAGTCGACCTTGCGCGCCTCAAGTACAGCGAGATGCGTCATCTCCGCAAAGACCTGCAGATCATTTTCCAGGACCCCTATTCTTCGCTCGATCCCAGAATGACCATCGGTCAGATAATCGAGGAAGGTCTTGTCACTCACAACTTCTTCAAGCACGGTTCTTCCAAGATGCAGGAGTACATCCTTCAGACCATGCGCGACTGCGGTCTTCAGGATTATATGCTTCACCGTTATCCCCACCAGTTCTCCGGCGGACAGCGTCAGCGTATCTGCATCGCGAGAGCTTTGGCGGTCAAGCCTAAGTTCGTGGTTTGCGACGAGTGCGTATCCGCCCTTGACGTTTCCATCCAGTCCCAGATCATCAATCTGCTTCAGGAGCTTCAGCAAAAAGAGAAGTTCACTTATATGTTCATCTCTCACGACCTTTCCGTCGTTCGTTACATTTCGGACAGAATCGCCGTAATGTATCTTGGAAACATAGTCGAGCTTGCTCCCTCCGAGGAGATATTCAAGGATCCGCGCCATCCCTATACCGTCGCGCTCCTTTCCTCTATCCCCACCACAGACCCCGACGATCTGAACAAGGAACGTATCATTCTTGAGGGTAACATTCCCAGCCCCATTCGTCCCCCGGACGGCTGTAAGTTCCACACCAGATGCTTTATGGCTTGCGAAAAGTGCAAGTGCGCTCAGCCTCCGCTGGTAGAGGTGGAGCCCGGTCACTTCGTGGCTTGTCACTTCGCAGAGAAGAAGCTGGATGAAAAGGGCGAGTACCTCTTTGAGCTTCCCAAGATGGAGAAGAAATCCTCCAGACTTGAACAGCTTGAGGTTATGAAATAAATTTCTGAAATAAATTTCTGAAATAAATTTCTGAAATAAATTTCTGAAATAATTCCTGAAATAGTTTCTGAAATAATTCCGAAATAATTCCTGAAAGGACAGATAAGCGAATGCGTGATAAAAACGGATTTTTTAAACGCGCAAAGAAAAAGGAAGAGGATCTCAAAAGAGAGATCGAAAACTCCGAAAAGCTCGGCGGCAAAGACTTTTTTGCTATGATGCTATCCGCTTTTTTGGTGTTCGTTCCAATTTCCGTCGCCATTCTTGCGGCTCTTTCGCTGTTTGTTCTGTGGTTATTCAGAGCTATTTGAATATTATTTGAATATAAAACGGTCAAGGACTTTATGTCTTTGATCGTTTTTTGTTGACAAAAAAATTCCCGTATGATATAATGAGTGTAAGAAAGGTCAGGTGAACGACTATGAAAAATATAATGATATTCGGAGACAGCTATTCCACCTTTGCGGGCTGTATCCCTCAGGGCTACGCCGCCTACTATTCGGGCAGAAGAGAACGCGGTCCCGATATTGAAAGCGCGGATCAGTCCTGGTGGGGACTGATGGTGAAGGAGAGCGGAGCGAACCTCGTCCGCAACGACAGCTGGAGCGGCTCCACCATCGGTTACACGGGCTACAACAATTCCGACACTTCGGGAAGCAGTTCATTTATTTACAGACTCGAAAAGCTGACGCAGGAAGGCTTTTTCGCGGAGAACAAGATCGATACGGTGTTCGTTTTCGGCGGAACGAACGACAGCTGGTCAAACGCTCCCCTCGGAAACGAGATGAGCGAGGGTTGGGAGAGAAAAGATCTCTATAACGTCCTGCCTGCGGTCGGCTATTTCTTCACTAAGCTCCGCGAGACGCTTCCCGACGCGAAGATCTACGGTATATGCAACTGCGATATAAAGAACGAGGTCAGGGACGCAATACGCAATTCTTGCGAAAGAGTCGGCGGAAAGGCTATAGTTCTTGAAAAAATCGACAAGATGAACGGTCATCCGACGCCTCTCGGAATGATCCAGATCAAGGATCAGGTGCTTGCATCGGTCAAGTGAAAGGAGCGTGCAAAACAATGAAAAACAAGGTGATTCTGATATCTATCGACGGTATGCGCTCCGACGGGCTCAAGGCCTGCGGGAATCCGTATCTGTCCAAGCTGGAGGAGATCTGCGCTTATACGTATTCGGCGCAGTCCATGAACCCTTCCGTTACCTTTCCCTGCCATTTCTCAATGGCTCATTCGGTAACGCCTCAGCGTCACGGCATACTTACGAACACATATATCCCGCAGGTGCGTCCCATAGACGGCATTTTTGAAAAGATCAAGAGCGCGGGCGGCGTTTCCGCTATGTTCTACGGCTGGGAGCCTCTTCGTGATATTGCTCTTCCCGGTACTCTCAAGTTCGCGACCTACATAAACGCGTATATGAAGGAGAGCAGCGATACGGCGCTGACGGACGAGGCGCTTGAGTGCATTTCGGAGAATAAGCCGGATTTCGTTTTCCTGTATATGGTGGAGACGGACGAGAAGGGCGGTCACGATAACGGTTGGATGAGCGAGGAGTACCTGCGCCGCGTATCCATGGCGATCGATAACGTAAAGCGCGTCATCGAGAGCTGCGGAGAGGAGTATTCCGTCATCATAATGGCGGACCACGGCGGTCACGACAGAACTCACGGCACAACCTTGCCCGAGGATATGACTGTTCCCATGTTCATTTGCGGAAATAACGTAACGGCGGGGCAGATAGAGGGCGAGGTCTCCCTGCTTGAGATTGCGCCGACCATCGCGTCCATCATGGGAATAAACCCCGACGATCAGTGGGAAGGCAGAGCGTTGGTTTAAGATTTTTGACCGTGTTATTGATTTTGTCAATGTGTAAATGATAAATAACGAGGCGTTTTAAAAGTAAACGCCTTGTTATTTTTTTGCTATTGACGAATTTTAAAAAATATGGTATAATATAATATGTATATACAGAAATTTGTTAGATCGAGATTATCTTTAAATACAGTAAATTCGTCAACTATTTGTGCAGCTGTCCGAAGGACAGCGGGATGGAGGTTTTTATGAGACTGATAACATCGCTAAAGGCGATGATAATATGCCTGCTTGTTATAACGTTTTGTTGTTCATGTGAAGATATGGGCGGTATCATAGACGACGTGGTGGATCAGATCGGTGGATCTGAGGACGGCGGTGACGTGACCGAGCCCGAAAAGGACGATACCGTATATCTTTACACGGTGGAGGAGCTTCTGGATTACAAAAACAAGTCAGGTCAAAGAGTGGTGATAGACCTCTCGGGCAGCTCGGAGCATCATATCGGTAAGACCGTCACCGTTGCGGGTGACGTCAGCGAGGTGGTCTTCCGCGGTACTGAGGGAGTTCTGTATTCGGATATGAATATCGTGGTGGAGCATCACGATTCATTTCCTCTTACCCTCGTGTTTGAAAGCTTCAGCCTGCACGGAAGCTCAAAGAACGGAACCGTCTATTGCTCCGTCGGCAGAACGCTCTGCATAAAGAGCGAGGGCGGAGAGAATACGGTCTTCGGCGCGTCGGGAGCTCCGGCTCTGAACGCTCCGGGCTCGACGGTTACCTTTGAATGCTCGTCTGCGATGCAGCTCTTCGGCGGTAACGGCGAAGACGGAGTCGACGCCGCGGGAAACAGCGGAATTACGGGCGGAAACGGCAGCGCAGGCGCGTGCGCCGCGATCGCTTCTCAGATAGATAAGAACGGAAGCGGAGCTCTCCGCATAGTCGGAGGCAACGGCGGTAAAGGCGGTAAAGGCGGCGCAGGAGCAGAGGGTGAGACGGGTTACAACGGAACGGGCGATATTTGGGTCACCATTATGAAGCCCGTCAAAAGCGCAGGTACGGGTACTGTCGGCAAAAAGGGCGGTAACGGAGGAACAGGCGGAAACGGCGGAGAGCCCCTTAACGTTTCCTGCGTATTGAACGTAAATCAAGGCGAGCTGGCTATGTCGTCCGGTACTGGCGGCAACGGCGGCGAAGGCGGTATAGGCGGTACTGGCGGAAACGGCGGACGGGGCGGAGACGCCAATAAAGGAAGCTGGCTTCTCGGAGTAGGCTGGACGTACGGCTCTAACGGCGGTAAGGGCGGTGAAGGAGGCGAAGGCGGAAACGGCGGAAACGGCGGTATCAGCGACGTCTCTCAGCTTGAATATACAGTGAACGTCAGCGAGGAGACGGGAGGAGTATTCACTCTCAGCGCGTCCTCACACGGTATAGGCGGCAAGGGCGGTACGGGTGGTACAGGCGGAAACGGAGGTTCGGGCGGTTCCTGCGACGACGTCGTGATTGGTAACGGCTGTCAGATCGGCGGCGAAAAATGTACTTGCGGCGGCGCGGGTGGAAACGGCGGCGCGGGCGGCAAGGGCGGACAAGGCGGTGACGGTTCCATCGGCGGAGAAGGCGGAGACCGCGGACAAGGCGGTGAGGGCGGAGAGCACAGGACCACCAAGAAAAACTGCAGGTGCGTAGGCTCAAGCTCCAACGGAAGAAGCGGCTTACCCGGCGATGCGGGTTCGATCATTGAGGTCAAGATCCCCGAAAAAGAAGACACCGCGCCCAACGAGGGAGAGGAGCACGGCGGCAGTAAGTACCCCGGTTACGGTCTGGAATTTCCGGAGGGAACTATCAGCCATACCGCGGATAACGGAACGGTCGTATACGTTTTGCCCGATAAGACCGAGGTCTATGTAAATCAGAACAGAAGGATTTTTACGGTCTATCCGGACGGAAGCTGGTCGCATCTGAATTTCGACGGCAGTCCTATACCGAGCGACGAGAACTGGCCCGAGAATGAGTTCACTTCTGCGGTTCCGAGACCTGATTGTGAGATCAAATATACTCAGAATGAAGTTATAGTCACCGTAGCTCTTTACGCTGAAAGGGAAGCGGTACGCGATTACGCCAATATGCTGAAGCGTATAGGCTACGTTGAAAAAGCCCACGGTACTACCGAGGGGGACGTATTCTATTACGTTGCGGTCTGCAAAGGATATCGGGTAGGAGTCTCATATACGGATGGGATGGGATATCTGTTTATACAAAAAGAAGTTGATGAATGAGAGGTTGTGAAATGATAACTTGCAAGGATATACATACATTTTTGAAAAATAACGGAATTACGCCCTCGGATACGGTGGTGGTCCATACGTCTATGCGCGCTCTCGGCGGAGTTGAGGGCGGATGCGACGGTCTGATAGACGCGTTCAAGTCCTATCTTTCCGACGGACTCTTCGTCGTTCCGACTCACACATGGGCGAACGTCGGCGCGGCGCAGCCCGTATATGACGTCAGAAAAACCGTTCCTTGCATCGGCGCTCTGCCGACTGTGGCGGCGTTTCGCGAAGACGGGGTGCGATCGTTGCACCCGACGCATTCGGTAGCGGCGTTCGGAAAGCGGGCGGCTGAATTCGTCAAGGGCGAAGAAAAGGCGACCTCTCCCTGCCCCGTGGGCGGAGTATGGTCGAGGCTTTACGACGAGGACGCAACGATACTTCTGCTGGGCGTCAAGCTGAACCGCAATACGTACATTCACGCCGTCGACGAGCTGCTTGATATTCCGAACCGTCTCGTTGATCCTATCCCGCTGACTATTATCGACTACGAGGGACGGGAGTACAAGATAAGCTTCAGAAAACACGGGCAGACGGGCTCCGAGGAATACGAAAAGTACCGCGAACTGTTTGAGGTCTGCGGGGCTATGACAGATTCTGTTCTCGGAAACGCTGAGGTCGGTATTGTGAACGTCCGCAAGTGCACCGAGGCGCTGAAAACTGTTCTGAAATAAGAAAAACGCTATTACGATCTTAGGTCGTGATAGCGTTTTTTGATATTATTTTAATTAAAAACCAAGCTCATGCAGAGCATTCTTGGCATGTTCGCTTCCTTGCTCGGCTGCTTTTATGTACCACATAACTGCTTCGAAATCATCCTTGAAGTAGTAATGATCTCCGAGTTCACATTGAGCACCAATGTGACCTTGCTCAGCAGCTTTTTTGTACCATCTGATAGCTTCGGACTGATCCTGCGTTACGCCATCGCCGTAGTAGTAGCAATCTCCGAGGTGGTATTGAGCAGAGGCATCCCCCTGCTCAGCGGCTTTTTTGTACCATTTGATAGCTTCGGAATAATTCTGCGTTATACCTTCGCCGTAGTAGTAGCAATCTCCGAGCTTGTATTGAGCCTCTGCATGCCCCTGCTCGGCGGCTTTTCTGAACCAATTAACTGCTTCTGAATCATTCTGCGGTACGCCTTTACCGTCGTAGTAGCAATATCCGAGGTTGTATTGAGCATCTGCATGCCCTTGCTCAGCGGCTTTTCTGAACCAATTAACTGCTTCTGAATCATTCTGCGGTACGCCGTTGCCGTTGTAGTAGCAATTTCCGAGGTTGTATTGAGCAGTAGCATCCCCTTGCTCAGCGGCGTTTCTGTATTGCTCAGTTGGTTCGTAACTGTCCTGTGTTGTTTCGTGATCTTTTTTATCGCGAGTTTGATTTTGGATACCAAGAGGACTCGATATTTCTTCAGCCAGTTCAGCGGTATCTGTGAATTCATATCCGTTTATACATTGTTGCTCGGTGATCTCAACCCACCAAGCAACTTTTTCCACCGGGATCTCTTCTTCTTTTATTCTGTCAAGCATTACGATATAAACGTTTCGGTGAAAAATCTTTGCAATTTTATATTCCCTTTGAACGTAAGAGCTTGTCTTCGTCAGAATTCCTTTTGTGAAAAACAGTATTACAGCTTGCGAATTCTTGATTTTTTCGGAAATGGTGATCTCCCAATAGTCACCGTATTCAATTCCGTGATCGTACCATAAATTTATGCCGGATTGAGACATAGCTTGGACGATAGGTCCCACACGGTGAGCATCCTCGGTGTTATAACTGACAAAATAATAAAAAGGATCATTTGTCGGCTGAAATCCTAAGTAAGTTGACATTTTTTACGTTTCCTCTTTCGTAGAGTTGTTTCTGATATGTAATACTATGTTTTTTAAAATATCGTTCGCATATTTCCGAGCGATTTAAACTCCCCTCATTCTCGCTTCAGCCATGACCGCGTCGTTTACGCTCATGGTATCACGTAAAAAGGCTACGGCTTTGTCCGAAAGCTCGTCCGTCCAGCCGATGAGATAGCGGGTGAGATCGTCGATCTCGTTTCCCGTTGTATACATTATGCTGTTTGGGAAATAACGCTGGGCGGCATAAACGGTAATCTGGGGATAATAATAATCTATAGCGCCGAATTGATGCAGAAGCTCGTGTACCAGTACGCGCGACTCGAAGGCGTAAGAGGTGTGGCGGAACACTGCGGAAAATTCGTCCTGACGGAAGTAGCTTCGGTCGTTGTTGGCGGAGGCGAAGGAACGCATGGGACGGTTAAAGGCGAAGATTATGGGCGCTTCGTCGCAGTTATACATGCTCTCGTAGTAATACTGCATAGCCGCGGCGTTGGGAAAGCCCAGACTTGCGAAGGCGTAATTTATCCACATTCCCGATTGATCGGCGACCATGGGAAGGTTTATCTGCAGATATACTGAACGCATATAGGGACGGTGAGGACTGCCATAGGATGCGTTGCTGAACGTCATCTCCATCTGAGCCGCAGCCATCTGATATTCGGAAACGTGGATAGGGTACATCCAGTTGCTCATCATATCGTTTACGAGAACGTGTATGACTACAACGTTTCCCGTAAGCTTTCGGCTTGCGCCTGTATCTCTCATTCCGAGATAATAGTTGTTTCTTATCATATTCCATTCGTAGGGAGTCATTTTTAAGCAGTCCTTTCTTTTTTGTGGTAGGCGGGCGCCTTCAGGCAAACAATTTTACGCAATTTGATATTACAGAAATTTCTTTGCGGATTGCAAGGCAATCAAACTTTTATTTTCAAAGAAAGTCAGTGACCGAGGATCTCCTGCTTAACGGGAGAGGAACGTGCGCCGAGATTGGGGAAACGGTGCTCGATAGCCGCGAGAGCGATCTCGACGTCCTCTTCCACCTCAAGAGCGCTTCCTGCGCCGACGGTTACCATATCGCAGTCGCGGATAGCGTTGTAGTTGAAGGTCAGACCGACGTAAGGAGTGCATCTGCCTGCCGCCATAGGCTTGATCGTCATGACCGGCTTCTTTGCGTTATGGATTATTCTCGCGACGGATTCTATCTCAACCTGCATCAAAAAGCCCATGCAGTTGAATATCTGTATGTAGGTCTCAACGTCGTAGCCGTTTGCGTCGCTGTACGTAACAAGCTCGGGCATGTGGGCGGAAAGTCCGGGGATAAGTCCTTCCTCGCGCATCATATAGAGATAGTCGGGAAGACGGGGGATCTGACGGAGATTCTTGTTTACCAGCTGCTCGGCAGACTGGTGGAACACCAGCGAGAAGGTGGCTCCCGCTTCCTTACTGCGCTTGATCGCCTCTTTTGCTTCGCGGCGCGCCTCGGGGGTGTCGTCTACGTTGAGGCTGGGTGTGTCGATAAGTATGATCTTTTTACCCAGCTTCTGCTCGGCGTACTTGAGGGCGGCAAGTCCCAGCTCGTTACGGCTGAGAGGGCCCATGATCGCGTCGACTCCGCGGTCAAGGTACGCCTTGAATACCGGCAAAAAGTCCTCGGGCTTCTGATATTTTTCTTTGATACCCGCGTCTGCGGCGGCGCCTGTATGGCTCCAGCCGAGAAGCCAGTTTATACCCATGATCATTCGCGGCATCGATACGCCGCCTACTGTGGTTCTTGGAAAAAGATCTGCCATAATTTTGTTCTGCCTTTCTTACTTGTATTTATTTTATAAACGTCACCTTTGGTGCCGAAAGTATTTTTTCTTCTTTTCCGTTTTTATCAAGCTTTAATATATGAGAGCCGTTCGAGAGCAGTATATCTCCCGTCGTCTCATTGACTCTGAAGGCGGAAACACCGCGTTTTATCAAGGTGTCGTTTCCGCTGCTGTCCAAACGTCGAAGCTCCCAGCTTCGCGGTATGATGCCGGGATTTTTATCGCCTTTTTTAGCGTTCGCGCGAAGCTCCTTTTCCGCGTTTATCAGGTTTCCGTCTATATACATCTGTTTTTCATCGCGGTGCTTTACGTCGTTTTTAGAAAGTGTCTTTCCCGAATACTTTGCTGAGAAAACATTAAGAAATCCGAACAGCGCTTCCAGCAGTCTGAACGGAAGCAGCGCGATCTCCGCAAGACAGCCGAAGGAGCTTCTTTTGTCGGAATTCTGACGGTACGGTTTACGAATGTAATAAAGCGAACCGTCTCCGAGGCTTTGCGGGTGGGTGAAGTCATAACGGTCATCCGAAAGTATCTCGTCGAGTGTGCCGAGGCTCGTATCGAGCAGACAGATGGAAGATGGACCGCGGACAACGGTTGACGCGTCATACATTTCGCTCACGATCTGGCTTATGCTCCGAGGAGGCGCATTGTAATTCGGATCCTTGGCTTCCTTTATCGGAAGCCCCATACAGCAGAAATATATCTTGTTTGGATCAAAAGCCGCCCACGCGGGAGAGGTATCCCGCGAATTGCCTTCGGTGTAGGTGGTGAAATTCTGCGTGGTCATATCAAGAACGCCTATATGGCTCTCTCCCGCGAAAGCCGCAGAAGCAGCCATAAGGTTTCCGCGTATATCGAAGTCGCTGTACGCTCCGTTTCCTGTGCAAAGAACGATGCCTTCCGCGGAATCTCCGTCAGTTCTTTTGCGGTATATTCCGTTTGTTTCGTCTATGCTTATGGAGTATATGATGTCTCCTGCGTGTTCTCCGAAGCAGTGTATCGCCGAGCGGACAGCGCTTACCGAGTCCTCGGGGGATGCGCCCTCGCGTTTCGTTCCGATGAATTCCGCGCCGGTGCCCGTATATTTCCATTCGTTTCGTTGAGCGGAATCACGCACCTTTGAAATGTACGTGTTCAAAACTCCCGAGTGGATCTCCTCGGTCTTTCCGTCGGAAAAGGAAAAGAGCTTTCCCCGGGAGATGTAGTAAAAAGAAGCTTGCATATTCGGACCGTACTCCTTTCAAAATTATATTTCAGTATTAAAAATCAGTATCTATATATTTCTATTCTATCACATACTTTTTCAAAACGCAATATGATTATTGGATTTTTTATTGACAAACAGTATTTTTTGTGCTATTCTTGAAATATGTAAATAAAGCTATGTAGATTTATATGAATGAAAATTGGTGTTTAGCGGTGTTTAGCGGTGTTTAGCGGTGTTTTGCGCAAATAAATTTTCAGCAACTTCGTAGGGGAGGGGCTTGCTCCTCCCGCAAAAGTTACACAAAATAAATAACGGGAGGACCAAGGCCCTCCCCTACCAAATTTGAAGTATATATCTCACCTATAAAGGAAAATCTGAAATTATCCGTAGTGTAACAGAATTATAAATAAATACCGAAAGGCAGTATATAAAAATGAGTTTTTTAAAGGGTAAAACAGCAATAATCACAGGCGCGGGCTACGCCGTTCTCTCCGACGGACGCTGCGGCTCCATCGGTTACGGTATCGCTACCGCTTACGCAAAAGAGGGAGCTAATCTGGTAATTACCGGAAGAAACGTAGCAAAGCTTGAAAAAGCTAAGGAAGAGCTCGAAAAGCTCTACGGCATAAAGGTCCTGGCTCTCGCCGCGGACATATCCGCAGGCTCGGATAACGAGGCTATCGCCGAGGGCGTCGCGGACGCGGCTATGGCTGAGTTCGGACGCATAGACGTCCTTATCAACAACGCGCAGGCTTCCGCCTCGGGCGTTGCGATACAGGATCACACCACGGAGCAGTTCGACCTCGCGATGTATTCGGGACTTTACGCTACCTTCTACTATATGAAAGCCTGCTATCCTTATCTCAAGGAGACTAAGGGAAGCGTTATCAACTTCGCGTCGGGCGCGGGACTTTTCGGTAACTACGGTCAGTGCTCTTACGCTGCCGCAAAGGAAGGTATCCGCGGGCTTTCCCGCGTCGCCGCTACGGAGTGGGCGAAGGACGGCATCAACACAAACGTAGTCTGCCCGCTTGCGTGGACCGCTCAGCTTGAAAACTTTGAAAAGGCGTATCCCGACGCCTTCAAGGCTAACGTGAAAATGCCCCCCGCTGGCCATTTCGGCGATCCCGAAACGGAGATCGGACGCGTCTGCGTTCAGCTGGCAAACCCCGATTTCAAGTATATGAACGGTGAAACTCTGACGCTTGAGGGCGGCATGGGGCTCAGACCGTAATTAAGACAGGAGACCGAAGAAATATGAAGATACATTCTGATTTCGAAGGCGGAAACATTAAGGTCCTTGGGCAGGACGGGAATACCGTCTTCCTGCAGAACGATATGAGAGACAGTACGGGAGACTGGTTCTACTGGGCGTTCTGCGTCGAGGGCGCGGAAGGTCAGAGCCTGACCTTCTCCTTTGACAAGAACTGGGTGGGCTACTACGGCGCTGCGGTGAGCCGCGACGGCGTGAATTGGCATTGGAGCGAGAGCCGCGAGGGAGAGAACTCCTTCTCCTACACCTTCGCCGAGGACGAAATCAAGGTGTATTTCGCTCACAACCTTATGTATTCTCCCGCGAGGCTTTTTAAGGTGTTTGACGAGTTGGGGGTTACGCCAAAGGCGTTTTGTATAAGCAAAAAGGGCAGAGAAGTACCGTATCTTACCCTTGGAGACGGAAGCAGAAACGTATTTCTGACGTCCCGCCACCATGCCTGCGAATCTACGGGAACCTACGTTATGGAAGGACTTATCAGAGAGTTTATTGATTCTCCTATAGACGGCGTGAAGCTGCATATCATTCCATTTATGGACTGCGACGGAGTTTACGACGGAGATCAGGGAAAGAACCGCTATCCTCACGACCACAACCGAGATTATATAGACGAGCCCGTATATTCCGAGACTGCGGCGCTGATGAAGGTCGCGAGGGAAGAGGGGGCGTTTATGAGCATAGACTTCCATTCGCCGTACCATATAGGCGGCGTCAACGACAGGATCTTCATCGTTCGAAAATTTGAGGAAAGGATACCGAAATTTGAAAGATTCGGAGAGCTTTTCGAAAACGAATGCGGCGAAAACACGCTGATATACAAAAAAGAGAACGATATGCCTCCAAATACCGCATGGAATGTGGATAACTCCCCGACCTGCGCGGCATTTTTCAAGACGGTAGAGGGCTGCGATCTGTCCTTTACCCTTGAGACCACTTATTTCGGAAAGGGTAAAAACAAGGTTTCCGCAGAGAAACTGATAAATACGGGACGAGCTTTCTGCAGAGCCTTGGAAAAATACTCGGAAAAATAAATGATTTTGTCAAAATATGTTGCAATTTCCGATAAGATGTGCTATAATCAATTTAATAACATTTAAGATTGGAGTTTGCGCGTATGAAAAAGATAAATTCAATCGATGATTACACCAAAAGAATAAAGCGTGTCCTTGTCACCGAAGAAGAAATAAAGCAGGCTATCGCAAAGGCGGGTAAGGAAATAGACGCTATGTATGACGGCAGACCTATTCTGCTGGTCAGCATACTCAAGGGAGCTTTCGTATTTCTGGCGGACATATGCCGCGCAGTCTCTGTTCCATGCGAGGTCGCTTTTATGTGCGCAAAGAGCTATTACGACGGAACGGTCTCCTCGGGCAACGTCAAGATAACCATGGATCTCAACCAGGATATCACGAACTATCATGTAGTTATAGTAGAGGATATAGTAGATACGGGCAGAACTCTCAAGGATATCGTTGCGCTTCTTAAAACGAGAAATCCTCTCTCGCTCAAGGTGGTAACGCTGCTGGACAAGCCCTCGAGAAGAGTAGTCGATTTCCATGCGGATATGGCTCTCTTCACCATTCCCGATCATTTCGTTATCGGCTATGGACTGGACTATAATGAATATTTTCGTAATCTTCCGTATATCGCGGAATACTGCGAAGAATAAAATGCGTATTTACCCTCGCGGAATTTTTCCGCGGGGGTTGTTTTTTTGCTTTCACTATGCTATAATAAAGGCAGAATTACCGTAAAGGAGATCTTTAATATGCGTATCAAGGAAAAAATAAATCTGGACAAGGCAGGTCTAATAAATGAAGGACCTATAAATATAGTCGCATTTGGCGACAGCGTTACACACGGAGCGCTGGGTCCCGGTGAGATAAACTACGAGACGGTTTACTGGAATCTGCTGAAAAAGAAGCTGAACGCTGTGAGAAATTACGTTCCCGTCAACGTTATAAACGCGGGTATCGGCGGAATTACCGCCGGCGGCTCGCTTGGCAGGATCGAAAGAGACGTGCTTACCCACCGCCCCGACCTTGTCATCGTCTGCTTCGGACTTAACGACGTGAACAGAACTCTGGACGAGTACCTTTCTTCCCTCAAGGTAATATTTGAAAAGTGCCTTGATTACGGCACGGAAGTCATCTTTATGACGCCTAATATGCTGAACACCTACGTTGCCGAGGACACCGCGAAGGTGCATTACGATTACGCGGGCGTTACTGCGGGCTACCAGAACGGCGGCAGAATGGACATGTATATGTCCGAGGCGGTCAAGCTGGCAAAGGATATGGGCGTTAAGGTCTGCGACTGCTACTCGGAGTGGAAGAAGCTGAGCGAAACTCAGGACACCACTATGCTGCTCATCAACCGTATAAATCACCCCTGCGCCGAGATGCACGAGCTTTTCGCTCAGATGCTTTTCGATGCGATATTTGACGACGGTAAGCAGAAAAGCGGCGAAAGTTCCGATACGATGTATTCGTGACACTGCGAGTTTAGTGCGAACATCTACGGGTGTCACGTCTCGAAGCTTTCTCGCTGACGCGGTCAGCGCTTTTTTCTCCACTTTGCTCCGAAAAAAGACCGAAATCTTCGCAGAGATTTGGTGTAGATTAATGTTCAAGAATGAACAAGCTTTCCCCTTCTCCCGCTGGAGAAGGTTTCTTATAACGGAGCTTTTCTATATAAACCCGAATTTGCAGAAAAGGAGTACCTGATATGGATAACAGATTATATGACGTTCTTTGCGGAAAGGAAAGCAACTATCTTTTCCCTTTTTACTGGCAACACGGGGATCATACTCATCTTATCCCCGAGCAGATTCAGCGTATCTACGACAGCGGATGCCGCGCGCTTTGCGTTGAATCACGCCCCCATCCCGACTTTGTGGGCGAGACCTGGTGGCGCGATATGGACATCATCCTTGCGGAATGTGAAAAGCGAGGGATGAAGGTCTGGCTTCTGGACGACGATAAGTTCCCCACGGGACACGCGGCGGGAATGATCGCAAAAAAGCACCCCGAGCTTCGTCAATGGGAGCTGATCGAGCGTCATATAGACGTTGTCGGTCCTGCGGATGACACTTCCGTCATACATACGGGCGAAAACGCTGAGAATATCTTTATCGGCGCGTACGCCTACAAGAGAAACGCGGACGCCCTTGAGACCTGCTCCTACGAAGCCATAAACCTCACGGACAAGGTGAAGGGCGGTTATCTGACCTGGGATATTCCTGAAGGGGTCTACCGCATATTCTTCTACTATAAGTCAAGAACCGGCGGGCGCAAGGAATATATCGATATGATAAATCCCGACTCCGTCCGAGTTCTTATAGACGCGGTTTATGAGAGCCACTACGCTCATTACGCAAAATACTTCGGAAACACCTTCGTCGGCTTCTTCTCCGACGAGCCCTGCTTTGGAAATCAGGTTTTCGGTAAGGAAAGATTTGATTTCGGGTTCTATGAGGCGCGTATCGGTAAACATTCCCTTGCGCTCCCCTGGAACGAGACCGTGCTGGAAAGAATGAAGCAGAAGCTGGGCTACGATCCTATCCCCCACCTCAATCTCCTCTGGTACGAGGATGACCGTAACGGCGACGATCAGTCCGATATCCGTCACGCCTATATGGACACGGTCACTCAGCTGTATAGCGAGTGCTTCAACAAGCAGCTCGCCGATTGGTGTCACGCTCACGGAGTGCAGTACATCGGTCACATAATCGAGGATATGAACTGCCATATGAGAAGCGGCGTCGGTCACTATTTCCGCGCGCTGAGATGGCAGGATATGAGCGGTATAGATATAGTTCTGCACCAGGTAATGCCCGGAATGAGCGATTATCTGCACACGGTGACCTGCTCGACCGGTGTTGGCGCCGCTTCCTTCTATGAGTACGTCCTGACGAAGCTCGGCGCGTCTCTCGCTCACCTCAACCCCGATATGAAGGGAAGAGCGATGTGCGAGGTCTTTGGCGCTTACGGCTGGGGAGAGGATTCGTCCATGATGAAGTTCCTTATGGACCACCTGCTCGTTCGAGGAATCAACCATTTCGTGCCTCACGCCTTCAGCTCCAAATTCCCCGACGGAGACTGTCCGCCTCACTTCGGCGCAGAGGGCAAGGATCCCAGCTTCGAGGCGTTTTCCGCGCTTATGGGTTACGTCAATAAGGTGGCGCATATACTTGAAGGTACGGTCCACAAGGCCAATGCCGCTGTGCTGTACCACGTTGACGGCGAGTGGGCGAGCCGTTTCGGTAACGCTTCAAATATGGAAAGCATAGTCACCCGTCTTTACGACGCGCATATAGATTACGATATAGTTTCCGCCGATATGCTTGACGAATGGGCAAGCGCGAAGGACGGCAAGCTCTGCATAAACGAGGAGAGCTTTGACTGCCTTATCGTTCCTTACGCGGATCATATGCCAAAGGGTCTGCTGGACAGTCTGCTCGGTTTGCAGGAAAAGGGAGTTGCGGTCTGGTTTATGGACGCCGTTCCCGAAAACGCGGACTTCAGCGGTACGGTGCTCAAGGCTGACGAGCTGGTTGGTAAGATGCGCGGGCTTGGTATGACGGACGTTTACGTTCCCGAGGGCTTCCCGAAACTGCGAATCTACCACTGCAGACGTGGGGAAACGCAGATATTTATGTTTGCAAACGAGGATTATTCCAAGGTCGCGGATACTGTGGTCAAGCTTCCCTGCGCGGGAGATTACGCCCGTCTTGATCTGCTTAACGGCATCTGCGTCAGCGGCAGTACCCAAAACGGAGAGCTGAAGCTGGAGCTTCAGCCGAATCAGTCCCAGATAGTTATCTTCGGAGACAAGGCAGGACTTTGCCCCGAATTTGAAATAGACGAGGGAGTTTCCCTTGAACCGAGCTACAAGCTGGAGCTTGCGGACTGCGAGGATCTGAGCAAATTCGAGGTTGCGGGTGAGTTCGATCGCTTCTTTAACGTGAATTCTCCCGATTTCAAGCCGGATTTTTCGGGCAAGATGCGCTACACCTTTAAGTTCAACGCGGAAAAGAAAAATGGCAGAATATTCCTTGATCTTGGCAAGGTGGGCCAGAATGCTCAGCTTACCCTGAACGGCAGTGACGCGGGTATCAGGATCTGCAAGCCGTATCTTTTCGAGGTCACGGACATTATAAACGACGGGGAAAACGAGGCTGTGGTAACTGTTTCAAATACCCTCGCGCAGAAGGTCAGAGACCGTTTTTCGCAGTTCCTGCAGCTGGCGCCATCGGGACTTCTCGGCGGTATCAGGGTGAGATATTCGAAGTGACCGCGGGCTTAAAGTGAGTTCAAAAGGAGATATGATCATGTTTTTTGTAATGGATATGGGTACGACCAACACGCGGCTCTGGCTGTACGATAACGATAAGGAGATCGCCTGCGTAAAGGGAGCTTTCGGCGCGCGGAGCGGTAAGCTTCAAGGACGGGATTTCCTTTACGGCAAGCTCAGGGAGCTGATCTTCGGCGTGCTGAATGAAAAAGGTATTTCCGAGAGCGGCGTTGAGTGCATAATGGTCTCGGGAATGGCGGGAAGCGAGGGCGGAATATGCAATATTCCCCACATATCGCTGCCTGCGGGTGAGATGAAGCTGGCTCAGTCCGTGGTTTCAAAGACCGTGGGTGAGATAACCTCTATCCCGTTTATCTTCGTTCCCGGGTTAAAGCAAATGGAGAACGGACGCATGATGGATATCATGCGCGGCGAGGAGACGGAGACTGCCGGGATATGCAACGCCCTCGGTCTGAGGGACGGCGCTGTGCTGGTGCTTCCCGGTACTCACAATAAGGTCATCAGATTGAACGCTGCGGGTGAGATCGTCGGCTTCCAAACCACTATGAGCGGCGAGATCGCTGACATCGTTATAAAGAATTCGATCCTCGCGGGCTCGGTGGCGCACGATTTCGATTTAGTCGAGGAGCAGTTCTATGCGGGCGCTGATTTTGCGGAGCAAAACGGCTTGAACGCCGCGGTCTTTCACGTCAGAGTTATGGGAATGGACGGTTTGGGGCGCGATGAACTCTCGTCTTTCCTGTACGGCGCGGTGTTTTCTCAGGACGTTGAGAGCATAAAACGCTTTGCGGGTGAAAGCAAGATATACGTCGGCGGCAAAGAGAGCTTGCAGAAGATCTACGCGCTTTTGCTCGGGGATAAAGCGGAGACGATCCCGAGAGACGTATCTGATTTTGCGGTGAGAGACGAGCTCAAAAAGATATACAGAGTGATCTCGAAGCAAAACGCAGACGCCGGGACCGAAATGTTTATAAGCGAAAAAGGAAGAGAAATACTGAAAAGTATAGTCGGAAACAGATTGTTCTTCCTGATCGCGCCGTGTGTCGCCGTTCAGAACGGAGTGATAATGTTCCCGAAGGGAAAGCTGGTCGTTCTGACGCAGGAGGGTAGCAAGTACGTTACCCTTGACAGCAAATGGTACGAAAGCGAGGAATGGGGGCAGGATTATAAGGAGTTTTTGATCGGCGAAGAGCCCAGAACGGAGACGGGTGTTACCGTATGCGCGGGGAACGCCGAGTCGAACGTCATGTTTGAGTTTTGTGAGATAAAGAGCGCGGACATATACAGCCGCGAGATCATAGCTCACAGGGAACATATAATCTACGACGCCATGATAGTTTTAGAGACGGTTCGGGGTGAGATCATCGCCTTTGAAGCCCCTGCGGATATGAACTGGTTTATCCATCTCCACATCGTAAAGGATCAGGAAAAAGAGAAGTTTTTAAGGAGATTGAACCGAGAATTCGTAAACAGAAAGGAACGGGAATAAAATGGAAGCAAAGCTTGAATATCTTGAAAATGGGATCAGAGCGTTATACCGACCTTTGTTAATGGCATCGGAAAAATGATAAGCGACGCGGAAAATGCGGATTTTGAACCTTTTGTATAAAGAAACCGTTGAAGCCGATATAACTTTCTAAAAAACTCGTTATTCTCAACGAAAAAACATATAAAAATCGCCCCCGAAAGCGTTTTCAGCCTTCGGGGGCGCGATGTTTTACTGTAGTTACTGTAGTTACTGTAGTTACTGTATCTCTCTTCGGAGAATCTTTTGGTATTTTTCCACCTCTTCGGGAGCAGGAAGATAATCGGGCTTTGAGCAGCAGGGGAGCGTTGGTTCGCTTCCGTCGCTTCCGTAGAATGGGGTGAGATAGTCGCTCTCGTACTTCTTTCTGTCCTCTTCCTTGTGGAAATCGGGAATGTCGTAGGGAACGCCCTTTTCAAGCAGACTTCTGTGAGCAAGAATACCGACGGATGCCAGAGTGGTGGCGAAATATACGTCGAATTCCGGCTCTCTGCCTTCTCTTATGCAGTCGAAGAACTCTCTGATAACGTAGAAATCTCCGCCGCCGTGTCCCGCTTTTTCGATAAGCTCCTTGTCGGCGTCATTCAGCTCAGGCATATAGTAGTTATTCTCTTGCATTCCTTCGGGGATCTCCCAACTGTTGTAGCGGAGCATTACTTTTCCCCCGCCGCCTCGTACGTTTTCGATCTGACCTTTAACTCCGCAAATTCGGTATGAGTTCTCGTGAGCGCCGAACGCCGCGCAGCCCGTAACTCTGTAAACGGACTCGTCGTCGTTCAGACAAGTGACTACAGCCGCTTTGTCACCGACCATTATTCCGCCCAGCATATCCATCGGAGTTGCGGAAAAGACGGGCATAGCGGTTATTCTGACAGGCTTTGCGCCGGTTATGTAGATAAGGGGAGCGAGGGAATGGGTGATGTAGTAGGTTCTCGGAACATAGTTTCGCCAGTGCTTTTCGTAGGGGCGAAGATGTCTGATAGAACCGTAATCCTTAGGATCGAATGGGTGGTTATATTCACCTTCGGCAAACAGCACCTTTCCGAGAGAGCCGCCTCTGTATACTCTTCTCATCTCCTGGTTGAACTGCATGAAGGGATAGTTCTCCGCCAGCATATATATCGCCTTGCTCTTCTCAGCAGCGCGGACAAGAGCGACGCCCTCTGCCATAGTTCCGTTACTTGTGCATTCGCTCAAGACGTGGATCCCCTTTTCAAGCGCCTTTATTGCGTACGGCACATGCTCGTGAAAGTAGTTGCAGATGAAGACGGCTTCGAGTCCGGGATGGCAAATGAACTCGTCGAAGTCCTTATAGGTAGCAACGTCGGGAAAACGCTTTTTTGTGTTATCAAGTCTTTGCTGGATAGAGTCGCAGACCGCGACGATCTCGCCGTTGTTTACCAGAACGTTATCAAAGAACGAGCCGCCTCTGCCGAGACCGAAGATGCCGAATTTGATAGTTTTTTTCATAGTGTGTGGTTCCTTTCGTTAAGTTTTAATTTTTTAGTGTCACGCAATTACAAGTACCAGTATTCCCGCGAACGCCAGAATAACCGAAATAAGCTCCTTTTTCGACGGCTTCTGACCTATAATCGCGCTGATGATTGTGGAAACTATCATAACGCCGCCCGTAATGAATGGATACTGCACTGACGCGGGAAGTACGGCGAGGGCGATAAGCAAAAGGTAGTTTCCCATTCGGTTCAGAACTCCGTATCCGGCGGCGTAGATTACAGCTTTGGTATTTGGCTTTTTTACCGTTTTTCTGATAAATATCAGCACGACAGCGGCAAGAAGCGCTGTTACTATAGCTATCCAGACGGAATAGGAAGCGGCGTCGGCTTTTTTGAATGGAGCGGACTGGAACAGCTTTGAAAGCACCCCGGACATTCCGTTCAGAACGAAAACGCCCGCGTAGTACCAAAATCCCCCCGAGCTTTCGCTCTTGTTTACGGTCAATGCCAAAGCAAGAGTTACGATGACCACACAGAGGATCTTTCCGAGAGTTACGGGCTCGCTGTAGAATACTATTCCCACAAGGAATGGGAGCAGCACACCGCCCAGCATTGCGAAAAGTGAGTAAAGAGACAGATTTATCCGCGCAAGCGCTTTAAGCGAACAGAAGGTGTAAAGAATGGAGTTCAGCGATGTAACAAGCGCCATGAGAACTGTAAAAAGCGTGGTTCCGAATTTGAATCCGTTCATTATCAGAAGTGGGATCAGTCCGCCGATACTGTAGATGAACGCGAATACAAAGGTGGAGGCGGTATCGTTTCCGCTCTCCCTTTCGTACTGGCGGTTGAATAGAAACTGCAATCCAAACATTATTACCGACAGGGTTATTATTCCGTAATACACAGTGTTTCTTCTCCGTCCGATTTTTGTCTTGTTAGCACGATTATAGCATAGATTTTTTCGTCTGTAAATGGAAAATTTCTATTAAAATATTGAAAATAGTTGTTTTTTTTACCGGCGCTGTGTTATAATGTAGTATATCTACCGAAAAAGAATGGGAAGGGATTTGCCAATATGGAAACCCGCAATATCTGTAAATTTAATTTTAATCAATCAAGTGATCTTGTTTGTCTTAATTTTGTATATGAAGGTACGGATTGTCAGTCTGTGCCGCGGACAGCGGAAAATCACATTATAAATCTTGTCGCAAAAGGAGAGGGGACGCTGTTTTGCGGCGGAAGAGAGTATCATCTTCAGCGCGGCTCTTTGTTTTTCGTTCTGAAGGGAGAGAGATTTTCTATCGAGAGCATATCGGAGCTTGAATACTATTATATCAGCTTTAACGGGCGTCGGGCATCCGAATATATGGATCGTCTCGGAATATCTGTCAGCTGCCGTTTGTTCTCGGAAAACGAGGCGCTGATACCGTTTTGGACTGAGAATATCGCGTCGGTCAACGACGGGAATATAGATATCCTCAGCGAAGCGACACTTCTGTATTCGCTGGCAAGACTCAACCCGTGTATTAAGAATAAGGTGAACGACGTCGTTTACAAGGTCATAGCCTTAACAGAGGAGCGTTTTACAGATCCGGAGCTTTCGCTCTCCTCAGTTGCAGAGCAGCTCGGGTATCATTCCAAATACGTATCCTTTCTTTTCAAAAAACAAAAGGGGATAGCATACACAAAATATTTGCGGGATATAAGAATAAAGCATGCGATGTTTCTTATCGAACAAGGTATCGTGAGCGTTAAGAACGTGGCGATCCTTTCGGGATTTCAGGACGCTCTGTATTTTTCGAAGGTGTTTAAGGACGCCGTGGGAATATCACCTAAAGAGTATATAGAAAGCATTAACATATAGCGAGAATACCGCTTTTTGTGCGATTTGAATAAAAAAATCTGCATCGGTTTTGGAAGTTTCTAAAATAAAATCGTAATTCTCAACGAAAATTGATAATTACTTGAATAAATGTTAAAAAATATATGCTATAATAATATGGTAGCATAGGTTTATAGCGTTCAGATCAACGTAACTGAGAAAGGAGGAACGCGGCGTGAAATATTTTCTTTGTCTGCTCATCGGATATTGTGTCGGAACAATAAATCCATCTTACATAATCGCCAAGGTCAACGGGTGTGATATCAGAAAAAGGGGCTCCCATAACGCGGGCGCGTCCAATGCCGTTATCCTTCTCGGAAAGACCGTCGGCTTTTCCTGCGCTATCTTCGATATAGCCAAGCCCTGCATCGCGATAGCGGTCGCGAAAGCGGTGTTCGCGGACTTCAAGCTCTCCTTTGCTCTGACGGGATGCGCGTGTATCCTCGGTCATATCCTGCCCTTCTATATGGGCTTTAAGGGCGGTAAGGGGCTTGCGTGCCTCGGCGGAGTTATTCTTACCTTCGACTGGAGAGTGTTCCTTATAATGCTTGTCTGCGAGGTCGTCATCGCCTTCGTAACGAACTATATCTGCTTCGTTCCCATGACTGCCTCAGTTGCATGGCCCTTCATTTACGGTTTCATAACGAAGGACATTGTGGGAACTATCTGCTTTGCCGTCGTTGGGATCGTGATACTCCTTAAACACGTTGAAAACATCAAGCGTATCGCCCGCGGAGGCGAAATGCATTTCTCCTATCTCTGGAACAGAAAAAAAGAGCTCAAGAGATTTGAGAGCATGGAAGATAAACACTGAATCAAATAAAAATAACTGCTGTATTTTCCTGTCGGAATTTACAGCAGTTTTTTGTTTTGTATTTATTACAGAAGTTCTTTTGCGTACTTTTCTTTCAAGAAAAGTACGGCTCAACCAAGCGGCACGATCTTAAGCAGATAGGTGCTGTGGAGAGGGAGAGTTATGTAGGAGGCGAAGGACTCGGCTGTGAATATCTCCTCTCGGATAAGAGATCCGTCATGCTCCTCGTCGAGACAGTAGTACTCAAGACGGACGCCTGCGGGGTTATTTACGTTGTTAAAGGTGACCTTGACTTCCTTGGCGGGGGCGGAATCGTCGTCGGTGTAGTAGGAAAGCATTACGTTCTGCTCGTCGCCCGAAGCGGCGCAAGCCCAGATCTGAGCGTCGTCACTCTCGGTCTTGACCTGATCGCCCAGCTTGTAAAGCTGATTGAACATATAGAAGGGATAGTAGCCCTTCAGACATTCGCAGATCATATCGGTGCAGAACAAGCTGTTCATTCCGCCGGGGCGGGCGTCGTAGAACATCAGATTGTCAAGAGGCTCGCTCTGACACATAAGCATGGTCGATGCAAGGAACGCAGCGCCCTTCAGCTTTTTCTCGGTCTTCAGGGAGTAGATCCACTCGTCTCCCGTCCAGCCCTTGACGTAGTTCCACTCGTTGAGGATACTCTCGGTGCTGTAAAGTCCGTAGGAATCGAGGATCTCGCGGGCTTTTCTGAGACGGACGCGTACCTTTTCAACTGTTTCGGCGTAGATGTGCCAGGAGAAGAAGTCGGGCTTGATGTCACCCAGACTGTCGAAAAGACCTCTTACCCATTTCTCGTTCAGTCCTGCGCAGGCGGGACCGCCTATCTTCAGCTCGGGAAACGTAGTCTTCAGATGCTCGAGGGTGATCCTGAAAAGCTGATAGAACTCCTTCGCCGTTCCGCCCCAGCAACGCTTGTGGTCGCTGTCATCGGCGTCAAGGTCGGGCTCGTTCCAGATCTCCCAGTACTCAATGTCCATGTGATAGCCGTCAGCCCAGCCGTAGCAGTAATGCTTTATTATATGCTCGCAGACCACCGCCCACTTTTTGAAATCCTTCGGAGGCAGAGTGTTGTACTTCTTGCTCCAATGCTCGATCTTCGAGCCGAGACGGTAGAACACCTTTGCGCCGCCCGCTTCGATCATGCGCAGATATTCGTCGGTGAGGGTGAAATCGTAGGACGCGGGATCGTAGGGATCGGCGTCGAAATCGGTGAATATGAAGTTGACGTCGACGATATGCTCGCCGCCGTAGGTGGCGTAAAAGGAGGCGTCGTGATTTCGCGCGTAGGGGATACCTGCCGCCTTATAGGGCTCGATGTTTGTGATACGCTGGTCAACGGCGAACTTGTAAACGGGTCCGTTGTTTACGGAGTGCATAGGCTTCATTTTTCCAACCTTTTGGGAAAAATCTACGGTTACGTTTTGCATGAATTCTGTTTCCTTTCAATATTTATAATGTACGTTGCGGTTACCGAACATCTGTTGTAAAAATTATTCTTCCGAGAATTTTTTAAGTACGGTGACCTTTCTTCCGTCTGTATTTATGAGTCCGTCCGCCTTCATCAGCGAAAGCTCGCGCATCATGGCGGAGCGGTCCGCGCTGATGTACGACGCAAGCTCCATCCAGGAGAAGGGGAGCGTCAGCTTACCCGTAACCTTGCCCTTGAGCTGCAGACGGAAGTAGCAGAGAAGCTTCTCGCGCATACTGTGACAGCCGAGCACCTCTACCCGTTCGCTAAGCTGCTTTGCTCGGGTTATGAGCATATCCATCAGGTTTTCGTGGAGTATGTCTGATTCTCGGCAGATGACCTCGCATTTTCCGAGGCACCTTGCGCGAATAGGCTCGTAATCGAGATACGCGATAGTGGATTTGACCGTGCAACGAACCATTATACTGTCTCCCGCAGTCCTTGCGTAGGACATGGATTCCGAGAAGATCGAGCCCTCGGGGAGGTTTTCAAGCAGAGATTCGTAGCCGTTATAATCCGTTCTGAAGATAGCCGCGCGTCCCGTCAAAACTATACCTATTCTGTCAGAACCGTTTCCGTAGCTGCACACGGTCTCGTTCTTTTTGTACTGCATAACGTGCAGGCGCAGGCATTTTCCAAGCTTCTTTAGGCAGGATGGATCGATATTTTTAAAAAGCTCCGTGTCGATAAGCTGCATTTGCGGTAATCTTCTCCTTATTTATTATAGATTGTGGATATTTTCAAATTATTTATAGGGGAGATGTTCGCAGGAATTAAAGGCTCCCTCCGTGAGGAAGCTCCCGCTTAAGCGGGTGAGGGAGAAGGCGAAAAACGCTGTTGTTTACACAGTTTTTACGCTTTCGCAGGCTCCTTCCGTCTTTTGCTACGCAAAATCCACCTCCCTCCCGGAGGGAGGCTCGATTCGTGCGAACATACCGCTAAACACCAATTTATATGTAATTTAATGTATCATTATAAACTGATTATATCATCTTGACGTTATTTTTTCAAGTGGCATTTAATACAAAAAAATCGGATTTTTTTATATGCGGGAGTCGATGTCCTTTTTTAGGTACATTGACTCCCGCTTTTTTAGTGGTATCTTTACAATTGGGACGAAAAACTGTTGGTATTTTTTTGTGGTGAGTTTACAAATAACGAACAAGTGTTCGCGTTTTTCTTGAAAAACACGAAAAACTGTGCTATAATTATCTCACAAACAGGTCAGTGAGACGAAAGGAGCGATGAAAGACTGTGGCGCTGATATGCGTTAGCGGAGCGAAGGAATGCTCGGGCTGCAGGACTTGTAAGGAGTCAGATGAAGACGGGCAGATGATGAATTGCTCGGTGTGCGGATGTCAGATACGGTCGGAAAAGGCGCTTGAGTACGGCGCGTTTATCGATCTGTGCCGATCCTGTTACAATGCTTTGAAACACGGGGGGATATGATATAGAAACGAAGAGAACAAGACGTAAAAAGAGTAAAAAGGACGAAGCGCTCGAGCCTCTTCGCATAGCCGCCTCAAAAGTTGCGGAGCTGCTTCAGGACATATCGGAATGCAGAGAGCTTTTCGTTACCGAGTCGGAGGGCGCTCCGAAAAAGCTGGACGCTAAGGCTTTGAAGGAGTTTTCGGGCGTCATCAAAGAGGTCAGCGGAGTTATATGCGAGCTGAACGGTATTTCAAAAGAAGGAGAAAAGGAAAGGGAGGGCGTTCTGATAGAATTCGATACGGATTCGGAGGAATGCAGCAGATAAGATGTATAGATTAAAGATCCCGCCGCCTTCCGAGAAGCAAAAGCGTTTCTTTATGTCAAAGGCGAGGTTCGTGGGCTACGGCGGCGCCAGAGGCGGAGGAAAGTCCTGGGCGATGCGGACGAAATTGGTTCTTCTCTGCTTTCGCTACGCAGGACTGAAATGTCTGCTCCTGCGAAGAACGCTCCACGAGCTGAAGGAAAACCACCTTAACCCCTTGCTCGCTCTGCTGGGCGAGAGCGTAAATTATAAGGCGAGCGATCGGGTGTTTGAATTTCCGAACGGCTCTTACCTCAAGCTTGGCTACTGCGATAAGGAAGCGGACATCTACCGATACCAAGGGCAGGAGTTCGACGTTATAGGCGTTGAGGAGTGTACTCACTTTTCCTGGGAGCAGATAAGCTTTCTGATGACCGCTAACAGAACCACCCGCGCTGATTTTTCACCGCGTATGTTCTTTACGGGCAACCCTGGGGGAGTCGGTCATACCTGGTTCCGCAGGCTGTTCGTCAAGCGGATATATCAGAAGGGCGAGAGGAAAGAGGACTACGAATTCATTCCCGCCACCGTGGACGACAACAAGATACTTATGGAGCGTAATCCCGAGTACGTCACCGTGCTTGACGCCCTGCCCGAAAAGCTGAGAAGGGCGCACAGATACGGAGACTGGGACGTTTTCGAGGGACAGTTCTTTGAAGAGTTCCGAGACGATCCCGAGGGGTACGGCAGCAGACGCTTTTCCCACGTTATAAAGCCCTTTACTCCACCAAGAGACTGGCGCTGTATGCGGTCCTTCGACTTCGGTTACGCAAAGCCATTTTCCTGCGGCTGGTGGGTCCAGGATCATGACGGGCGCGTCTACCGCATACTTGAGCTTTACGGCTGTACGGGCAGCGCGAACGAGGGTGTCAAATGGACGCCCGACAAGATATTTTCCGAGATACACCGTGTGGAATGTGAGCATCCCTATCTCAAGGGAAGGACTATCCACGGGGTAGCCGATCCGAGTATATGGGATTCCTCGCGTGGCGAGGCTATCGTTGAGACGGCTGCAAAACACGGCGTTTACTTTTCTCCCGGAGACAACAAGCGTATTCCAGGCTGGATGCAGATGCACTACCGTATGACTTTTGATGCGAACGGTTATCCCCTTATGTACGTTTTCGAGAACTGCGAGGCTTTTCGCAGGACGATCCCTCTTCTTTGCTTTTCGAAGACCAACCCTGAGGATCTGGACACGGACGGTGAGGATCACGTTGCGGACGAGGTTAGATATCTTTGTATGAGTACGCCTGTGGTGGGGAGATGGTAGTTATTTGTGGAATATTTATTATTTCTTCAAATTTTGATTTATAGGTGCGGTGTTCGGTGTAAATTTTGCGGGGCGTCGAGGCGCCGCCCCCTACAAATTTAGAGGAAATATCTATGTTTGTCGTAGGGGTCGGCGCCCACGACGACCCGTTATTCTATATTCGGACTACACCCATAAACACCAATTTATAGTTTTATATGTTATAACATAACTTGAAATTTAAACAAGAAAGGACTTAACATTATGCCAAACATTGAAAACGCAGAGCTTTTGCTCAGCAAATACAAAAAAGCGCGCGCAGCGCTCACAAACAGGATCGTTCAGAACGAGCAGTGGTACAAATTGCGCCACACCGCGCCCGTGTCCGAGGATAATTATATTCCCGCATCGGCGTGGCTGTTCAACTCTCTCGCGGTCAAGCACGCGGACGCTATGAGCTCGATCCCCGCGCCCTACGTCTCCGCCCGAGAGCCTTCCGATACCGAGAGCGCCGAAACGCTCTCAAAGCTTCTTCCCATACTCCTTGAGTATAACGACTTCCCCGAGGTCTATTCCTCTGTCTGGAACGATAAGCTCAAGCACGGTACGGGCTGTTACGGCGTTTTCTGGAATCCCAACGCGTCCGACGGGCTCGGCGATATCGAGATACGCCGCGTGGATATCCTCAACCTGTTCTGGGAGCCGGGAGTGAACGATCTGAACGAGTCTCCCAACGTCTTCCATATCGAGCTTCGCTCAAAGGATATGATAATGGAGATGTATCCCGAGATCAAGGAGCTTAACACCGATACGGCGCAGGATACCAACCGTTATCTTTACGATGACGACGTTGACGTCTCCGACAAGGCGGCGGTAGTTGACTGGTACTACAAGCGCAGAAACAGCGAGGGAAAAGAGGTGGTCCATTACTGCAAATACGTTGGCGGTTACGTTCTGTACTGCACCGAGGACCTTCCCGAATATAAGGAGAGAGGTCTGTACGATCACGGAAGGTATCCGTTTGTAACCGACGTTATGTATAAGATCGAGGGAACTCCCTGCGGATTCGGCTCTCTTGATATCATGAAGGACGCCCAGATGCAGATTGACAAGCTTGGTTACGCCATACTCGAAAACGCCCGTATGGCTGCCACCAGAAGATACTTCATTCGCGCGGACGGCTCTGTAAACGAGCAGGAGTTCGCGGACTGGCGCCGTCCCTTCGTACATATCCAGGGGGCGGGACTCGGCGAGGATTCCATACGCGAGATATCCGTTCAGCCCCTTTCCGACATCTATCTTGAGCTTATAAACAACAAGATCGCGGAGCTCAAGGAAACATCCGGTAACCGAGACGTTACCACGGGCGGTACGGACGGAAGAGTTGTAGCCGCGGCGGCTATTCAGGCGCTTCAGGAGTCGGGAAGCAAGATGACCAGCGATATGATAGCGTCCTCTTACCGCGCCTTCTGCAAGGTGTGTCACATTATGGTCGAGCTGATACGTCAGTTCTATACCGTACCGAGATGCTTCAGAGTCGTCAGCCCCAACGACCTTGATACTTCTTCTAAGGAGTACATCGTATATGAAAACAGCGGTATAAGCGGTTTGAAGCAGACCGAGGAGTCAGCGGGTGCTGATTACGTTCACCATCCCGTTTTCGATATCTCCATAGCCGCTGAAAAGAGCGTGGATTCCAAGAGAGCCGAGCTGAACAGTATGGCGAAGGAGCTTTACAATATGGGCGTGTTTGAGCCCCGGAACCGCGAAAGCGCGCGTCTGCTCATCGAAATGATGGATTTCGAGGGACGGGACGAGCTTCTTTCCAAGCTGGTGGACGCAAAGAAGGAGGAAACTGAATGACGAGAATAACAGGCGGATTTTACGACGATAGATTCTATCTTGAGGTGAGCGGTCACGCCTGCGAGGAGCGCGACGGCGTTTACGAAATGCCGTCCGCTAACAGAGAGGATGAGTCGGCTTTGGCTTGCGCCGCCGTCTCGATACTTGTATTGACCGCGGCTGAAAAGATCGCCCGTCTTGACAGTGAGGGCGCTTTTTATAACGCGGGTATTACCGTAGAGTCGGGCTACTGCTGCTTCGATCTCGAAACCCGCGATGAGTATTCTGATACTCTTTCTTCTCTTCTTGATACTCTTATCGTTGGCTTTGAGCTTCTTGAAGAAAATTACCCCGATCTTGTTAGCGTGCAGTAGACGTTACATTCTCGTTGAAAGGGAGAAACGCGCTTTCTTGAAAGAAAGCTGCGCAAAGAACTTCGTTTACGGCGACAGCAGTAAGCTATCGCCGTAAACGAATTACTACGTAATTTTCTTCGAAAAAGGGTTCCCTCTTCAAACAAGAGCGTACATCATCTAACCCACAAAAAAGCCTCTCACTTCGGGAGAGGTGGCACCGCAGGTGACGGAGAGGGTAAAACCTACCCAGCACATCCCGAAAATGCGAAGCGTGGGCGAGCATTTTTGTAGAAATGACCGCACGGTGATACCGTGTACCTTGTGCGAACATCTGCCGGTATCCCCGCCTTAGCGGAAGCTATGTACCCAAAATCCGAGCACACGGAGTGTGTTACGCGAGGATTTTTAGGTGACACTGTTTTATTTGTGCGAACATAGGTGTGTGTCACCCCGAATATCCTGCTTACG
>SVSQ01000065.1 GCA_015064245.1 Oscillospiraceae bacterium | reverse complement strand
CATAACTCTGCCCGCCAGCGCCGCGGGAGTAAGCTCACCGCAGGCGGCAAGAACGCTCAGCGTCTGCTGGAACATAAGGCTGAAGGGAAGCTTTTTGCGCTTTGGGGGTTCGATGAAACGCTCCTCGGCGTACAGCTGGATAATGGCGATCGCTTGCAGAAGCTGCCACGGAATGAGCTGCGGCAGAGGAGTTGCGGGAATGGGCATCTCCTCTCGGAATACGAGCATCATCTCGGGTGGAGTGTCGCGCCGCCCCGAACGTCCGATACGCTGTAAAAGGGCGGAGACGGAGTTGGGCGACTCTATCTGAATGACTCTCTCAAGCCGAGCCATATCGATGCCAAGCTCAAGGGTGACGGTGGCGCAGGTAGTGTTGACGATCTCCTCGTTTTTCAGATCGAGCTCGGCTTCCTCGCGAATGGAAGCGGAGAGGTTTCCGTGGTGAATGGAAAAAATATCCGGCTCCTTACGCTTCGAGGCGATCTGACGAAGGGTTGCGGTGATGTATTCGGTCTCCTCACGCGAGTTTGCGAAGACGAGGCATTTTTTGCCCTTGACGCTGTCGTAAACGAAGGAGTAACCGGGATCGGTATATATGGGCGCGGGCGCTCTTGACTGCTTTTCGTTTTCTGACGCGCTTGTGTTAGTCGGAGCCTTTGAACTGTTTTGGACTTCGCTATTGTTTTCCGAAGTTTTTGAACTGTTTTGGACTTCGCTATTGTTTTCCGAAGTTTTTAAACTGTTTTGGATCTCACCCGCAACCGCCGAAATTTCGGAAACGGCTTGTCCGCTTGCCACGTTCATGCCCTCGGGGGCAGGATTTGCAACGCCCTGCGTTCCGATGTAGAACTGCTCCATGCCAAGACGCCATTTCAGCTTTTCGTTCGGCATACGGGGGCAGACAGTCTCTCGCTCGCTGCCCGCTTCGAGCCAATCGCAAGCGCTTTGAACGTCACCTACGGTGGCGGAGAGTCCGATACGTCTCGGGCTTTGACCGATCATTCGGGAGAGACGGCAGATCTGGCAGATTATCTGGTAACCGCGGTCGCTTCCCATAAGAGTGTGGATCTCGTCGATGACGATGTAACGCAGACCGTAAAACAGGCGGATAACGTCGTTTGAACGGTTGATTAGCATACTTTCGAGGGATTCAGGGGTGATCTGAAGTATGCCGCGGGGATCCTTCAGAGCTTTTGTCTTGTGTGAGGACGCTACGTCGCCGTGCCAGTGGACGACGGGTATGCCGCTCTCGTCAAGAAGCTCGTCCATTCGGGTGAATTGGTCGTTGATAAGACTCTTCAGCGGCGCGATGTAGATGCACCCGAAGCTGTCGACGGGGTTTGAATAAAGGTCGGAAAGTATGGGGAAAAACGCCGCTTCAGTCTTTCCCGACGCGGTGGGGGTGGTGATCAGCAGGTTTTTGTCCGTGTTGAAGATCACGTCAGCCGCCGCGGTCTGGATCGGGCGTAGCTCAGTCCAGCCGCTTCGGTAAATAAATTCCTGAATGAATGGCGCGAATTTTGAAAAAACCTCGGACATTTGGCGTTTTTCCTTTCTTTTATGATAGGCTATGTCACTCGTTATGACTGATAAATTGGTGTTTGTCGAGGAGATGAACGCACGAATGAGAGCCTTCTCCAGCTGGAGAAGGGGGACCATCGAAGATGGTGGATGAGGTGTAAAAACAGTTCAAATGCTTAAAAAACACCTCATCCGTCGCTCGTTCCTCGCGCCACCTTCTCCTACTGGAGAAGGCTTCTTGTAATCGAACATCTCGTAGATAAATCAAAATTTGAAAAACATCAAAAATCAAACGTATAGTGTGACAGAGCCTTATGATAATTTTTTCACCGATCGTGGATGAAATCGGCGTATATACGTCTGTTTGAGTTTCCGATGCAGGTCAGAACCTCGTAGGGGATCGTTCCGCAGGCGCGAGCCATGCTCTCGATACCGAAATTTTTGTCGAAAAATGTCACGGTGTCGCCGGGACGGACGAGCGTTCCGC
Organism: Oscillospiraceae bacterium; assembly: GCA_015064245.1. GTDB lineage: Bacteria > Bacillota > Clostridia > Oscillospirales > CAG-272 > SIG673. The sequence goes on along the minus strand of SVSQ01000065.1, from coordinate 12,022 downwards.
TTGTAACGACGTCGGTGACGTCGACCATAAAGCGATCCATGCAGATCCTTCCGACGGACGGGGCGGGCTGACCGTGAATGAGTACGGTGAGCTTTGTAGAGGCGGATCTGAGGATCCCGTTTGCGTAACCGCCCGAGACCGTGGCGATGACGCTGTCTCTTGATAGGGAATGATCTGACCCGTAACCGACTGTTTCGCTTTTTTTGACCGAACGCACCTCCGTAACGTCGCTGTAAAAGGACATGACGGGCTCTAAAAAGCCGCCGTCGCAGTTTTCGGGGGCGACGCCGTAAAGAGCCAGACCGATACGGCTCAGGGCGTTCGTTTTCAGCTCGCTCCTGAGAGAAGCGGCGGACGCCGAAAGGTGACGGATAAGGGGCTTTCCCAGCGTTTTTTCAAGAAGCCCGGCGGCGCTCTCAAATATTCGGATCTGCTTTTCAGCCTCGGAGAGCTCCTTTTCGTCCGCGCAGCTCAAATGCCCGAAAACTCCCGAAATCTTCTCTGCGGGAAAGGGCAGAGAAAACGCCGATAGCTCAAGCGGCTTGAAGCCCGAGCGGTTCATTCCGCAGTCGATCTCTATATGGATCTTGATGTTTTTACTGTGATATGCAAGGACGCGGGCGTAATCCGCGGAGCTTACCGTCTGAACGAAGCCGCCCGCCTCAAGCTCGTCGCAAAAAACGGGCTCTGTGCGCCCCAGAATGAGGATCTCGGCGTTTTTCGCCGCCTTACGGACGGTATTCGCCTCGCTCAGAGAGTAGACGGCGAAGCGCTCCATACCGATATCAGCCAGTTGCGCGGCGCACTTTTCCGCGCCGTGACCGTAGGCGTCGCATTTAAGAACGCAGTAAAAGCTACCGAGACGGGCTTTCAGCGCCTTTGCGTTGCGCGCAAGGGCGGCGGGATCTATCAGGACGTATGCGCCGTTCATTCCGCGTTTCCCTCCGTTTCGGAGATCAGGGGCGCGATGGACGCAATTGAGATCTCGAACTGTCTGCCGTCGAAAACGCCGCTCACGCTCAGAGGAACGCCTTCCTTTGAAAAAAGGTATATAAAGCCGCCGCTTTCGATCACCGTCAGCTTATTTCCGTCGCGCTCCTCGCTTTTGATGACGGTCATCTCGCTGTAATGAGGCGCGAAGGCTTCGGAGCAGAGGTTGAGTATCAGCGCGGCGCTCTCGTCGATGTCGGCGGATATATCGCCGTAGCTTATGTAAAAGACGCCGTCCTTTTTGGAAAGAATGAAGCCCTGCAGAGTATTCGGTTTATCAAATACCGCTTTGATCTCACCCGCAGTCCGCGAAAACTCTATTTCCGAGACCGCGCCCTGCACGTTCAACGCGCATTTTACGGTAATATCTCCCGCAAAACCGTGAAAGGGATCGGCGACCGTATCGCTGTGACAGCCCGTAAGCGAAAATGCGAAGAGAAACGCGGAGATCAACGCTCCCGCAAGGATCAAAGCTCTGAAATGTACCTTTTTCATAAAAACGCCCCCGTATAAATAATTACAGTTTTATATGTAATATTTATGAAGGGAGCGCTGTTTTAATGATTAAGAAATTGAATAAAAGGGATATCAGTCGGGGAGATTCGTCATGACCGTTGCGGGATAGTAGGTCTTTATCATACGCAGGCTCTTCTTGACGGGCTCGAAATAAGCCAGACAGCGGCGGTCCTGTCCGTCTCTGAAGATTATGTAATAGATGTAGGGCGCGTTTACGGAGGAGATCGCTTTGTAGACAACGTCGTACTTACCGCCGTCCGTCTCGGGATCGTTCAGACCGCCCAGGGGCGCGCATTTTTCCACCTTATCGAAGGCTATCTTGAACCATTCGCGGCGGAATCTGTCTCCGAATATTCTTGCAAAGGACATCTCTCCCGCAGCGACGGAATATTCGTAAGCTTCGCTTCCGTAAGCCGCGGTTATGGGGCCGAACATTTTCGCCATAGCCGCTGTAAGCGAGGGGATAACGATGATCGACGCTCTTAAAAATTCAAAATAAAGATTTATCGAGGCAAGTCCGAAGCAAACGATGATCAGCACTATCGGGATGATAACCCACGACATAATGATAGCGGTCTTCTTATAGCGGTAAAGACCTTCTCTTTTTCTTTCAACGATGTGTTTGCACAAAAAATCCATAGCATTTATTCCTTTCAGAAAAAACTGTATATTTCCATGATTTATTATATTAGATTTTTGCTGTTCTGTCAAGAGTATGGGAGTAAAGTTTTTAAATATATTTAAATATATATTGATATTTTTATAAAAAAGTAGTATAATGGGAATATGATAAGGTTTCGGCGGCAGGCGACTGCCTGCAAAATTTACAACAAATACCCGTCTTTAGCAAATAATTTGTTTGCCTGCAGGCGCTCGCCTGCCCGATAAACACCAATTTACATATTTGAAATTGAAATCAACAAAAACGGAGAAAATATATGAAACATATCGAGATATACACGGACGGCGCCTGCAGCGGTAACCCCGGCCCCGGCGGTTACGGCGCTATTTTAGTCTACAACGGCGTTGAAAAGGAGATCAGCGGCGGTGACAGAAATACCACCAACAACCGTATGGAGCTTTCAGCGGTCATCAAGGCTCTCGAGGCGCTGAAGGAGCCCTGCAAGGTCACCCTGACCACCGATTCAAAGTACGTCAGCGACGGTATAACCAAGGGTTGGGCGAAGAGCTGGCGCGCCAAGGGCTGGAAAAAGGGTGACGGCAAGCCCGCCTTGAATCCCGAGCTCTGGGGAAGGCTCCTCGACCTTCTCGACGTGCACGACGTGCAGTTCGTATGGGTGAAGGGGCACGCAGGGCATCCGTATAACGAGCGTTGCGACGCTCTTGCAGTCAGCTACTACAAAAATCTTATGTAAATCTTATAGTTATAATTCGAAAGGACAAAATAGTTATGACAGAGTACAAAAATCTCACAAACAAAACTCCTCTTGACTTTTTAAAGGAGATATCCCTCATTCCCCGCGGATCGGGCAACGAAAAGCAGATCGCCGAGCATATCGAGAAGTTCGCCCTCGATCGCGGTTATTTCTGCGTAAGAGACGAGGCTCACAACGTCTTTATCCGCAGAAACGCGTCCTGCGGGTGCGAAGGTAAGCCCTCCGTAATGTTCCAGGCGCACACCGATATGGTCTGCGAAAAGACCGCGGATTCCGACCACGATTTCCTGAAAGACCCCATAAAGCTGATCATCGACGGCGATATCATCACCGCCGACGGTACCACTCTCGGCGCGGACGACGGTGCGGGCGTCGCCATGATGATGGCGCTTCTCGACAAGGAAGATCTGGTCTGCCCCGAGACGGAGTTCCTCTTTACCTCCTCCGAGGAGACGGGTATGGACGGCATCTACGCCTTTGATTTCTCTATGATGAAGTCGGATCGCATCATCAACCTTGACAGCGAGGACGAGCTCGACGCCTGCATCAGCTGCGCCGGCGGCATCAGGACCGACATCACTATTCCCGTGACCAAGACGGCGCTTGAGGGTACGCCCTACAAGATCGAGGTCAGCGGACTTTGCGGCGGTCACAGCGGCATCGCTATCGATTCGGGTAAGAAGAGCGCTATCAAGCTTATGGGAACGGCTCTTGACGCCCTTTACGCCGAGTACCCCCTGCACCTCGTCGACATCGCGGGCGGCGGTAAGGATAACGTTATCCCGCCTTGCTGTGTTTCCTACGTCGTATTCTACGACGGCGGCGACGCAAAGGTCGCAAAATCCAAGCTCACCGCTTTGCAGAACGAGATCAAGACCACTCTCATTCCCGAGGAGCGCAAGAGCTTCCGCATCACTATCAAGAAGGCTTCAGCCGAGGAGCTTGCGGCGCTTGAGGGCAAGGGTATGCTGACTCTGAAGAGCACCTCTGCGCTCATTTCCGCTATTATGCTCATGCCTCAGGGCGTGACTGACAGAACCGTTGAAGATAACGTCGTTCTGGCGTCCTCCAACTGCGGCAGTATCAGTATTAACGGCGATAACCTTGAAATGGGCTGTCTTACCCGCGCCTGCAAGGCGTACTACTCCGAGCAGACCGTCGCGGCTATATCCCGTATGGCTCATATTCTCGGCGGCGAGGCGGTCCGCAGAAACTCCTATCCCGGTTGGGAGTACGTTCGCGGAAGCGCTATGCAGTCAGCTTACTCCGAGGCTTGTAAGACCGTCTTCGGCAAAGAGCCCGATTTCTATACTATCCATGCGGGACTTGAGTGCGGCGTTATCGCGTATAACATCGCTCAGCGCGGCGGAAAAGCCGATATCATCGCTATCGGTCCCAATATGCGCCTCGTCCATTCCCCCAACGAATATATGGAGCTTTCTTCTCTCGACCGTCTTATGCAGGTATCTGTACGCCTGCTGAGCTTGTTGTAAAGGATTACGGTCTGCTTTCATCGTGACACTGCCGGTTTTGTGCTAACATCTACAGGCGCACCCCCCTCGAATATTTCTTTTCGACATAGGAATGCGAAGCATTCATACGTTTCTTCTTCTTTCTTTCTCAAAAGAAGGAAGAAAGATGCGGAATTTATATAAAAAGCAACTTTAATAGAAAATTATAGAATTTAATCGAAAGCAAATTTTATAAACACCTCATCCGTCACCTACGGTGCCACCTTCTCCCGCTGGAGAAGGCTTGGGAAATCACCGTCTTAATTAAAAACAAAAACTTTACTCAAAATAAAAAAGGAATAATAAAAATGAACGTAACCCTTCTTCATCAGCTTCCCCCCTCAGAAAACAACCCGCGAAACAGCGAAGGCTCGTTTATCCGCGGTAAGAGCGGCGAAATACTTTACGCCTATAGCCGTTACACAGGCGAGCATTGGGGGGATGACTGCGCCTGCGACATCGCGCTCATCTGCTCGTTTGACGAGGGGCGTACTTGGTCCGAGCCGCGTATCATAGCGAAAGCCGCAGAGTTCGGAGTGAAAAACATCATGAGCGTCTCAGCGCTGGAGCTGACGGACGGAAAGATAGCGTTCTTCTTTCTGATCAAAATGGAAAAGAACGGCATCTCAACCATCGAGCTTGGCAGAGCCGTTTCGGAAAACGGCGTCGATTTCATTTCGGAAAAGTGCGATATGAAGTGCGCTCCGTACTATTACGTCGTAAATAACGACCGTTTCGTGCGCCTTTCAAGCGGAAGAATAGTGGCGCCTACGGCGTACATACACCGCGACCTGGTGCGTTCGGCATCAGCGTACAATCATTTCACCGCGTACGCAAGCTCCTGCCTCTATTCCGACGACGACGGAAAGACATTTTATAAAGCGAACTTCGATCTTCGTTCCGCGTACGGTCCCAACCTTCGTACCGGACTTCAGGAGCCGGGAATACTTGAGCGTGACGACGGGCTGTACCTCTGGGCGCGTACCAACTACGGCTGTCAGTACGAGAGCTTTTCAGAATTCGGACTTAACGGCTTTGTTGAAGCAAAGCCCAGCGTCTTCACGTCGCCCTGCTCACCGATGCAGATGAAGACCTTCAGCGGCGTGACCTACGCCGTCTATAACCCGATCCCAAACTATAACGGCAGAACTCAGGAGCCGGGCTGTATGGGCAGAACTCCCTTCGTTATCAGAAAAAGCGTTGACGGCGGCAGAAGGTTCGGCGCGCTCAACGTAATTGAGGACGACGAAAAACGCGGATATTCTTATCCCGCGCTGTTCGAGACCAACGACGGCAGACTTCTCGTTGCATACTGCCGCGGAGACGCTTCGGACGGCTGTCAGCTTTGCAGGATCGGTATAAGCGAGATCGAGACGGACAGCATAACGTGACAGAGCCAAGGTTTTTATTCTTTTTTGCGAAAAATTGAAAATCGAAAAATTAACCTTGCATAAAAAACTCCTTTCAGAGCAAAATAAATCTCGGAAAGGAGTTGATCTATAAAATGAACAATCAGTCAAACAATTCTAACAACACAAATAATACAAACAACACAAGCAATTCCCAGAACAACGCCAATTATCAGAATGCAAAGAACGCAAAGAATGCAAAGAACGCAAAGAACGCAAAGGATTGCAAGAACAAGAGCTCCGATATGAAGGCGGAAAACAGTTTTCAGAACAAGGCAAAGAACGGTTTTGGCTACGAGCAGGACAATTAAAGTCTGAAATATAATAAAAAACGGTTTGCGGGCGCGATGAAACGCCTGTAAACCGTTTTGTTTTTTGAAATCTGTATTTTTATTTCTCGTTCGTTATGGTCTTGAAGAGATCGGCAAATATTCTGTCTCTGTTCAGAGAACGGACGTACAGCATGGGGTGGCGCGCCGTGTCGAAGGCGTAAAGGCTGTCTCCTGTCAGAATAGGCGTGGGAAGCACGACGGGCTCGCCAAAGCCCTTGGTAATGATAGCCGCTACTGCTGAAACGTCCCAGATGACCTTGGACCAGCAGTATGCGTTTCCGCTGTTATAGCTTGCGACGATGTTGCAGAGATAGGTGGATAGCTTGTTCTTGCCGTCGAGATAGTATTTCAGCTCGGGAACGGTGGTGTGGAGCATATCGCAGACGCCCACGCAGGGGACCTGCAGGAATGGGACCTTGCTGTCAAGCACTACCTGAGCGGCGGGGACGTCCTGTCTCATATTGAACTCCATTGAATGGCTGTGATGCCAAGCGTGACCGCCAAGCCAGATGACCGCCATATTATTTACGATGGAGGGATCCATAAGTATCGCGGAAGCGACGTTTGTTATCGCGCCGATAGCGACGACGTAGACGGGAGTATCGCTTGCCTTTACGGTGTCAACGATGTTTTTTGCCGCGTCGGAGATAACGGGCTCGGTTCTGCTCGGGAGATAGGCTTCCGAGCCTTTGTAGACGGGAATATCCTTGGGAGCGACTTTAAGATCGAACCCCGATTCCTCGATAAGCCCCATAAGACGGCTGATCTCCTCGTAGCTCTTTTCCATACCGTCCTTAGGACCGCTGCTTCTGTTGTTGTAGAAGGGAGCGGCGTTTATTGAAAGGAGGTTGAGACGTTTGCCGTTTTCGATGACTGCCCAAGCGACCGCGAACTGGTCGTCGATCTCGTTGTAGGTATCGGTGTCGAGAATGATGTTTTTTACGGTGTTCTTTTTCATTTCAGAGACGAATTCATTGAAGTTCATATTTTTTATCACCTTTCATAGTGTTTTGTTTTTTTATTTGATTAAGACGGATATTTTTATTAAACTTTATAATTTTTTTCTACGTTCGTTTTTCTTCCTTCTTTCGAGAAAGAAAGAAGAAAAATGAACCAAAAAGAAGAAAGAAAGACCGTGGTAGTACGGAACGGCTCGCAGAAAATTCGCTCAAAAGCAGGAGCGAATTTTGGGTTGTAAAAAAGGATGTTACTGCTATCATTTCTACAAAAATGCTCGCCCACGCTTCGCATTTTCGGGGGGTTTTATCCGTTTTTCGCTTGATTTGATGCTTTAGTGTGTTGCGGTAGCAGTGATACCGTGTACCTTGTGCGAACATCTGCGGGTATCACCCTCGAATATTTCTTTTCGACACCGTCGAAACTTTTTTCTAACGAAAAAAGCCCGAAATATTCGCAAGCCTTGGCGGAAGCCTATGTACCCAACCCCCGAGCACACGGAGTGTGTTACGCGAGGGGGTTTGGCGAGCCGTTAAAAATCTACCACGGTCTTTCTTTTTCTTTCTTTCGCCTACTTCTTTCTTTTTCTTTCTCGAAAGAAAAGGAAAGAAATGGGCATTTACTAAAGAAATAGTTACTTTAAAGAAAAATTATAAAATCTACACTAAATATCCGTCTTACACCAAATTATCAACCTTAAAAATGTAACTTAATAATATAACATATCCCGCATTTTCATATTTCTGCGCAAACTGCGGCGATACGCTTTGCTGCCTCGGGAAGCGAAGAGATGATCCCGCACTCATTCGGGGAATGTATACAGCTGCCCTTCGTTCCAAAGCAGTCTATGCAAGGGATACCTGCTTCCGTGATCTCGGCGGCGTCCGAGCCACCCTTTCCTTTTGCGACGGTACAGCGTCAAGTCCGCTTGACAGCAGGATCTCGTTGATCTTATCCACAAGACGCGCGTTTCTGTCGCAGTATTCCATAGCCACGCGCAGACGGGTAAGCTCTACCGATGTCTCACAGCCTTCAACGTACACCTTGTCAGCCACCGCGCGAATATGTTCTTTTACCCACTCAAGCTGCTCTGATGTGGCAAAGCGTACGTTCGCTTTGATCTCGCAGTAACCGGGGACGGTGTTTGGAACCGTGCCGCCCGAAATGACTCCGCAGTTGCAGGTCAGTCCGTCCGCGTCCTTCAGCTTTTCCAGCTCTATGATCTTGTGCGCCGCCTCGAGAATAGCGCTTGCGCCCATAGTGGCGCAGGCGGCGGAGTGGGCTTCCTTGCCGTGAACGGTCAAGGTGAAATTCGCGATGCCCTTGCGCTCGATGCAAGCCTCGTTGTTATGAGAGATTGATTCAAGATTAAGAAACGCGACGGAGTCCTTCGAGCTCTCGCACATATAGTTTATCGTCGCTCTTCCGCTGGTACTGCTTCCCGTTTCCTCGTCGGTCTGCAGGATGAGTCGTACCGGGCGGCTCGTGAAACCGCAAGTTCTGAGAGCTTCCATAGCCTGCATAGCCGCGATAACTCCGCCCTTGCAGTCGGTAACACCGGGACCAAACATCTTGTTGCCCTCAATATGTACGGCAGACGCGCCGAACATTCCCACGGGATGAACGGTGTCGATATGTCCCGAAAGGGTTATGGGCTGGTTTGTGGAGCTCTTGTTAATGGTGAAGCAGTAGACGTTGCCTGCGGTCTCTTGCTGAAGATCTCGACGTCGCAGCCAAACTCTTTGGCTATACCTGCAAGATAGCTTCCGCATTCGTCAACGCCCGCTTTGAAGTCCGTGGGACTTTCGATATTGCACGCGGCTTCCCAGACGGAAATGTATTTTTGTGTGAGGGAATCGATCTTGTTGAAAATTTCTGAGCAGTTCATATGATTTTACCTCTTTTTTTGTGGATATGTGAGCGTTCGGCGGGTGAGATGATGTACTCTCTTGCCTGCAGGCAAATAATTAATTTACAGAGTCTGTTACTTAAATCTCCGAAAAATCTCTGCGACCGTTTCTCCTTTAGAACACGGAAAGGCAAACGAAAGCAGCAGCCATAATGATACAGCCGATCACGTTGGCGGGCGACAGTTTTTCTTTAAAGAAGATGCAGGAGAGGAGAACGCTGAGAAGCATAACTCCCGCATTGTCGAAGGTGTAAAGAACGGTAATATTGACAAGGGGAATGAGATAAACGAGAAGGTTTACGGCAGTAGCGACGATCAGGGAGCAGATGATAAGGAACACAAGCGAAGCCTTTGTCTGCTTGAAGGAAGAGAGGAAGGTCTTGCGTTTCTGCACTCCAAGCTGAACGGCGGAAAAAAGTACGGCGAATATGTAGGTCAGCGCCACCATTTCCTCGCGCTCGGCTGTTCCGATGAGACGCTGTTGAGCGTCGAGGAGAGAGCCGTAAGTACCGTTACAGACAGCGAGCAGGAGGCAGAATATAGGGAAGAGAAGCTTGTTATTTTGAAGCGCTTCGGTATCTCCGTTCCCGCCGTCGGTCTTTTTAATGCTCATCATATATACCGCCGCGAATATCGCAAGTACTGAAACGACCTGTATCCAGGTCAGCGTATCGCCGAAGCAGGCTATGGCTACAACGGATGGAACTATTATACCGCCTGCCAGGTTACATACCATGAGAACGGAATAAGAACCGCTTTGCGACGCCTTGATAAGGAACGTGTTGTACCCGAAAAGCGCGATGCCGTTGATGAGCGCCAGCAGGACCGTAAGCCAGCCGGCTGAAAAGCTAAATCCCGATACGGCGAACGATACGAGAGCGACGGTAAGTCCGCTGACTATGGTGAAGATCGTGGAGGAGACGTTTGGATCTCCGGGATAATTATCCGAATACTTTTTGCAGATAAACGATTGGAATGTGTAAAGAAGAACGATGAAAGCGATGAGAAATCCACTCATATTGTTCCGTCCTTTCGGTTTTATAACATAGTTTATATCTTGATATACAGATTATATCAGAATTTTTTGGAAAATGCAATAGGATCTTTAAACTTCGCGCTTTAATATACGTTTTCGTGGCGAAGAGTGAAGTTTCCGTTTCCGTCGGTCTCCATAACTCCGTAGGAAAAGTCGCTTGAGCCTCGCGGCTCGGTGATGCTTCCGGGGTTGAACAAGACTACGGCATCTTCGCCGCTTCCGACTGTCTCGTGAAGCGGAACGTGGGTATGTCCGAAAAAGCATATTTTACAGTTTTCCTTGCGGGCGCGGTAGGCAAGGACGTCGCTCTCAGGACCGCCGTGACGGACTCCCATGCCGTTTCCGTGGCATAGGAAGACCTTGACTCCGCCGATGACCGCGGTACGGTAAGGCGGATAATCGTTTTCAAACAGGTCGCAGTTTCCCTTGACTGCGATGAAGGCTACGCGCGGATAAAAGTCCATAAGCCGCGTCATTTCTTTACATCCGTCGCCGAGAAACAGCAGAAATCGCGTTTCGGGGTGAGATGAAAGGGCGAGCTTGACGTTCTCGACTGAAAAATGCGCGTCGGAGATTATTAGTGTTTTCATTTTTGAGTTCCTTTTTTGCGGGCGAAGCGGGGGACGCCCCGCGGGCGATTTTTTTAAATTTGATTTTTGGTGTAAGACGGATATTTAGTGTAGATTTTATAATTTTTCTATTAAAAGTTCTTTTTTATTTAGTTCTTCATTTCTTTCCTCTTTCTTTCCGAAGAAAGAAGAAAGAAAAGGAAGCAAAGAAAGAAGAAAGAAACGGGTGCTAACATACCACGAAAATCCTCGCGTAACACACTCCGTGTGCTCGGATTTTGGGTACAATAGCTCCGCAAAGGCTGGCGAATATTTCGGGCTTTTTTCGTTAGAAAAAAGTTTCGACGGTGTCGAAAAGAAATATTCGAGGGTGATACCAGCAGATGTTCGCACAAAGTACATGGTATCACTGCTCCCGCAACACACTAAAGCAGGGAAAAATATTTTTACAGCTTGTTACTTAAATCTCCACCAAATCTCTGCGAAGATTTAGGTCTTTTTTCGTTAGAAAAAAGTTCCGACGGTGTCGGAAAGAAAACTTCGAGAGGCGACACACACCTATGTTCGCACAGCATTCTTCATCGAAGAATGCAAGCTTTCAGTGTCGCCAAAAGGCGAAATAATCGAGGTTGAAATGTTCTTTAATGAGGCGGAACAATCTGAAGACGGGGAGACCGACGACGTTAAAATAGTCGCCGTTGATCTTTTCGACGAAGACGGAGGCTTTGTCCTGGAGGCCGTACGCGCCTGCTTTGTCAAAGGGTTCTTTCGTGTCGATATAGGCGTTGATCTCGTCTGCGGAAAGGTGACGGAAGGTGACCTCGGTGACCTCGTGGCTGACCGCGATCTTTCCGCCGTAGCAGACGGCGATACCGCTTACCACCTTATGAGTAGTACCCGAAAGGGCGGAGAGCATACGGAAGGCGTCGGCGCGGTCGGCGGGCTTTCCGAATATCTCGTCTCCGAGGGCGACGACGGTGTCACCCGCGATGACCATATCGTTTTCGCCGCAGAGGGGCAGTACAGCCTCGGCTTTTCTGACGGAAAGGCGTTCCGTGAACGCCTCGGGCGTAAGATCTTCGGTTATGTTTTCGTCTGCCTCGCTGACGATTATTTTCGGATCGAGCCCGAGATGGCGGAGTATCTCCTGCCTGCGGGCGGACTGTGAGGCGAGGACGAGATTTGGAATGTTTTTCATGTCGAGATTTCCTTTTGGTTTGATTATTAAATTGGTGTTTATCGGGCAGGCGAGCGCCTGCAGGCAAACAAATAATTTTGCGAGTTTGGAACTTTAATCTCCCCAAAATCTCTGCGAAGATTTCGGTCTTTTTTCGGAGCAAAGCGGAGGAAAAAGCGCTGACGGTGTCAGCGAGAAAGCTTCGAGGTGTGACACACA
>SVSQ01000064.1 GCA_015064245.1 Oscillospiraceae bacterium | reverse complement strand
CCACTTGTTCCGTATCTGAGCCACATCATAGTATCCGGAACAAGTGGGGTAAAGACATACAGAAGCAGTACGCTCACCGCCATGATGCCGTTTCCGATCATCATAAATGGGCGGAATTTACCGATTTTCGTATTGGTCTTATCCATCAGCGCGCCGATGATCGGGTCTGTAATAGCGTCGAAAACACGCATACCCGTGACCATAAACGACGCAAAAAGCATTGCAAGACCGAGTACAACGTTTCCGAAATTTGCGATATAGCTGAGTATCAGAACAAAATATACGTTGGTAGCGCCGTTGTTCATAGGGAACAGCGCCAGCTGATAAAATTTGGCGCGATTTACGCCGGAATCTTCATTCATAAGACAATTTCCTTTCATTTTCAGGTCCAGTTTCCGCCGCCCGCAATTTTCTTGTTTAGCTTGTACGAAGGATCGGGTTTGCTTACTCGGCGTATTACCGCAGTATCGCTGTGCTCCCCTGCTCTCGCCTCCAGCTTGATCTCGCCGTCAAGGGAGAGCTTGAAGGTGAATACCTTGTCTCCCTTTTTGGTCTCAACAAGCTGACCGTTTGCGTACAGACTGACCTCGGAACAATTTGAAAACACCTTGACCGTCGTTTTCTTTTCCGCGCGGTCAACGTATCTTCTGCCCGCGATATACACAAAAGGCTCCTTGCTCCACCAAGCCTTATATAAATAGAAGCTGTCCTTTTTGGTTTTACGGTCAAAGGTCACTATTCCCTTATGGTTCATGCCCGGCTCTCCGCCTTGATCTCTGGCGTCAGCGGCAAAGTCGAACATATTCCAAAGGTGAGTAGCCCACATAAATGGGCGTTTATCGAATACCTTTAACAGATATTCGTGATATTTACATTGATATTCCTCGCTCTGATCTCCGCGCCGCGGGTGAGATGAATGAAGATTCGGCATACATTCGCATCCGTACTCGGAGTAGCCGAGACAGCGCTTCGGGTAGCAGAAATGGAAGAAGTCCACCCAAAGCTTGTTAAGCCACATAAAAGGCGTGTACCAGCCGAGATACAGGTTCCAGCTGACCAGATCCGTGATATGAGCCACGGGGTTGAACGGTCCGCAGACCGCGTAGCACGCTAGCGTAGTCAGACGGCTCGGATCTATCTCGTGAACGAGATCGTTGAGCATTTTGTGGTTATCCAGCATATCGGCGCGTTTCTTTGTGGAAATGGTGATCTCGTTGGAGATGCCCCAAACGCAGATAGAGGGGTGGTTATAGCACTGGACTATAAGCTCCTTCATCTGAGAAACGGTGTTCTCTCTTCCCTTCGGCATATGCTCGGAAATATAGGGTATCTCTGCCCATACCACAAGTCCGTTTTGGTCGCAAAGATCGTAAAAATATTGATCGTGCTGATAATGGGCAAGACGCAGGGTATTCGCCCCTACCTCCATTATCATTGACATATCAGTATCGTGGTGCTCCTTGGTTATAGCGTTTCCGATACCCTTCCAGTCCTGGTGGCGGCACACTCCGCGAAGCGGATATTCTCTGCCGTTCAGAATGAAGCCCTTTTGAGGATCCACGCGGAACGATCGCACCCCAAAACGGCAAAACACCTTATCTACAGCCTTTTCACCAACAAATAGCGTCGCCTCACAGGTGTAAAGATAGGGGTCCTCCGTTCCCTGCCAAAGATGCGCCTTCTTTATCGTTATGACGCTGTCCGTACCGCTTCCGTCGGCTACAGTGTTTCCCTCGGCGTCCTTTAAAAGTTTCTCTACTCTTCCGTTTTCAGCATTGTGCCACGTACGGACCGATACCTGTGCGTCCTCTCCAGAGACCTCGGGACAGACCGCAAGACCTTTTCCGCCGAAATAGTCCATATCGAAGTGGTATTTATTTACGATCATCAGCTTTACGTCGCGGTAGATTCCGCCGTAAAAGGTAAAATCCGCCTTTTGGGGATAGATCTTATCGTTTACAGAGTTATCGACGCTGACCGTAAGGCGGTTTTCGCTTTGGAGCAAATCGGTGACGTCCGCACGGAAGGTTGAATATCCTCCGTGGTGCGTCATGACCGCTTTTCCGTTCAGTTCCACTTCAGCAGAGGCGTTGACGCCGTTAAACTCAAGATAGACTCGTTTGTCACTCTCAACCGCGGGCGCAGAAAAGCTTTTTTCGTAAACGCACGTTCCGCGGAAATAGTCGTTTCCGCCGTCCTGTCCGTCAATCGCGTTCCAAGTGTGAGGGATATTGACTGCAGTTTCAGTTCCGTTGTGATACCGAAATATCCAGCCGTCATTTATTAAAATCTCTTTGCGCATAATTTCTCCATTAAAACACTTTTGGGTTACGTCATAGCCTCGCGCGGGAAGCGCCGAACCGCATTTTTTTGCGCGAGCCGGCAATCCCCAAGCGAGGTAGAGTTACAAATTATTTTCCTGCTTTCTTAGCCTTTTTTACCAGATATCTTCTGAGAACTATAAAGCCTGCGGCAGCTGCTGCGATGATAACGGTAACGACCGTGATCAGAGTGACGATACCGGGAGTTACAGCCTTTACTCTTGTCTCGGGACCGACGCCGTTCATCGCCGCAGAATTGATAATGGTATAGAGGTTGTGATGCATAGCCTCTACCATAGCGTTTACGACCACGGGATCGTCCTTTTCAGCCTTGAGGGCGTTTACTGCGTAAGGAAGCATAGCGTCAAAGCAGGTCACGCCTCCGCCGAGAACTGCGTCCGCGCCGTTACAGTAAGTGACGAGGATGTTATCGGTGATGGACATAGCCTTATTGCCCCATTCGCCTCTGAGTATGCCGCTCATAAGTCCCTGATGCATACCTGACCAGGTGGTTCCCCAACGTGTGTATGCGGTCATAACGCCGCCAAATCCGCCGTTCTCCTCAAGTGACTTCTGGAAAGCCTTCAGATATATCTCTCTTGCCGCCTGCTCTGTAAGCCAAGCCGCCTGTCCGAGACGGTCCTGCTCGCAGTCGTTGAGAGCGAAATGCTTCATAACTACGTCGATACCCTTAGAACGGATACCCTTGACCTCGATACCGCCCATCTCTCCCGAAAGGAATCCGTCCTCGGAGTAATACTCGAAGTTTCTGCCCGAATAAGGAGTACGGTGGATATTCGCGCCGGGACCGTAGAGGCAGGAGACTCCTGCGTCGATACAGTCGTTTCCTATCATAAGACCGACCTGATACATAAGGTCAAGATTGAAGGTCGCCGCCATAACGTCCTCGGATGTGAAGGCGGTAGCCTGCGCGCCGAGTCCTGAACCGAAGAGAGAAACGGTAAGTCCCTGAGGACCGTTTTCGTCACGGGAGCCGGGAGCGTTCACCGATACCACAGGCTGGCGCCAATGGAAGCAGTCGCCCATCTTGATAAGGTCGTCCATAGTAACGTTTTCAAGAAGAGCCGCCCATGCGGGATCGTCATAATCCTTCGCCGCCTTGACGCCGTCTCCGTCGCGGTCTTCGTTAAACATATCATAAAGTGTGAGTCCGTTCTTGGCGTTAAGGACCGGCATATTCTTCCACTCTGCGGGAACCTTGAAATAGTTTTCTCCCATAGTCGCCCAGCGTCCCTCGGTAAGCTCGGTCACCATGCTGTCGATAAGGTTAAGCTTAACGCTCTCGGTGGGCCAAGTTCCCGTCCAGTCGTTTCTTGACAGGAATTTTACTGTATTTTCGCCGAAATAAGCGTTAGGATCTGCGTCCTGAAGCTGATTCTCGATCTTGGTTCCGTTGATAGAAACGGAATACGTGGAGGAATCGAATTCCATATCCCAGCCGTAGACCATATCAGCGTTTCCGTCTGCGTCCATACCGTCAGCCTTTGTGAAGCCCTTGGATGCAAGGACGTTATTGTTTGCCGCGTGAGAATCGGCAGCCGCAGTCAGATAGTATTTTCCTGCGTCGAGGATATAAGTGCCTTTTCCCTTCGCGTCGTAGGCAGCCATATCGCGCTCGTCTACCTGAACGGTCACGGTCTCGGATGCGCCTGCCGCGAGAACAGAGGTCTTACCAAATCCGATGAGCTGAACTGCGGACTTCTCTATTCCGTTATCGATATCGTACTGAGTATAAGGAGAGGAAAGATAGATCTGAACCGTCTCCTTGCCTGCTACGGATCCGATGTTTGTGACCTTAACGCTCACGTTATAGCAAGTCTCTCCGTCGGAATTGACTCCCTTTTCGACCTTAAGATCGCTGTAAGTGAAATCAGTATAGGAAAGACCGTATCCGAAGGGGAACGCTACCTCACTTCCGTACTTCGCCGCGTAATCGCCCGCGTTGCCGACACCCATAACGGCGTCTGCATAGCGCGTCTCGTAATACTTATAACCGACGTAGATGCCTTCCTGATACACCATGTAGGTGGAAGCATTTGCGGGGATCTTTCCCTCCTCATAACCGAGATATGTCTGAGCTATGAAGTTCTGCATAGCGGGAGAGGTGAAGTTATCATAGCAATAGGTATCGACAAGGCTTCCCGAGGGATTTACCTTACCTGCAAGAATATCCGTTACCGCGTTCGTACCCGCGATACCGAGACCGCCAACCCAAAGACAAGCGTCAACGGAATAGTCATTTAAGAAATCCAGCTCGAGGGAGTTGGACGTATTGAGAAGAACCACGATGCTCTTGATCTTGCCCTCAGCCTTGAGATCGGAAGCGAACTTCAGCATCTTTCTCTCAACTTCGTTCAGCTCAAGATAATTGAACGCCTCGGGATCGCCCTCGTAGCCGGGGAAGGAGCAATCGTATCCCTCGCCGCCTACACGGGAAAATGTGATGATCACTGCGTCGCCGTACTGAGAAATGGTATTTTTTACGTCCTCGGGATAGTTATCCATATCGATCTCATCGATAGACGCCTGACCTGCCAGAACTGCGCTCTCCCCTGCGGAGACCGTATCCTTATACTGAGCAGCCTCGTCGCTGAGGTACCAATTCCAAAGAGTTTCGTTTACCTTAAGTCCTGATTTTTCAAGAGCGGTCTTGAGGTTGTCTGCCTTTGAGGCGTCAACGTTACCGGAGCCCGTACCGCCGTAGGAAAGGTCCACGGAGCTGGATGACAGGGTGCTTACCTTTGCGCCGCTCGCAAGAGGAAGCGCGCCGTTATTCAAAAGAAGCGCCGCGCCCTCTGCCTCTACCTGATAGCAAAGAGCGTTACCTGCGGCAATTCTGTCTGCCTCTGCGGCGTAGTCGCCCTTATAATATACTGCGCTCTCATCCTTGTTTATAAGCTTCCAGAAGCTGTTGCCCGGAACGAGAAGCGAAAGCGTGTTGTCGAACAGTCTGGCAATAACATTAACCGGGATCATAATCACTGTGATCACCACAAGTATGATCGCCATTACCTTGGAAAATGTTTTCATGATCTTCTCCTTAATTCTTGAATTTTCGGCATTGATAATATACAACGCCGTATTGTTATATTATACCCTAAAATCGCCGTTAAGTCAATATATAACTCAATTTTTATTAAAATTAATTAACATTACAAAAATAAAACTGCCGCGCAGCAAGACCTTGATCTGCTGAAGCGCGGCAGCGTTTTTATGTTAAATCACAAATTGTGTATAATACGCAACGAATCCGATCACTTTTTGTCGAATTTTTCAAGACTATCCCAAACGCCAAGCATATACATAATACCAAGAGCGCGGTCATAGAGACCGTAACCGGGACGGACGTTTCCGGGGCCTTCGTTCCACAGATGTCTGCCGTGGTCGGGGCGGATATAGCCCTCGAATCCGCAGTCGTGGTACGCCTTGAGTATTTCAAGAATACCCGTATCTCCGTCGCAATCTCTGTGGCTTGCCTCGGAGAAGTCACCGTTTTCAAAATGCTTTACGTTTCTGATATGAGCGAATGCGATCCTGTCACAGTGCTTACGGACGATCTCCGCAACGTTGTTGTTAGGATCTGCGTTAAGGCTACCGGAGCAGAGTGTCAGACAGTTATATTCGTCGTCTACCATCTTGAGGAAGCGGTCGATATTAGCCTCGTTGACCAGAAGTCTGGGGAGACCGAAGATATCCCACGGCGGGTCGTCCATGTGGATAGCCATCTTGATATCGCACTCGCGGCAGGTAGGCATGATAGCTTCAAGGAAATATTTGAGGTTGCCCCAAAGCTTCTCGTGATCAACTCCCTCGTACGCCTTGAACAGCTCGTCCAGCTTCGCCATTCTCTCAGGCTCCCAGCCGGGGAAGGACATATTGTACTTTTCGGTAAAATCGAGAATGTACTTCGCCATAGCGTTATAATCGTCCTGGATCATGTTCTTTTCATAGAAAAGGGCGGTGGAGCCGTCTCCTACGGGGTGGAACAGATTTGAACGGGTCCAGTCGAAGATAGGCATAAAGTTATAACATATTACCTTTACTCCGAACTTTGAAAGATTTCTGATAGTAGTCTTGTAGTTTTCAATATATCCGTCACGGGTGGGAAGACCGATCTTGATATCGTCGTGTACGTTTACCGACTCGACCACGTCCATATTGAAGCCGTACTCATCGAGCTGACGCTTGACCTCGGCAATTTCGCTCTCTTCCCAGACTTCTCCGGGCATCTTGTGATGAAGCGCCCAAACGATGCCGTCAACGCCGGGGATCTGCTTGATATCCGATAATTTGATACGGTCATTGCCTTCGCCGTACCAACGGAACGTCATTTTCATTGACATATTAGTTCTTCTCCTTTTGTTTTCAATTGAGCATAACTGAGATGATTATAGCACATCCTCTCTCAAAAATCAAGCGTATTTACAAACTAACAAGAAAATTTACAAGTTTTTTAGGCTACCTGTGTATTTTGATCTCCGCCGCGCGCATTATAAGCTATATGACAAAACGCTTCAACTTATCAAAATATACTAATGAGAGTTCGGTTTTATCGGTTTTTTTGTTGATTCATAAAATTATTCGGAATTGGTATTGACAATCGGGGTAAAATAGTTTATACTATGAAAAATCGATTTCACAAAAATTTCAAGGAGAACACACTAATGAAGAAAATCGTTTCTTTACTCATTGCGCTCGTCATCGTTGCAGCCGCTTTCGCTTCTTGCGGTTCACAGACTCCTAAGGAAAACGACTACACTCTCTCGATCGGCGTAGCCGTGACGGAAACTCTTTCAAAAAACAAGATCGCTGAGACAGCCGCAACGATCATCACCGATGCGGACGGAAAGATCGTCCTCTGCAGGATCGATTGCGTTGAATACACCGCCGCTTACGGCGAGGACGGCGCCCTTTCTACCGTGGCGCCCATATCCAAATTCGCCCTCGGCGATAATTACACCATGCCCTCAGGCTCATGGGCAAAACAGACCGCTTCCTTTGAGAGCTACGTAGTAGGCAAAACCCAAGATGAGGTGGCAAAAATCGCGCTTAACGGCGGCAAGGCAACCGATGCTGAGCTCGTCGCATCCTGCACCTTCGACATCACGGATCTGATAAATGCTGTAAACAACGCCTTCAAGAGCTCCCATAAGATCAACTTCAAGAGCTCCGCTACCGAATTCAAGGCAGGTCTCAGCGTCGTAAGCGCAGTTAAGGATTCTTCAACGGACGATTCAAAGAATGCTAAGTTTACAGCGACCTATTCCGCGGCCATCACGGTAAACGATGCGGTGATCCTCGCTATCATGGACTGCGCCGAGGCTGATCTCATCGGCGTTTCCGAGGAAGGCTCGTCTTCCCTCTCCTTCGCAGGCACGAAGCGCGAGCAGGGCGATGCCTACACCATGACTAGCGGAGCATGGTACGCTCAGGCTGACGCTTACGCGGCGTCCGCTCTCGGAAAGACAGCCGCTGACATCGGCGGTCTCGCGCTTGAAGGAGTCGCAGGCTGCACGATGCCCTACAGCGTTTACGACTTCAAGGCAGGTCTTGAGGCAGCTGTCAAGGGCGCAAGATAATTTAATAAAAGAAATTGACCGCAGTACGGTATCGCATGGTACCGTACTGCTTAGTTTTTAAGTATTGATCAACCGCGCTAAGAAAGGAGGCTGCCGTGATCAAATGAAACGAATACTGTTGCTGCTTATATCTCTTCTCGCCGTTTCGTCTTTGCTCTGTTCCTGCTCCGAGCCGCAACCGCAGACTCAGGCGAAATCATATTACGAGTATTTTGACACCGTTTCGGCGGTTTTCTCCTATAAGGGCGATGATCCGACCGAATTTGAGGAAAACTGCGCCGCGGTCGAGGAGATATTAAAGGAATATCACCGTCTTCTGGATATCTACTACGAATACGACGGAATAAACAACATAAAGACTATAAATGACAACGCGGGAAAAGAAGCGGTAAAGGTCGACAAAAAAATCGTTGAGTTTCTTTTGTACTGCAAAGAGCTTTACGCTATCACAGACGGAGAGACCAACATCGCCATGGGCGCAGTCCTTACACTTTGGCATGACGCCCGCGAGACCGCGGATACCGATCCTAAAGCCGCCGTTTTGCCCTCTGCAGAAGAGCTTCACAGCGCCTCCGAGCACACCGACATTGATAATATTATCATTGACGAAGAGGGATCCACGGTCTATCTTGCGGATCCGCTGATGAGCATAGACGTCGGCGCGATAGGAAAGGGATACGCCGCGGAAAAAGCCGCGCAGCTTCTCATCTCTCGCGGAGTAACGTCGTACGTCCTGAATATCGGCGGAAATATCCGCGCTATCGGTGCAAAGCCCAACGGAAAGGGCTGGGAAACCGGTATCACCAATCCGGATAAGAACTCGGATCAGCCCTTCGTCTGCAGAGTGATGGTAAAGGACACCTCACTGGTTACGTCGGGAGACTACGAGCGCTATTTTACCGTAAACGGCAAGAACTACCACCATATCATCGATAAGGACACCAATATGCCCTCCGAGCACTTTTCTTCCGTTTCCGTTTTCGCTGCGGACAGCGGACTTGCAGACGCTCTTTCCACCGCGCTGTTTTGCATGAGCTACGAAGACGGTTCAGCTTTGATAAGCAGGATCGGCGGTATCAAGGCTATATGGGTATCCCCCGACGGAAGCGTTAAAATGACTGACGGGATCACGTTTTCGGAATAATATCAGCTTCCGCGAAAAAGAAACTTTAAATGCGTTAAAAATATTATTTTGTGTAAAAATCACTAAAAATAGTAATTATTTTATACATGATATTTAGTGCAAACTCTTGACATTTATATACTTTTGATATATAATTATAATTAGCATATTTTAAAAATGTATAATTTTTATAATGCGGTTTGATGTTTCAGATGTTTTTTCACAAAAATCAATACCAAGAAAAAGGTTTGAAAATAAATTTTCAAACACGTCTTTTGAGCCGTATATCATGGCTCTGATCTGCCTAAATTCAAACTCTCACTAAACTACGTTTGGTGTAAGAAAGGAATAAGCATAATTATGTTTAAAAGAAAAAATCCGGGAAACACGCGTATTCCTCACCGTAAGAATACCGCTAACCTATCCCCTGTAAGAATCGCGCCGCCAAAGGAAGTCCTGCTTCCGATGGATCAGCACATCGGCGCTCCCGCAGTCCCTGTAGTAAAGGTCGGAGATACGGTAAAGGTTGGTCAGCTCATCGCTGATGCCGCAGGTCCCGTATCATCGCCCATCTACGCGTCAGTTTCGGGAAAAGTAACGAAGATCGAGGATTGTCTCAGATCAAACGGAAGGACCGTTCCCGCAGTCAGGATCGAAAGCGACGGTCTGATGACGGTTTTCGAGGATCTCACCCCTCCTACTGTTACCGATATTCCTTCCTTGGTCGACGCCCTGCGGAAATCCGGTATCGTCGGAATGGGAGGCGCGGGCTTCCCTGCAGCCATCAAATTTGACGCTCTGAAAAAGGGAACTATACACACTATCGTACTTAACGGCGCAGAATGCGAGCCGTATATAACCAGCGACGCCCGCACCATGGTAGATGAGCCTGAGCATATTTACGCTGGCATCAAGCTGATCCGTTCGTTAGCTCCGAGCGTAAAAAAATGCGTTATCGGAATAGAGACCAACAAGCCGGAATGTATCAAAGCGCTTGAGGAAGTGACCAAGGGCGATGACTTCGTAACGGTGCTCCCGCTCCCCTCGCTCTATCCCCAGGGCGCTGAAAAGGTTCTCGTTTATAACGCAACCGGAATAGTCATTCCCGAAAACAAGCTTCCCGCCGATATGGGAACGCTGGTCATCAACGTAACTACCCTTGCTACCTTAGCTAAATACGTCGAAACCGGAATGCCTCTCGTCGAGAGATGTCTCACCGTTGACGGAAGCGCGGTCAAGGAGCCCAAGAACGTCATCGCTCCTATCGGTACGTCTATTGCCGATCTGGTTGAGTTCGTAGGCGGCTTAGACGAAAAGCCCTGCAAGGTCATCATGGGCGGTCCTATGACGGGACGCGCGGCAAGATCTCTTGACGAGCCCATCGTTAAGACCTCCAACGCCGTGGTCATTATGAACGAAAAGGACTCTATGAACAAAAAGATGACCGCCTGCATACATTGCGGCAGATGCGTCGAGGCTTGTCCTCATCTGCTCAATCCTGCTGAATTCGGTCACGCCTTGAGTATAGATAACGTCGACGAAAGAATGGCAAGGCTCGAAGCCGCGCGCATAAATCTGTGTATGGAATGCGGCTGCTGCGCCTTCGTTTGCCCCGCGGGACGTCCTTTCATAGAAAACATTCGTATCGCTAAGAATTCTTTAAGAGAATACAAAGCTCACAAATCGAGCCTAAAGTAAAAGGAGATAGAAAAATGGAAAAATTGATCGTATCGACATCTCCTCATATTCAATCTAAAACCTCGACGCAGACCATCATGAGAGACGTTCTCATCGCGCTGTCTCCCGCCGCCGTTGCGGGCGTGGTTCTGTTTGGATGGAGAGCTCTCGTTACTATTCTCGTATGTGTTTCGAGCGCTGTTCTGTCGGAATTCCTATTTAATATTATCTGCAAAAAAGAGCAGACGGTAGGCGACCTCTCAGCCGCAGTAACAGGCTTACTGCTTGCCCTCAGCCTCCCGGCTAAGGTCGGGATCTGGCACTGCATAGTCGGTTCAGTATTTGCAATAATAGTCGTAAAATGCCTCTTCGGCGGTATCGGATGCAACTTTGCTAATCCCGCCATCACTTCAAGAGTCTTTCTTCTGATCGCCTTCTCCGCAAGCATTGGCGGAGCGACCAATACCGCGATCGGAAATCCCGAGCTCGTTGCTACCGCAACTCCCCTTGAGATAATCAAGCTCGGAAGCGGCGCTGAGCTTCCCTCTCTGCTGGATATGTTTCTCGGTAACAGAGCAGGCGCTATCGGCGAGACCTGCGCTCTGGCTCTCATCATCGGCGGCATTTACCTGATCGCGCGCCGTGTTATCAAGTGGCACGTTCCCGTCATCTACATCGCGACAGTCTTCGTATTTTCCCTTATCATCAAGCAGGATCTTACGGTCGCTCTTTATCAGATCCTCGGCGGCGGACTCATGATCTCGGCGTTCTTTATGATAACCGACTACGTGACCACGCCTATCAATGTAGCGGGCAAGATGGTATTTGCATTCGGATGCGGTATCATAACCGTTCTGATACGCTTCTGGGGCTCCTACCCCGAAGGCGTATCCTTCGCAATACTTATAATGAACATTCTTTCACCTTATATCGAAAAGATGTGCGCAAAGAAACCCTTCGGAAAGGTGGGAAAGTAATATGAAAAAGAGTAATATTATGCCGTCGATAGTCCTCGGCGCTATCTGCCTAATCGTCGGACTGCTGCTTTCGCTTATCAACTCCGTCACCGCTCCTATAATAGAGGAAGCTCAAAACGCAGCCGCAAACGCGGCTCTCGCAATAGTTCTCCCCGAGGGCAAGAACTTTGATGAGATCTCCATTGATGAGAGCTATCCCGCAGTTATCACAAAAGGCTACAAGGCTGACGGCGGATTCGTTTTTCAGTCCAGCGTTACCGGTAAGAGCTCCGGTCTTATAATCCTCTGCGGAATCAACTCTGATGGAAAGATCGTGGGAACCAAGGTCATCGCCGAACAGGAAACGGACTCCTATGACGCTAACGTCTTCCCCCTGGTCGAGGGTACGGAAGGAAAATACAAGGGCATGGATATAGATAACTTCGAGCCCTGGCTCGTTTCCGGCGCAACTCTCACATCAAGAGCATACGGAGAGGCTGTTAAGGCTTCTCTCCAGGCGTTTGCCATAGCAAACGGCGGAAGCGTTGACGTACGAACTCCCGAGCAGATACTGCAGGATAACTGCAACGAGGCTCTCGGAACAACAGACGTCAAATTTACAAAATGGTTCGCCACCGAGTCTCTCAGCGGCATCGACGCCGTCTACACGGCAGACGATAACAGCGGAAGAGTTTTTG
Source organism: Oscillospiraceae bacterium (assembly GCA_015064245.1). Taxonomy (GTDB): domain Bacteria; phylum Bacillota; class Clostridia; order Oscillospirales; family CAG-272; genus SIG673. Next base: position 1,707 of record SVSQ01000064.1, on the reverse strand, counting down.
CTGTCGGCGAGAGCTTTATCGGAGTCAAGGCTGACGGCACTATCGTAAACGCAGGCTCTGCAGACGCAGCGGCTATCACGGCAGCAAACACCGCAGTATCCGCAAGCGCTCTCACGGAGATCACTTCGCTTCCCGAGGGAGTGAATACCAAATTCGTGAAGAAAGCCTACGTCACCGCAAGCGGAAATTACGTCTTCGATCTTGAAGCTACCGGTTATCAGGCTATGTTCGATTACGGTAACGGCACAGTTATCAAGATCAAGCTTTCCATCTCGGCAGACGGTAAGATCATCGACTGTCTCACCGTTTCACACGACGAATCCAAGGGATTTGGCGACGCTTGCGCTACCGAAGAGTACTACGATCAGTTCAGAGGCGCGTCCGATGCGGATATCAAACTTTCCGTAACCTCTCCCAACGCTCAGCAGGATCAGATCCCCGATGAAAGCGTTGACAAAGGCGCTATCTCAAGCGCAACGTATACGACCTACGGTTATCAGAAGGCTGTTAAGGAAGCCTTCGCGGCTTATAATTCATTGAAATCCAACGGAGGTGATAAGTAATGAATAAGGAAAACAAACTAATGATCGTTCTTCGCGGAATCATTATGGAAAACCCCGTTCTGATCCTTATCCTCGGAACTTGTCCTACGCTGGCTACAACCACGTCAGTCGTTTCCGCTTTTTCAATGGGTATCGCCGCAACGGTAGTCCTTATCTGCTCAAACGTCGTTATCTCAGCCCTTCGTAAGGTCATCCCCGATTCCGTGCGAATCCCCTGCTATATCGTCATTATTGCGGCGTTCGTTACCGCCGTTCAGATGCTTTTGCAGGCGTATCTCCTTGATATATACAATATGCTGGGCGTTTATCTTGCGCTTATCGTCGTAAACTGTATCATTCTCGGAAGAGCTGAAATGTACGCAAAAAATAATAACGTAGCGGACTCCGCTCTGGACGGTCTCGGTATGGGACTTGGATTCCTGGTGGCTCTTCTCCTCATATCCACCCTCCGAGAGGTTCTCGGAAACGGCTCCTTTGCCGGTATCGAGATTCCCTTCCTCTCATATTTCAAGATCCCGATCCTTACAAAGGCTCCCGGCGGATTCCTCGTTTACGGAATCGTAATCGCAATTATGAACAAGCTCACGGAGAAAAAGGGCGGCGTCAAGAGAAAATCCTTCTCCTGCGAGGGCTGTCCTTCCAGCGGTCATTGCAGTAAGGTATCCTGCTCTGAGCCCGTTTCCGAAAATACAAGCGCAAAGGAGGTAGGCTGATATGTTTAAAGAACTAGTTCTCATTCTTATGGGCGGTATTCTCGTCAACAACTACGTCCTTCAGCAGTTCCTCGGAATCTGCCCCTTCCTCGGTGTTTCCAAAAAAGTGAACCAGGCTACGGGTATGGGTATAGCGGTAACCTTCGTGATGCTGGTCGCAACGGCGGCTACCTGGCCCATATACTACTACATCCTTTCCCCTAAATACGAATATCTCCAGATAATCGTATTCATTCTCGTTATCGCCTCTCTCGTTCAGTTCGTTGAGGTCATACTCAAGAAGTTCCTGCCCTCGCTCCATAAATCGCTGGGCGTATATCTTCCTCTTATAACAACGAACTGCGCGGTTCTCGGCGTTACGATCAACAATATCACTGCAGAATACAACTTCCTTCAGTCCATGGTATCCTCTCTCGGAGTAGGTCTCGGAT
>SVSQ01000063.1 GCA_015064245.1 Oscillospiraceae bacterium | reverse complement strand
AGTTGAAAATATTCTTCCCTTCTTAGTCACCTCTATACCGGGAATCCCCTGCCAAAGTCGATACGGTGTGCCGTATTTTTTCAGACTGTTTTCTTCGGTAATAAACATAGCATACTCCTTCCAATCACTGTGTTATTTATAATATACCACAACACACTGCTTTTGTATATAATGATTTTGCTTTTTTATTCGAATGATAATAGTTCGAAATTTTTTGGTTAGTTAAAGGTTCAAGTCCCAAAAATTCAAAAAGGTGCAATGGTGAAAGGGGCGTGTTTTTACCCCTAAAAACATGAAAAGCCCTTGATTTACAAGGACTTGAAGCATTAATGAAGCATCGCTACGTGATATGAAGTACGCGCTGCGCTCGTATGATGCGTTTGCTTTGCAAACATGAAGCGAAGCGCACTCTAACCTCTTCGTGTGCCGAAGGCACGCTTCATAGGGCGAAGCCCTCCTTCATTTTGCATGCACCGCAGGTGCGCTTCATAGAAAAAAGCACTTCTTACGAAGTGCTTTTTTCTGGCGCGCTCGGCGGGACTCGAACCCACGACCTTTTGGTTCGTAGCCAAACGCTCTATCCAACTGAGCTACGAGCGCAAATTTTCAATGCTCATATATTATAGCACAAAGTGAAGGAAAAGTCAAGGGTTTTTGGAAAAAAACTTAAAAATCTTTTTTTAGCAGTTTTTGCTCATCATTTCGAGAAATTCTTCACGTGAATACAGAATGTTCAGCGCGCTGAGCAAGGCGTTCGCGGTAATATCTCGGGGAAACCCAAGGCGCGCGGATAAAGCAGAACGCTTCTCGGAGCTTCCGTCGCCCCCGGACAGCCCAAGCTCGTAAAAGTCTGTCTTGGTTATGCCGCCGCGGGCTTTGCTCTCGCTTCCGTCCGCAAAAGGTCGGAAAAGACCGCGGAGCAGCTCTGCGTCCATACCCTCGACTCCGAGAGTGCCGGCTTTGGAAGGCTTCGCTTTGCGGCTCTCTTTACCCTCTATCTGAGGTATGTAAAGGTGGATGAGCCTGTCTTCGGGAATAATTGCTTTAAAACGGTTTCGGATAACGGTCCCGCCGCCGTCGCTGTCGGTCAGAACGATTATCGGAGACTTTTTTGCAAGCGCGCGAAAAAGAGCGGTCTTCTCGGACGCCTTGAATATCTGAAAGCCGTCCGTGGTAAAAATGTCCGCTTCAAGAAGAGAAGAAAGCTTTATCTTGTCGTATCTTCCTTCAACTATTATCGGATATGATATCTTGATCTTTTCCATTGAAAAACTCCGTTTTCGCGTTTGCGGGTAAGATGAATGTTCCTAAATCAGGTCGGGACGGTTCTTTTTCGTAACCTCGAGGGACTGCTCTTTACGCCATTTTTCGATCTTCTTGTGGTCGCCCGAGAGCAGTACGTCGGGAACCGCCATACCCTTATATTCGATTGGGCGTGTGTACTGGGGATATTCCAGCAGACCGTTCATAAAACTCTCTTTTTCAAAGCATTCGCCGTCGGAAAGAACTCCGTTTATCATTCTTGATACGCAGTCGATCAGCACGCAGGCGGGAAGCTCTCCGCCCGTCAGAACGTAATCTCCGATGGAGATCTCCTCGTCGCAGAGCAGATCTATTGCGCGGCGGTCAACCCCCTCGTAGTGACCGCAGAGGATTATCAGACGGTCGTAGGAGCTGAGCTCGATCGCCTTTTTCTGAGTAAGCACTTGACCGCAGGGGGACATATATACGGTTCTCGTTTTCATTTCGGGAGCAAGTGCCTTGACCGCCTCGTGGCAAGCGTCGATAGGCGGAACAGCCATAAGCATACCCTTACCGCCGCCGCAGGGAGTGTCGTCGACCTTGCGGTGCTTGTCAAGAGAGTAGTCTCGGATGTTGTGAGCGTGTACCTCGATGACACCGCTGTTCTGCGCCCTGCCGATTATGCTCTGCGCGGCGATATTTTCGATCATTTCGGGGAAAAGCGTAAGTACGTCAAATCGCATTTTTTAACCTTCTCCTTAATCTAAAAGCCCGGGTATCGGTGTGACCGTAATACCCTTTTCAAGATCGACTTCCTTTATAAAAGCGTCAACTGCGGGAAGAAGCTTTATCTCGCCGCTCTCGGTCTTGACCTCGTAAAGCAGCTGAGGCGTGTTGGTGTTCACGCTCTCGACCGTACCGTAGACCTTGCCGCTTTCCGCGTCGATAACGGGAAGTCCGATGATGTCAGCGAGGAAATAACTGCCCTCTTCGAGATAGAGATCCTCTCGGTCGGCGTAAAGCGTTCTGTTCTTGAGGCGAGACGCCTGCTCAATGTCGTTTATGCCTTCAAAGGTCATGATAACGGTGTCCTTGTAGACCGAAGCGGACGTCACAGTCAGCTTTCTGTAAGTGCCGAGCTGGAGAAGATAGACTGTTTCAAGCTCCGCAAGATCGTAAGGAGTATCGCAGCCTGAGAGTACCTTGACCGCTCCCGCAATTCCGTGAGTATTTATTATCGTACCGCATTCAAGATATTTTTGCATCTGTTTTTGAACCCTTTCTGAGAGTAATAAAAAAATATTATAAAAAATTTTAGAAAAAATGTAACCTTTTGCCTTTTCAGAGGATTAACATACGGTTGGAAGATTTAAATCAACCGTATTTATTATATGATAACACAAAAATTCGGTTTTGTCCACTATATTTTAAAAATAATCAAAAAATTTGAAAGGTAATAATAAAAATGGAAAATCTCGTATTTATTACAGACTCCGGCTGTGACCTCAGCGCGGAAATGCTGGAGGAGCTCGGAGTAAAAGTGCTTCCCCTTACCTACACTCTGAACGGTACGACTTACGCAAATAACCCCGACCACAGAGAGTACGACGTATCCGAATTCTATAAGACTATCAAGAGCGGAGCGCCCGTTTCCACCTCTGCCGTAAACGTAGGCGAATTTCTCGACGCGTTTACCGAGGTCCTTGAAGAAGGAAAGGATTTCATATATATAGGTCTTTCATCCGGTATCTCAGCTACGTTCCAGAATGCGAACAACGCGGCTGAGGAGCTGAAGGAAAAGTATCCTGAAAGAAAGATCGCGGTAATAGACTCCCTTTGCGCTTCCATGGGTGAAGGACTGCTGGTGTATCTTGCGGTCAAAAAGGCAGAGGAGACCGAGGACTTTAGTGAAGTCGTTGAATACGTCAGCGAGCTTCGCCATAACATCTGTCACGAGTTTACAGTTGACGACCTTGGACAGCTCAAGCGCGGCGGAAGAATATCTCCCGCAGTCGCTTTTGTCGGCTCCATGCTTCAGATAAAGCCTATGCTTTACGTAAGCCCCGCAGGAAAGCTCATTCCTCTTGACAAGGTCAGAGGACGCCGTATCGCTCTCAGCAAGCTGGCGGAGATAACCGTCTCTCACTGCGTTGACGAGGATAAGACTCCTATATTCATCAGCCACGGAGATTGCGAGGACGAGGCGCTGGCGGTTGCGGATATAATCAAGGCTTCCATGCCGGGCAAGAAGGTCGTGACCAACTATATCGGCCCCGTTATAGGCGCTCATTCAGGCTTCAAGACCTTAGCAGTATTCTGCGTAGGAAACGGCAGAGGCGAGAGCAGAGAAAAATAATATCTGATATAGTTTTGGATTTTGTATTGACAAACAAAGGGAAATATATTATAATAAATATGATATACATCGCTGAGTTTGCGTAAAAATAACGGTTTACATCATTCCAAGATCACGAAAAGGAACGGTTTTGTATAATGAACGAAGAAAACAAAGCACCAAAAATAATAGACGGCGACACGTACAGAGAGATGGTGACCTCTGCGGCAAACGCGCTGGATAACGAAAAAGAGGAGATCAATAATCTTAACGTCTTCCCGGTGCCGGACGGAGATACGGGTATCAATATGAGCCTTACCATGAGTCCCGCGAGAAGTGAGCTCAAAGGCTTCAAGGGAACTGTCGCTGACGTTTCAAACGAGGTAGCAAAGACCTTTTTGAGAGCGGCGAGAGGTAACTCGGGCGTTATTCTTTCCTCATTCTTCAGAGGAATGGCTAAGGAGCTCAAGGATTGCGTAGAGGCTGACTCTAAGAAGATCGCCGCGGCGTTCAAGCGCGGTGTTGACGCGGCTTATAAGGCGGTAATGACGCCTACCGAGGGTACTATCCTTACTGTCATGAGAGCTTGCGCGGAAAAGGCTATGGAAAAGATGGAAGCGTCTCCGGAGATCTCCGACGACCTTGACGAGCTGTTTTCCTCAATGCTTGAGGTTGCAGGAGAGACACTTGCGAAGACTCCCGATATGCTTCCCGCTTTAAAGCAGGCAAACGTCGTTGACGCGGGAGGAAGCGGATTCGTTGCGGTCCTTCAGGGTATGCTGGCGGCGCTGAGAAACGCCCCCGTTGAGGCAAAGGAGCAGAATCAGGCTTCCGTAAGCAAGCAGGCGGACTTCTCTCAGTTTGCGACCGAGGATATAACCTTCCCTTACTGCACAGAGTGCATCGTTACCAAGAACAAGGAGTTCGAGGGTGAGGGAATGTGCGAGGCTCTGCACAGCTTTATTATGACCATGGGTGACAGCGTTGTTTTCGTTGAAGACAGCGACATCGTGAAGCTCCACGTTCATACGGACGATCCCGGAAAGGTGCTTTCAGAAGCAGTTAAGTACGGTATGTTCTATACAGTCAAGATCGAGAATATGAAAAATCAGCATTCCGGACTCATCGCAACTCACGAGGAGGCAAGCAACGAGCCCGAGAAGATAGTTTCTGTTCCTGCGGAGAAGAAGTACGGTTTCGTAAGCGTTTGCTCGGGAACAGGCATCAAGGCTGTATTTACCGACCTTGGCGTTGATAAGATAGTAACGGGCGGACAGACCATGAACCCCAGCACCGACGATATGCTGAGAGCTATCGCAGCAACTCCGGCAGAGGTGGTCTTCGTATTCCCAAACAACAGCAATATATATCTCGTCGCAAAGACAGCGGCTGAGATGACGACAGATAAGAGAGTAGAGGTGCTCAGAACGGTCTCCGTTCCTCAAGGCGTCTCCGCAATGTTCGCGTTCAACGAGGACGCAACTCCCGAGGAGAACAGAGCGGCAATGGAAGAGCGTATTGCGGCTACCAAGACTACTTCCGTTACGTACGCGGCGCACGACTCCACCTTCGACGGCAAGAAGATCCAGAGCGGTCAGATGCTCGGACTCGTTGAAAATAAGGTCAAGTACGTTACCGATACCAGAGAGGAATGTCTGAGAAACGTAGCGGACGCAGTTAAGAAGAGCAGTATCATCACGGTCTATTACGGCGAGGACGTGACCGCAGAGGAAGCGGAGAAGGCTGTTGAGATACTCACGGAGTGCGTAAATCCTTATGCTGAAATTACGCTTATAGACGGCGGACAGCCCGTTTACGCGTATATCATTTCCGGCGAAGACGAATAAATTTCAGTACAAAAAAGACTTGCCCTATCGGGCAAGTCTTTTTCAATGATATTATATTGTACCCTTTACGTACTGCTGTATCAGATCTCTAAGCCCCGTTTCTGCGGGACCGATAAGGCTGTCGTAGGTGGATACGAAATTGTTATTTTTGTTGACCATCATACTATGGAATATCTTTCCTATACCGGAAAGAGATGTGTTATATTCATAAACGAAATTTTTTACCAGCTTAGATTTGACCGTTGGGTGCTGACCGCAGATAATATCGATCATCTGTGATGATTGATCGTCACGGTTGTAAGCAGCTTTCAGCGCGGTCTCGTAGAAAGCAACTATAACGTTTCGGTAGCTTTCGGAAGCAAGAGCTTCGATAACAGCGCTGACCTCTTCGTTTGCTCTGTCGATATCCGTGGAAACGGGGATGCAGGTGGTCATTGAAGCATCGTGTACAAGGGAGATGTATTCTTCCTGTTCCTCGTTAAATTTTGGATTGGGGAGTATTCCGAAATCGTCTTTCATTTCACGCATACTTGTATTGAAGGTGTCATAAAGTATACTCATTTCAAATATTACTTGACTGTTAGTGAAATAGTGCTCTATGGGCGTTTTGTTACAGTATGGATTAAGCACCCCTTCATTATTGAAGTAAAGATCATACAGAGCGGTTGCGAATGCGACTGAACGGTCATCCTTGAAATTGAATATAGGCATTCCCGTTTCATCTCGTTCGTACATTTTGATTCCGGACGCTTCTCTTAGATAGTGAGCGGATTCTGCATGGGTGAGAATTGCTCCGTAAATATCATTTGATGCGTCTCCGCCTCTTGAAATATGAGATTTTTTGATAAGTCTTGAAAGCTCTTCAAGAGTCCAAGTACCGTCCAGAACTTTATTGTATAATTCATTGCCGTCCTTAGTGGGAGATAGATACTGAGCGTATAGATTTTTGTTGAAAAAAACAGTTCCCGCTCTGCCAAGATCGCTTAGCTGGATATCACCGTAGAGAAAACGGTAATTATAAGTATCAACGGAAAGCTCCATAATAGCATCGTCGTACCACCAGGGCTCGTCTATGTCTATGTAATTTGAATCATTTAAATTATGGAAGTAATTAAAGATCTTATAAACAATAATTCTGTTGTTTGGCGCAAATACGGCGTCAAAAGCAGCAGACATGGTCTGGATATCTCGCTGTAATTCAACTGAGCTGTCAGGCCAATAGGATGCCGTGCATATGGAATAATCAAGCACGAAGTTAAGGCGCTCCTGCACGGTAAGATTTCTTTCAAATATTTTTGAATAGACTATATCGGTCGTTTCTTCGTCGCCGATAACATCCTTTTCGTATTCATAGTTGTGATACCAAAATACAATAGTTTGATTCTCCAGATCGTATCCTTCCGGAATACTGTCCGGCGTTCGTTCTCTGGATGAGCCGTCGTAATAATATTTATCTTCCGGAATATCTGCTCTCTGAGCATCTTTACCGCAGGCTGCGATGGGAAGAATCATGCAAAGACATAGAAGCAATAATAAAAACCTGAAACTCTTCATAATAATCTCCTTTGTAGTGGACTATTATAAGTATACAACAAAATTTTAAAATTGTCAAGAGTATAGAAGGTTTTAAAATTGTGTATATAAATCAAAGCATCGCAGATAATAAAAAACGGTGATGCAAATGAAGGAACTTAAAAGATACGCCGTATTCTTTATTATCGGAGCGTTAGGGTACGGAATGATAGAGATACTTTGGAGAGGGCATACCCATTGGTCGATGCTCATAGCGGGTGGGATATGCTTTGCGCTTTTTTCAAAGATCGCGGAGAAGCTGAAAAAAGTACCGCTGCCAATAAAGGCGGTGGTATGCGCGCTGACGGTCACAGCGGTCGAATTGGTGTTCGGAATAATCTTTAACATCGTTCTGAAAATGAACGTCTGGGATTACAGCGGTATGAGCTATAACTTCAAAGGGCAGATATGCCTGGTTTTCAGCGCGCTTTGGGCGTGTCTTGGACTTATATTTATTCCGGTTGCCGATTTTTTGAATAGGAAGCTTAAAATTTAAGATATTTTGATTGACAAATAAAGTTTTTTTTGCTATAATTTTTAGTGTGCAATTCAATTGAAACGCTAATTGGTGTAAGGAAGGCATGGTAACAATTATGGCTATCGTAACTATAATCGGCGCAGGAATGATGGGCTCTGCTCTGGCGTTTCCGGCAAGAGAAAACGGTCACGAGGTGCGCCTCGTAGGAACGTTTCTTGACAGAGATATAATCGACGCTTGCTTTAGAGAGAACAAGCATCCGAAATTCAATAAACCATTCCCCGAAGGGGTGAAATACTATCACGTCGACTCCATCTGCGAGGCGATGAGGGGCGCAGATCTGATAATCGGCGGAGTGAGCAGCTTCGGAGTTGATTGGTTCGGACGGATACTTACCGACCTCATTCCCGAAAATATTCCCGTTCTTACGGTCACTAAAGGACTTATGGATACGGAAGATGGAAGATTGCTAACTTATCCCGAGGTATGGCAGGAGCAGCTTGATAAGGCAGGAAAAAAGACGTCCCTTAACGCAATAGGCGGTCCCTGCACGAGCTATGAGCTTGTGGCGCACGACCAGACCGAGGTTGCGTTCTGTGGACGTGATATGGAAACGCTGAAGAAGATAAAGGCGATAATGGCTACCGATTATTACCACATTAGCCTTTCAACGGACGTTGTAGGGATAGAGAGCGCCGTTGCACTCAAAAACGGCTACGCTCTGGGTATAGCGCTTACCATCGGTCTCAATCAAAAAGCCTTTGGACTTGACAGCGAGCTGCATTTCAATTCTCAGGCGGCGATATTCGGGCAGAGCGTAAAAGAGATGTACCGTCTTCTTGAATATCAGGGCGCAGGAACGCTCAACAATATCGCGGTAGGGGCGGGCGACCTGTACGTTACGGTCTACGGCGGAAGAACGCGTCTCGTCGGCATACTGCTTGGCAGGGGCTTGGATATCGACGAAGCCCGCGAGGAGCTAAACGGCGTTACGCTGGAATCCCTGGTGGTTGCGGTAAGAGTTGCAAGAGCGGTCAAGATCGCGGCAAATAAGGGCTTGCTGAACACAGAGGATTTCCCCCTGCTTATGCACGTTGACGAGATACTTACCAAGAAAAAAGAGGTCTGTATCCCTTGGGAAAGCTTCACCTTTGAAGATAATAAATAAAATACATACGGAGAAAAAGTTTGAAAGTAAATTTTCAAACAAGGCGTAAGAAAGGAATGGTCATAAATATGAGCATCAGAATAGGAATCTACGGTTACGGTAATCTGGGCAGAGGAGTTGAGTGCGCTATTCGCCATAATAAAGATATGCAGCTTGTGGGCGTTTTCACAAGGAGACAGCCTGAAACGGTCAAAATACTCACGGAAGAGGCGAAGGTCTATCACGTTTCGGAGGCAGAGAAGATGCAGAACGAGATAGACGTTATGATAATATGCGGCGGAAGTGCGACGGATCTTCCGAAGCAGACTCCCGCTCTTGCGAAAATGTTCAACGTTGTGGACAGCTTTGACACTCACGCAAGGATCCCCGAGCATTTTGAGGCGGTAAACGAGTCGGCGCTTTCCGCAGGTAAGACCGCTATGATCTCGGTGGGATGGGATCCCGGAATGTTCTCGCTGAACCGTCTTTATGCAGAAGCCGTGCTTCCCGACGGTCAGGCGTACACCTTCTGGGGCAAGGGCGTTAGCCAGGGACATTCCGACGCGATCAGAAGAGTTGAAGGCGTGGCGGACGGAAAGCAGTACACCGTTCCCGTACCCGAGGCTCTGGACGCGGTAAGAAGCGGAAAGAATCCCGAGCTCACCACCAGAGAAAAGCATACCAGAGAATGTTACGTGGTAGCCGAGGAAGGGGCGGACAAGGCGAAGATAGAGGCGGAGATCAAGAATATGCCCAACTATTTCGCAGATTACGATACTACCGTAAACTTCATCACGGCACAGGAGCTTAAAGAAAAGCACAGCGGTATCCCTCACGGCGGCTTCGTTATCAGAAGCGGCAAAACGGGATTCGATCTCGAGCACGATAATATAATCGAGTACAGTCTGAAGCTGGATTCCAACCCCGAATTTACAGCTTCCGTCATCTGCGCTTACGCAAGAGCAGTTTTCAGACTTAACAAAGAGGGAAGCGTCGGATGCAAGACGGTATTTGACGTACCGCCCGCTTATCTCAGCGCAAAAACGGGAGAGCAGCTCAGAAAAGAGCTTCTTTGATCATTTGCGTCTGTTTTACTAAACTACTTAAAAAGATATTTGCGCGGCTGTCGAAATGACAGCGGAATGGAGAAGGGTATGTCATTTAAGATCCCAAACATAATTGAGAGCGGATACTATAAAGAAGGGCACGTCCAGGGAATAGCGGTGGACGAGGAAAAGGGCTTCGTTTATTACTCATTCACCACTCTTTTGGTTAAAACCGACCTTGCGGGTAACTTCGTCGGAAGCGTAAAGCGTCTTTCGGGGCATCTCGGATGTATAACCTTCGTGCCGGAGAAGAGAATGCTATACGGCTCTCTAGAGATGAAGCACGATCAGATCGGAAGAGGAATAATCGGCAGAACGGGCTGGGATCCCACGGAGGAGGACGCCTTTTACATAGCGGGCTTTGACGTTGATAAGATCGACCGCGCCGAGATGGACGCCGAGAATGACGGAGTTATGAAGGCGATGTATCTGCGTGAGGTGCTTGAATACTATAAAGGTACGGACGCAGTCAGTGGAAAAGAGCATATCTACGGCTGCAGCGGAATAGACGGTATCGGTTACGGTCCTGTTTTCGGCGCGGGCAAGGATTCTGAGAAAAAGCTTATGGTAGCCGCCGGAATATACGGCGATACGGAGCGTGACGATAACGACAATCAGCTCATTTTGCAGTACAGCTTATCTGATTTTGACAAATACGCCCGTCCTCTTGAGCAGGCAAATCCCCATAAGAGCGGACCTGACAGTTTTGAGAATAAGTTTTTTCTCTACACCGGAAATACTACCTACGGCGTTCAGAATCTTGAATATGACGGTTATACGGGCAACTGGCTCGTCGCCGTTTACAAAGGTAAAAAAGGGGCGTTCAACAATTTTCCGATGTTCGTTATAGACGGGGGAAAATCGCCGGAAATCGCGCCCGTAAACGGCAGAAACGGAGAAATCGGCAATCTGCTCTCTCTTTCTGAGACTTTCGGAATCGAGGGAAACAACGGTCTCAGAGGAGTGGCGTTTCCCTACGGTCAGACGGGAATGGCGTCTCTTGGAAACGGAGAGGTGTGCTTTTCCGTGCCCCTTGCAAATAAAGAAGAGAAGACCTTTGCTTCAAGGGTGGTAAAATACAAAACAGTTCCGAGCAAAGCGGAACTGTTTGAAGAGGTGTAATATAATTAAGAGACCAGCCGTTTTCTTCCGAATTTCGTGAGCTTGTAATATACGAAGGTGGAAGCGCTGGCAACGAACCAACCTGCGGGATAGCCCATAGCGATGGCTATAACGGTGTTGGAAATGAATCCGGCCATTATAAAGAGATAAAGCTGTCTGAAACCTACGAAGGAGACGAGCATTATTATCATGGGAGCCGTTGTATCGCCCGAACCTCGTAAAGCGCCCGAATATATCTGATTGTAACAGCAGAGAACGTAGAACGGGGTTATATAGCGCAAAAACAGGGTTCCGAACTCAATGACTCCCGGCTCGGAGTTAAAGAATCCGACCATGTACGGCGCAAAGATCATAACGGGGATCATCAGAATAACCGTTGCGGTAACGGAGATAAGAAAAGCGTATCTTATACCCTTTTTTGCTCTTTCAACATTGTTTACTCCCAGATTCTGACCGACGAAGGTGGTGGACGCAAGAGCGAGTGATTGCATCGGAAGGAAGAGAAGCTGATCTATTTTGGCGTATGCGGTCCAGCCTGACATACAGTCGGAACCGAAATAGTTTATGTAGGACTGAACGAAGATGTTTGAAAAAGCGGTCACCGCCATCTGAAGAGCGGCGGGAATACCGACCTTAACGATCTTTCCAAGCATCTCTATGTCAGGTTTAATATCCTTTAAGATAAGCTTTACGCAGGAATCCGACCTCATAAGGGTTATGACCACCAGGATCGCAGAGGTGCATTGTGCGATAACTGTGGCGTAAGCTACGCCCGCAACTCCCAGATCGAAAACGAGGACGAAAACCAGGTCAAGCACAGTGTTTATACAAGCGGAGATGACCAGAAAATAGAAGGGGCGCTTTGAGTCGCCTACAGCGCGGAGTATTCCCGCGCCGATATTATAGACCATAAGTCCGATAACTCCGGCAAAATATATGGTCAGGTATTTTTTAGATTCCGGGAATACGTCATCGGGAGTATCCATGAAATTGAGAAGAAAGGGCGTAAAGACTATGCCGATGACCGTAAATAACACAGCCATGACAAGAGTCATTAACACAGCTGTGTGAACGGTGTCGTGAACCTTGTCGTAACGCTTTGCGCCATAGAATTGCGAAATGACGACTCCCGCGCCGCTTGAAAGTCCCAAAAAGAAGCCGATAAGCATATTGATTATGGGACCTACGGAGCCGACGGCGGCGAAAGCCTCGTTGCTGACGAAGTTTCCGACCACCCACGTGTCGACCATATTATAAAGCTGTTGGAAAACGTTTCCGATAAGCAAGGGTATCGCGAATTTTATAAGATGGGGGAGTATGCTTCCCTCGGTCATGTCAACGTCGCGTTTTCTGCCAAACGACGAAAAAACTTTGAAGCGTTTTGCAAGAACCATTTGTATTAGCGCCTTTCTTTTATCGTGTCTTTCAGAAATTTATACCGTTAAAGCCCCAGCAGTCGTGCTCGGAGTATTTTATATATATCCGATCAGCAGGAATTCCTAAAATCCGATTCACGTCGCTGCAAAGCCGATTAGTGAGCTTATCGTAATCGGCGCGCTTTGCTTTTCCGAGGATAGCGACCTCAAGCATAGCGATATCGGGGGACTGAGTTCCCTTGAAAGCCATACGGCAGTTATCTGCGAATTCGAGCATCAGCCAAGCCTCGCTCTTTCCGGGGATAAGCTCGATCGCTTTTCCGAAGGCTTCCTTGAGCGCAAGCTCCTGATCCTTTGAAATACTTACCGTAGTTTTTGTATTGATGTATGGCATAATATAAAATTCCTTTCAAAATTAAACTGTAAATCTATTTTAGCACAATCTTTTAACAATGTCAAGTAAACATATTAAGTAAATAAAATTAAGGAGAAATAAAAATGAGCGCGAAGGTCTATTTTACAAAACAGATAACTCCCGAAAAGGTAACAGAGCTTTACGCTAAGCTCGGAAAGGAGCTTTGCGGTAATATCGCCGTCAAGGTACATTCAGGTGAGGTGGGGAATCAGAACTTCATCAGAGCTGACTTCTGGAAGCCGATCATAGATAAGGTTGGCGGAACCGTGGTCGAATGTAACACGGCGTACGAGGGTCAGCGCAATACCACCAAAAAGCACCTCAAAACCATCGAGCTTCACGGCTGGAGCAGAATGTTCCCATTTGACCTGCTGGATGCCGACAAGGATATCGTTTTGGATATTCCCGACGGTAAGATCATTAAAAAGAACTACGTCGGAAAGAACATCGAAAAATACGATTCTATGCTGGTGCTCTCCCACTTCAAAGGACATCCCATGGGCGGTTACGGCGGAGCGCTCAAGCAGCTTTCAATAGGCGTTGCCTCCTCCTTTGGTAAGGCGTACATTCACGGCGCAGGTGAGCCGGATAAGATCTGGACGGCGGATCACGACCGTTTTCTTGAGTCTATGGCGGACGCCGCAAAGTCGGTCATCGATTATTTCGGCGGGAATACCGCGTATATCAACGTTATGAAAAATATGTCGGTGGACTGTGATTGCTGCGCGGTTGCCGAAGATCCCTGCATGAAGGACATCGGTATGCTGGCGTCACTTGACCCCGTAGCTATCGATCAGGCGTGCCTTGATCTGGTCTACGCGTCCGACGATCCGGGAAGGGATCACCTCCTTCAGCGTATCGAGTCCCTAAACGGCGCTCATACCATTGACGCCGCCGCAGACCTCGGCTGCGGTTCAAAGGAATACGAGCTTGTTTGCATAGACTAAAAAACAGAAATCTCCCTGCAGTTCAAAATTCTGCAGGGAGATTATTTTTATTTAAGGCTACGTCACTTTTAATGGTTGTTTTTTGTACTTTTCAAATATTGATTTATCGGGCAGGCAAATAATTTATCTGGTGAAAATTTCATTATTTGTCGTAGGGGAGGGCCTTGGTCCTCCCGGCAGGCGTCTGCCTGCAGAGGATCAATTAGTTTGCGTAAGCCGAGGGTTTTATGGAGATTTTTCGGGAGGAGCAAGCCCCTCCCCTACGAATTGCTAAAGCAATCCTTTAAACTCACCGAAAAACACAATTTATCAGTTGCATAATGTTACATAGCCAATAAAAAACTCCGCTGTAAAAGGCGGAGTTTAAAATTTAGTCAATAATACTTATAGCCATACCGCTCCTTCGGAGCGGATAGAAAAAAGCACTTCTTACTCTCTGCATTCTTAGCGGAGAAATAGGCGGTGGAAGTACCGAGGCATTGATTTGCCTCGGTATTTCTGTTTCTGTGGGCTTATGATGCGATAGCATCGGATGTCCTTACGGTATGTTGCTCT
>SVSQ01000062.1 GCA_015064245.1 Oscillospiraceae bacterium | reverse complement strand
CACGGAGTGTGTTACGCGAGGATTTTTAGGTGACACTGTTTTATTTGTGCGAACATAGGTGTGTGTCACCCCGAATATCCTGCTTACGCAGAATATTCCCATATTTGCCTGCAGGCGCTCGCCTGCCATTTCTTCTTTCTTCGGAAAGAAAGAGGAAAGAAATGAACGAATAAAAACATATTTTAAAAATTAAATAAAACATCATTTTTACTCAAACATAAGAATCTACTCTAATGTGGAGAAAATCTATGGAAAACAAAATTGCAGTTACCGCCGAACTCGGCGTTTCTGATATATCGGGCGAAAAAACGGAGAACGTCCTGCTTCCGGAGCAGAACGAAAGCTCCGAGCGCTTTGCCGCCGAAAGCGCAGAAAAACAGTCCGAAGCACCTTCCGACGGGAACGGTGATGAGACTGAAGAAAACGAGAATGAGCTTGAAAAGCAGTTTGAGGCTCTGATAAACGGAAAGTACCGAAACGCTTACAGAAAGCGCACCGAAGGCATCATCAAAAAGCGTCTTAAAGCGGGAAAAGCGCGCCCAAATATCGAAAAGACCAAAATTGATGACGCGGATTCGGCTGAAGCGGCGCAGGAAAAATCCGTTTCCGAGGACTCAAACGCTGAAAAAGAAGCCATTCGGACTGCTCTTACGCGCAACAGGCTCCGTCCTACCGAAAACGGCTGCGGCGGCAGCATAGGAGTTGTGAGCAAGGTCAACGTTCACGCCTTGAAGGGCGCTGACGTTCTCTCCATACTCCGACGCGTCGGGGCGGGCGAAAAAATCACATTCAAATAAAAACCAGAAAGGAAAAACAAAGTGACAAGTAAAATCAATTTTTCTCTTAAACTCTTCGGCGCAGGCGACGTGGTAAACACTCTTGAGAGCGTTTCCTCAGGCTCCGACCTTACCGCCGAAATGAAGGTCTTTTACGACAAGGCTCTTATCGAGCTTGCAACACCCAGTCTCGTTCATGACCAGTTCGGTCAGAAGCGCAGTATCCCCAAGAACGGCGGAAGAAGCGTTGAATTCAGATGCTTCAGCCGTCTTCCAAAAGCCACCAAGGCTATCACGGAGGGCGTAACTCCCTCCGGAAGTAAGCTGAACGTCACGTCAATCGTTTGTACTCCCGAGCAGTACGGCGACTACGTTGAGCTTTCCGACGTATTCGAGCTCGCTTCCGTGGACAACACCATCGTTGAAGCTACTAAGAAGCTTGCCGATCAGGCGGGCAGAACCCTTGACACCATCGTAAGAAACGAGCTTTCCGGCGGTACTAACGTTATGTACTGTCCCGCGATCGACGCTGCCGGAGCTGAAACGGAGGTCACGAACAGAGAGGCTCTCAAGATCAACTCCAACATGACCGTAAAGCAGATATTCAAGGCTGCGGCTGAGCTCAAGGCTATGAACGCTCCCAAGATCGACGGCTATTACGTTGGTATCATCCACCCCTACGTTGCTTACGACCTTATGCAGGACGCAGGCGACAGCTGGCAGAACGTAAGTGATTACGCGAAGCCCGAGGATAGATTCATCGGTGAGATCGGACGCGTTGCGGGCGTAAGATTCGTTGAGTCCACAGAGGCTAAGATCTTTGCCACGGGCAACATTGACGGCTTCACCGAGCTTACGGTCAAGCAGGGCAGCACGACGAAGCCTGAGCTCAAGGTTTCCGAGGCTCTTACAAATCAGGTCCTTGAGTCTCCCGTCATGATCACGGTAGACGGCTTTACGACGTACGTTACCGAGGTAAACAACAACACTCTTATGCTCACCGACGTTATCCCTAACGTTCTCGGTGTCGGCGAGTCTATTTACTGCAAGGGCGGTACGAGCGAAGGTCATTCCGTTTTCTCCACCATCATTCTCGGCGCTGACGCTTACGGCGTGACCGAGATGGAGGGCGGCATCGAAAACATCATCAAGCAGAAGGGCTACGGCAACGATCCTCTTAATCAGCGCAGCTCAGTGGGCTGGAAGGCGTTCAAGTGCGCTAAGCGTCTGGTCGAGGAATACATGATCAGAATCGAGTCCGTTTCCGTCTTCGCTCCCGATGCGGAAGGCAACTGATCCTGAACCAAAGGCGGTTTGATAAGTATGAAGGATAAGATATGCTCGATCCTCAGGTTTCTCATTCGTTTTTTCCGACTTACCCTTATTACGCTGGGCGGAAAAAAGCATTTCGGTAAAGGACCGAAGAATTGCTCTTGCGTAAAGGAGACGGAAGAGAACACGGGGGATAAAGAAACTATTTCGTAAGTAATAAATATCAGCGTCCGTTTTCGCTGTAAAAAGGCGGGAGCGGACGCTCTTTAAATTAAGAAAGGCAAGGTAAATTTATATGGAAAAGAAGAACACAAAGGCGGTATTTATTCCCAAGAGAGGAAGAAACGATAATTTCAGATACGTCGCTATAAACGGCAAGCGTATGCTGATCAAATGCGGCGAGGTGGTTGAGGTCCCCGCGGATTTCGCCGCCGTTATCGAGCAGGGACAGAAGCAGGACGCTGAAAGCGACGATTACATCGCGTCCAACCGCCGTGAGGACTGATCTGAAGCTCTTGCGGATTACGCAAAAGGCTATATTCTGATAGAAAGGAATGATTATATATGACGGTTTCACAGGCAATTGAACGAAGCTCGCTTCTGTATCCCGCCGATCTTGAAAGCGGACGCGTCTACAGTTGGCTTTCCGAGCTGGAGAGCCGTATCTGCGCCGAGCTTTACGGCGAGGACAGTCAGCCGATCACCGCGGACGACGCTCAGCGTGAGCTGAAGGCGCCCGAGGCGTACGCCGAGCTTTATCCCTTGTATATCATAATGAAGACCGATCTTGCAAACGGCGATACGGAACGGTACAATAATTCTGCCGTCAGCTTCAAAAACGCTTATACGGCTTTTGCGAATTATTTCAACAGAACCCATCTTGAAAGCGGTTATAAAACGATCAGGCTGCTTTGATCGGTCTTGGCGTACGCCGTAAAGAATAAGGAAAGGAAATGTTATAAAATTGGAAATTACGGAAAAACTCAGATCCTCTCGGCTTGAAAACGAATACGTGACAGAGCTGAGGGGTATAAGCCGCGTGGCGGACGTATCGGACGGATACCTTTACCGCGCGGAGAATATGTCAAACAAAGCGTATCCTTACCTTTCGGTACGCGGCAGAAGGGCGGTCGTGCGTCCTCTTACGTCCTGCGACGGCTTTTACGGCGGAGATACGCTGATATGGGTGGAGGGCGGCAGGCTCTTCTTCGGCGGAAGCGAGGTGGAGGGTATTTATCTCAGCTCGGGCAGAAAGAAGATACTGCGTCTGGGCAGTTACGTTCTGATCTTCCCCGACGGGATATACTGGAATATATCCGACCCGACCGACTACGGAAATCTGTCCGCGTCCTACGTCTCGGAGTCGGCGGTGAACGTATCCATGGTGGACGATGAGGGCAAGACGCTAAATGATTTTTATATAGTTACGAAGCTCCCTGACAGGGCGGCAAACGGCGAGCTCTGCGCGCTGGTCTCGGGGGACGATACTCCCGTCATCAAACGCTTTGACGGTCATTCCTTCAAGACCGTCAAAACTTACGTTAAGCTTGAAGCCGACCGCATCGGCGTTGGCTTTCAGGTGGGCGACACCGCTCAATGTACGGGGCTTGCAAAATACGTCGGAGACCATTTTACCGTCGCGCGCAAGGAAGCTAACGCGCTTTACTGCGAGGGCGTGATCCTTTCAGGCGGTCAAGCCGAGGACGTGTCGATAACGCGGCTCATGCCGTATTACGATCAGCTTACCGTCAGCGGGAATCGGCTTTACGCCCTGCGCCGAGGCTACGACAGAAGCGGATGCTTCGTCAGCCGAGTCTACGCATCCGCAAAGGGCGATCCGAAAAACTGGTCGGTGTACGGAGGCGGTATGCAGGCAGACTGCGATCTGCGCGACGGTTTCACCGCTATATGCGATTATCTCGGAATGCCCGTCGCATTTACCGAAAACTCGCTGGCTGAGATCCGCGAAAAGAACGGCGAGATGCTGATCACGTCGGTGGTGGGAAACGGAGTTGAAAAGGGGGCGGCTGAAAGCTGTCAGACCATAGGCTACCGTCTTTACTATAAGGGCAGAAACGGCGTCTACAGCTACGACGGCTCCTATCCGAAATGTATCTCCGCAGGACTTGAAAGCGGTCTGGAAATAACGCCGGAAGGCGCGCCCGGCGCGGCGTATAACGGTTATTATTATATAAAACTTTCTGATGCAAAAGGAAAAGAAGCAATATATATCTATAATTCCTTTGATAAGCTGTGGCAGAGGGAAGACGATCCCGGAGTGGTAAGCTTTGCGGTAAGAGGCGGGAATCTGTACGCGGCTTTCGACGCTCCCGAGTCGGAAAACGAGAAATGCGGGCTGATGCTCTTCGGTTACGACGATGCGAACGACGAGGCGAAAAGCTACTGCTCGGCGCTCGGTTATCCCGTACCCGAGGGACAGATATCATGGTACTGCGAGAGCGGCAAGCTGGGACTTGAGGAGCTTGTGGGAATGTATCCCGTCAGACTTACGGTGCGAGTGAACGTCCGCGACGGCGGCGATATGGCTGTCTCCCTTTTGTACGACGATTCGGAGACCGCGGAAAAGGCGGTCAGTATTCCGAAGCGTACCGCGGGGGCGGTGACCGTTCCCGTCGATATAAAGAAGTGCGACACGGTGCGTATCCGCTTCAGCGGTCACGGAAGCTGTGAGATAATGGGATACGGGCTTACATACCGAAACGGAGGCGAGATAAGAGGATGGAGATAACCAGACTGCCCGACATACGGAACCTTGAGGAAAACGAGGACATCGAGGAGATAAGAAGCTATCTTATCCGTCTCAGCCGAGGTCTCGGCTCGGCGCTTGAAAACATAAGCGAGGAGAATATTTCAAAAAGCCTGCGTCAAAAAGGCTTTTCTGCCACCGAAAAGGAGATCGGAAAGCTGAAAAACGACATCATCAGGACCGCGGAGGAGATCAGGTCGACGGGAGAGAAGATAGCCCTCAGGCTGTCAAGCGAGTACGTCGCAAAGAGCGAGATCGGTCAGTACGCGGAGAACGCGTTTCAGCAGATCGAGATAAACGGCAAGGGCGTTACTCAGTATTTCGAGGAGCTGAGCTCCATAAGCCAAAGAGTCGCGGACGCCGAAAGCAGCGCGAGCGGCGCGGATAAAAAGTCCGAGCTTCTCAGCGTAAGTCTGCAGAAGATAAACGCTTACGTCCGAACGGGTAAGCTGGCGGAGGGAGTTTACGGCATCGAGATAGGTAACTTCACGGATGGCGAGAATGCGCCGTACAAGGTCAGACTTTCCGAGAACCGCCTTGCGTTCTACATCGGAAACGAAGAGGTGGCGTATTTCTCCGACGACTCGATGTATATCAGCCGAGCAAGTATTCCCATCTCGCTGACCGTCGGCGACTGCCTGATAAAGAATGACGATGGGCTCGTTTTCGCATATAAATGATTTGGACGCCTTTTGTTTAAGAAAGGAATGATTACAAAATTGCTGACAACTATACACGTTAAAAATTACGGCGGGGAAGAGGGGCTGACCTTTTGGCTCGCCGTCGACACCGAGAGCTTTGACTATGAGAATATGAGCCGTACCTGCTCCATTCGGCTGTACGCCGAGGGCGGAGTTCCGGGCGAAAGGCTCAGAAGCGACGGCTCTGACGGAAGCGTTACTGCGTTTGGTAAAACCTTTGTTCTTCCGCAAGAAATAACTATTAACGCGTCGGGAGAAACAACTGTCGGCTCATGGACGGTATCTGATATATCAAACGATGCGTATCCTTCACACGCAGTTTGTTACGTTTCTCTCGCTTATACGGGAGAGCAGACCTATGTGTACCCGTACTCCGATTCCTTTACCGCGAGCATCGGCGCGATGCATCTTTCTCCCGTGGTGGGCGTGGTTGGCGGTCCGAGGAGCGAGCTTGGAAGCTTTATTGAGTTCTACGGCGACGTCCTTGAGGAGGGATACGAGGTAAACGCTACGGTGAGCTACGGTAAATCCACCTACTATAAGTACGCTCTTCAGGATAGGGGCAACGGCTTTTATTCAGAAGAGTACTGGATCGCCGACGCCGAGAACTCATCTGAGATCGCCGCCGACGTTACTCTTATCGCAAGCTATAAGGGAACGCCTCTTCCGAATACCTATACCCTGACGGTCACATTCTGTCTTGGAGAGGATTCGGGACTGCCAAGCGCTACGGTCACAACGGGTTTCAGATCCAGCAACGTCGCTATACGTGAGCTGGGGATCGGAGTCAAGAACCAGACGTCCTTTACCGTTGAGGTGACCGACGCGGAGGCGTTTTTCGGCGCGTCCGTAAGGAGCTGTGTCATAACCGTGGACGGAAGGGAATACAGCGACACCTTCGCGGAGAGCCCAATACTTACCGAGAGCGGAGAGCACAGCTGGAGCGTCACTTTAGTGGACTCCAGATGGAAAAAGCAGGTCTACAGCGGAAGCTTTACCGTGAATGATTACGGACAGCCCGAGTTTTCCGTGGAGCTCACGCGGTGCGATATGTTCGGCTTCGAGAGCCCGAAGGGAAGCTATATCGGCATAACCGTGACTCCCGAAAAGGAGTACGTCTTCGGCGGCTCAAACCCTTATTATTATACCTTTACTTACCGCGCTGTCGGAAGCGCTCAGAGCAGCGCCGAGATACTTATCAGCCCGGGACGGAGAGTCCTGTACGACGCAGGGCTGGAAAGCGCCGCGTCCTACGACGTAAAGGTGATGGGCTCGGACTGTCTTGGCGGATTGACGGTTAAGAATTACGTTCTCGCATCGGAGCGGGTGGAGCTGAACATTGCCAAGAACAAGGTGGCGGTGGGCAAGAAGGCGCAGAAGGAGAACGTATTTGAATGCGCCTGGGATATCGAAGGAGACGGCGATATATCCTTTATCGACGGCAGCGGAGTCAGAAAAAGCATCAGAAGTATCTATGAAAACGAGCTTCCCGCCTGCTCTTTCGTTACCGTTTCCGACGAGAACGCTCTTACCAAGGCTCTGAACGCCTTATCCTCAAGCGGCGGAAGAGGCTGTTTCATCACGCTGATAAACGTTGATGCCGACGGACTTTCCCTTGAAAAGGGACTGAGCGCCTATCTTTCCTTCCGTACCGGCGGTCAGACCTTGGTAAAGAAGCTTTAAAGACGGGAGGGATGAGAGTGCAGGAAGAGATGCAGGGAGAGATAATACTCAAGCTCAACGACCACGAAAACCGCATATCCGAGACGGCGAGACGCCTTGAACAGCAGGAACAGCAGATCAAAGCCATAGGCGAGCTTTCTCTCAACGTGCGCGAGCTGGCGGTGACCATGAAGAGTATGATCCGCGAGCAGATAAGCCACAGCGAGAGGATAACGCGTCTTGAGCGGGCTCCGCTTTCAAGATACGAAAAGCTGATCTGCTCTGTGCTTTCTGCGGTAGCCGGCGCCGCTGTTGGATTTTTGCTGAATTTGCTTTGATGAGTTTTGGGGATGGCGCAGTGGGACTGCGGGGGGGAAATTTAATTTGCAAATTGTTTTTAATTTGGTGTAAGACGGATATTTAGCGTATATTTTGGCTATGTCACATTAAATAACTGATAAATTGGAGTTTATGCGTGAGTTTCCTCTTAATAAATGTAGGGACCGGCGTCCTCGACGGTCCGGCAGGCATCTGCCTGCAGAGAAACATATTATTTGCTAAAGACGGGTGTGCTTTGTGGATTTTGCGGACCGTCGAGGACGCCGGTCCCTACAAACATTAATGGTGTGTTTGTATAAAAATGTTTGCAAACGCACCTACAAATCAAAATTTGAAATTATCATCCATATAGTGTGACAGAGCGTATATTTTATAATTTTCTACTAAAGTAACTTTTTTCTTTAGTAAATGCCCATTTCTTTCCTTTTCTTTCTCAAAAGAAAAAGAGAAAGAAACGAACGTAGAAAAATAAATTATAAAGTTTAATAAAAATATCTGTCTTAATCAAATAAAAAACTAAAACACTCATACCTTTTTAATAAAACTATTTATTAAAAATAATGTGTTGCTTTTTAGCATCAAGTGTGATATAATAATAGCGTACAGAGCTGACGCTCTTCTGAAAACTGAAAGGACGGTATTATTATGGATACGATAAAATTCAATAAGCTTGACGCAAAGGTAGTCGCTCACAGAGGTCTGAGCGGCATAGAAAGAGAGAATACTGCCTCTGCATTCGTTGCGGCGGGAAATCGCTCGTATTACGGTATAGAGACGGATATATGGCGCACCGCGGACGGACACTTCCTCTGCTGTCACGACGGTCATTTCAAAAGAGTCGGCGGCGAGGAGATATACGTTGAAAAGACCTCGCTCAAGGTGCTTCAGTCCGTAGTGCTTTACGATAAATGCGCGGAGGCTGATCTTTCAAAGGACAGAGCGGATCTGGTCGCGCCCACCCTTGAAAATTACGTTTCAATATGTAAGAAGTACGGCAAGATCGGCGTTCTTGAGCTGAAGAGTATTTTCACTGAGGAAGAGATAGGAAAGATCATTGAGATAATCGAGTCTTACGGCTACCTTGACGGAATAATTTTCATAGCCTTTGATTACGACAATCTGGTCAAGGTCAAAAATCTCCGTCCGAAACAGACGGTCCAGTTCCTCACCAAGGACGTATCCGACGAGCTTATCGAAAAGCTGGCTGAGGCAGGCATGGACGCGGACATACACCATCCCTCGCTTACCAAGGAGCGTATCGACGCCTTCCACGCGAAGGGAGTTAAGCTCAACTGCTGGACGGTGGACGATCCCGCAAGAGCCGAGGAGCTTGCAGCCTGGGGCGTTGATTACATAACGTCGAATATTCTTGAGTAACGTTTTTCTCCGAAAAAACATAAAATCAAATTACCTCCCATATAATTTAGCAGAGAAAATATCATTTGCTGAATTTTGGGAGGTTTTTTAAATCATGTCGATCACGCAGAATATTTATAAGGATATAGCCAAAAGAACGGGCGGAACGATAATAATAGGCGTCGTCGGTCCGGTGAGAACTGGAAAATCAACCTTTATCAAAAGATTTATGGAACAGCTGGTGCTTCCGAACATCGCAGATCCATTTGAAAGAGAGAGGGCGAAGGACGAGATGCCTCAGACCGCGGCGGGCAAGACGGTCATGACCACGGAGCCGAAGTTCGTTCCCGAAAACGCAGTCCGCGTCAATCTCGGCGACGGCGCGGTCATGAACGTAAAGCTGGCGGACTGCGTGGGATACGTGGTACCCGAGGCGCTGGGAACAGTTGAGAACGGTCAGAGCCGAATGGTGCTCACCCCCTGGTCGGATGAGCCGATGAGCTTTGAAAAGGCTGCCGAGATCGGAACGAAAAAGGTGATATACGAGCATTCCACCGTAGGCGTTCTCGTCACTACGGACGGAAGTATAGGCGAGCTTCCCCGAAGCGTTTACGAGCAGGCGGAAAAGCGTGTCGTTGACGAGCTTCGCAGTATCGGTAAGCCCTTCGTTATACTTCTGAACTCCGCCGATCCGGGCAGCGAGTCTGCGATCAACCTTGCCTACGAGCTGGAAAAGAGCTACGGCGCTCCCGTCGCTCTGGTAAGCGCTCTGGAGCTGAACTCCGAGGACATCAAGCATCTTATGGAGCTTCTGCTTCTTGAATTCCCCGTCAAGATGATAGACGTGGAGCTTCCCTCGTGGACTCAGGCGCTTGACGGCGACCACTGGCTGACAAAGGAGATACGCTCCGCCCTTTACGGCTGTGTCGGCAACGTCAGAAAGCTCGGCGAGATCCCCGGCGCATTCAACGCGCTTTTCGGTCACGAGCTGATAAAGGACGCTTACATAACCTCCACCGATTGCGGAAGCGGAGTTACACATCTTGAGGTGAAGCTGAAGGATCAGCTTTATTACAAGGTGATAAGCGAGCTGACCGGCTTTGACATTGAAAGCGAAGAGGATCTGGTGAACCAGATGCGTTCTCTTTCCGCGATCAAGGAGAAGTACGACAAGATCGAAGAAGCGCTTAATAGTGTGAACGAGCGCGGTTACGGTATAGTTATGCCGGATATTGCCGATCTTACTCTTGCAGAGCCGGAGATAATAAAGCGCGGCTCGGGGTACGGAGTCAAGCTGAAGGCTTCCGCGCCGTCTATCCACATGATAAAGGCGAATATCGAGACGGAGATAAACCCTATCGTGGGAAGCGAACAGCAGTCCGAGGATCTGATAAAGTACCTGCTTTCGGAGTTCGAGGAGTCGCCCGCAAGCATCTGGAACTCCAATCTGTTCGGCAAGACTCTTTACGAGCTCGTCACCGAGGGGCTGCACACTAAGCTCGACAATATGCCCGATGACGCCCGCGCCAAGCTCGGCGAGACTCTTGAGAAGATAGTAAACGACGGAAGCGGCGGACTTATCTGCATCTTACTTTAACGCACGGGAGGGGATATGTAAAATGATAAAAGGCCTACCCATTCCCGTCAGGTATTCCGAGCTGATAAAAAAGGAAGTTATAAACACCTGCGACGGCTGCAGGCTCGGTTACGTTTGCGATCTTGAGATCGACTCCATGTGCGGTCGCATCAACGCTTTGTTTATCCCGCAACGCCGCAAACTCTTTGCCAAGCCCTGTTTTCTTACTGTCAAATGGGAACAGATCGAGCGCATTGGCGCAGATATGATCCTCGTCAAGCTCCCCCGAGAGCGCTCGCTTTCTTGAAAAGAGGGAGTACGCGCTTTCCCGCTTTCTGAAGAAAGCTTGGCAAAGACTTTTGGAAAAATTAGTTTTGCCGAGAAATTGTAATAATCAGAAGCTCTATGTGATTTTCTTTGTAAAATACGCAAAATACAAAACTGCGACGGAATCTCCGTCGCAGTTTTTTCGGTGTTTTGGGTCGGGAAACGGGTTATTTTATCCGTTTTGATCTAACCCCAAACTCGAAATTTGGTGAAAATAGGTTGTTATAGGTTATTTGCCTGCCTTGATGTCGTTCTCGTACTTCTCGATCATCTTCTTCATCGTGACACCCGTACGACCTCCGAGTTTTGTACTGAGCTTTTTAAGCCATTTTTCAGCGCTTTTGCCCGTAAATATCTTGATCTCAAGCTTCGCTGTATCATCATCGGTTAGTGTGACGAGGATCTTGTCAATATACTGAGCTACGAATTCGTTTGTTATCATGCCCGTGCTTGCATCCCTAACTGCCGCATCGAGCCTTGCTTTTACCTCTGCGATATGCTTGCGGTATTCCTCTTTGGTGAATAACTGTTCCTCAAGCTCCGCGAGGGTTTTCTGTGCTTCCTCTACCTCTCGGTCGCAGGTGGCGGTCATGGATTTGAAATTTGCCGTTGTGATAGCGCCTGTCGTGACAAGCTCCAAGAGCTTGTTTTTCTTTTGATCTGAAAGCTCTATGATACGCTTCTGTTCTTCAATCTGTTTTGCGGTTTCATCATCCGCTTCCATTGACTTGAACATTTCCTCGTAGCTTGCAAGGAGGGCTTCAACGTCAACTCGTGTTTCGCTGAATACCTCGAATAGGATGGGCTTTATCTCATCCTCGTATATCGGAAAGGACGGGCAGGCATCCGCGCCGTTATTGATCTTATTGGAGCAGACCCATTTGGAGTTGACCTTGCCGTCCTTACTCTTGGACTCACGGCGGTAGTATGCCGCGCCGCAATGAGCGCAATATAATTTACCCGTGAGCAGATTGGCGTGGTTGCAGATGCCTTGGCGGTTCTTCACATCCTCGCTTCTGCGAGCCAAGACCTCGTTCGCCTTATCCCATATTTCTTCGGATACGATGGCGGGAACGATCTCGCCCGTTTCATCCTTGAACATCACCCATTCCTCAGGCGGCAGGAATTTCTGTTTTTTGGTGAACATATCCACGATGCGCACCTTGTTGCCGACGTAATATCCCTTATACTTGGGATTGGAGATAATACCCGACATCGTGGTGTGAGCGATTTTATTTCCGTTGTAATTGCGGTAGCCTTGATCGTAGAAAATCTTTTCAAGCTGTTTCATACTGTATTCGCCTGTAGCGTACAGCCGGAACAGATCTCGCACCATCGGTGCTTGGCTCTCGTCTATGACGAGGCGCTTGTCCACTTTCGTATATCCGAAGATGCGGCTGTTTCCAAGCACAACATTTGATTTGATTGCCTGTTGATGCCCGAATTTGACACGGGATGAAAGCTTGCGAAGCTCGTCTTGTGCGATAGAGGACATAATCGTAAGTCGAAGCTCCGCATCCTCATCGAGGGTATTGATGTTATCGTTTTGAAAGAATACGCCAACACCCCACCCGAGCAGTTCTCTTGTGTATTGCAGAGAGTCAAGGGTGTTACGGGCGAATCGGGATATCTCTTTTGTAATAATGAGATCGAACGATCCTTCCTTTGCATCGGCGATCATTTCGTTGAAATGCTTTCTTTTCTTTGTGGAGATTCCCGAAAGTCCTTCATCGACATATCCGGGAACGAAAGTCCACTTTTCATTTTTCTTTATAAATTCTTCGTAATACGATATTTGGTTATCGAGCGAGTTGATCTGTTCGTCGGTATCCGAGGAAACGCGGGCGTAAAATGTTACTCGCAGCGGAATATCGTATATCGATTTTGTTCGCAATAATGATCTGATATTTAATATATCCATACCATACTCCTTTTTGTAAAGTTCGTTGTATCATTATCTATTGATTTTATTATACCATAAACGACTTTGTTTTGCAATACCAAAAACGAATTTTTACAAAAGTTTTTAATGGCAAATAAAAAAGAACGATAACTATGAGCATTATGTGCTTGGTGTTATCGTCTTTTTATCAAAATAAATTTTTTTAGCTGTGAGTATTCAATTTTTCATAAGCAACCAAAAGTATCTTTTTATATCGGTTTGCAATATATTTCTTGTAGAAAAGTTTTTGGAGTTCGGAAAGCTCACCAATGGAGTCAATAAACGAGCAGATGCCGTCTATATCAATTCTCGGTACGATACGCAGGAGCGCATTGTTACATTCCTCATAGCTGCATGCGGTTATAAAATCGTGGTAATTGATCTTCTTACCGTTCATCTTCACAGCAGAGGTGGGAAACTGATAGGCTTTTCCTTGCCGGACGGAGGAAATTTTAACATGTATTGCTCGCTCTCATATTCTATGGCGATCTTCTTTCCGTTTGCACCGCTGTATGCTTTACTGATGATTCTTTTGCAATTTGTAAAGTCTATCATTTAGGTTTACCTCCCAAAAAGATATTTTTGTCGCAAATAATCTGCGTGTTCGGGCGTTATAACCCCGTCGCTGATCTCTGCCATATTGATGCTTCCGTAAAGCTCGCCCCATAAGCAATCCATTAAGGTAGAACCTTCCTTTAAGCCTTTTTTATAAGCGTCAAGGTCATGCTGGAGATATTCGGGCAATCCGTGCTCATATGAGCGCAGGCGTTCCGCTTCCGCAAATTCCTCTATAATCAAGGTTTCCATCGAAATGTTAAGCGCGCGAGCTATTCTGTATAAGGTTTCTGCAGAGCATTTTCCTATATTCGTCTTTCCGCTGCATATGTCGTTAAGCGTGGCGTGAGGTACTCCGCTTTGCTTTGCAAGTCTGTATTTGGTGATACCTTTTTGTTCTAATATTACGTTGATGTTCATTTTTATGACCGTTCCTTTATTAACCAAACAGTGTTTTGGGCGTAATTCTCCCCTCTATTACACATTATATCGGTGTACCGATATAATGTCAAGTGTTTTTTGTAAATTTGTGATTTAAAAATCGACTTTGTTATTGTTACTTATCGTTTCAAAGTCGTTTTGCATAACAATCTCCATTCCGCTGTCAATAGGACAGCATAGTTGAATTCAAAGCATGAAATAGTCTGTATTTCGATGCGCTCAAACTAAACTTTCACGCTGATTTCCTCTTGAGGAACATTTATGGTTTTATTAAAGCGCAATGTTCCCCAAATTTCAAGTGATTATTTTAAAAATATTTTTACATTTTTTCAAAATATCTTGCTTACTTTTCATTCTGAATTTAATGGTTCATAACCGATTTCCCATATTCAATATGTATCGGAAGACCCTTTTGGGATCCTCCGAGGTGAGCATGCTCACCCTAATTCCATTTCCGGAGAGCGTTTTGCTTTTCTTACGGCGATCTTTTCCGTCATTTTCTTATATTCCTTTTCGGAAATAGTGCCGTTTTCAAAGAGATATCGGTTGAAATAATTGAGCCATATATCTTCAGCCATACGCTTCTCGCGCTCTTCATCGGTTAAAACTTTTCCCATTAAATTACCTCGTTCTTTCAAAATATTTCAAGTATATTTTCCTCCGTCGGAAGAAAAATATACCAATGATTGATTACATGCTTTGTTCCCATTCGTGTTTCTTCCGCTGCTTTCGGTTCTGCGGCATCGTTGTGCAATCCTGCGGCTGACGGTAGTTCTCGATGCTTGCAAGGCTGC
>SVSQ01000061.1 GCA_015064245.1 Oscillospiraceae bacterium | reverse complement strand
CGTATCAACCAAAAAGGTTGTTAAGAAGCGCCGCGAGCGCAAAAACGTTGAGAAGGGCGCAGCACATATCCGCGCAACTTTCAACAATACGATAATCACCATCACCGACGTACAGGGTAACGCAATATCTTGGGCGTCTGCAGGTGAACTCGGATTTAAGGGCTCCAGAAAATCCACCCCCTTCGCTGCACAGTCCGCAGCAGAGACAGCAGCAAAGATTGCTATGGATCACGGTATGAAGACCGTTGAGGTATTTGTAAAAGGCCCCGGACAGGGAAGAGAAAGCGCGATCCGCGCACTCGCAGCTGTCGGACTTGAAATTACAATGATCAAGGACGTAACTCCTATCCCTCACAACGGATGCCGTCCTCCCAAGCGCAGAAGAGTTTAATTAGGAGGTAAATACGAAATGGCAAGATATACAGGACCTTCCTGCAAACTTTGTCGTAGAGAGAAAACAAAGCTCTTTTTGAAGGGCGACCGTTGCCTTAACGGTAAGTGTTCTCTTGAGCACCGTTCTTCCGCACCCGGACAGCACGGCGCAGCAAATGCAAAGATCAAGGAATATGGAAAGCAGCTTCGTGAGAAGCAGAAGACCAAGAGATAC
Organism: Oscillospiraceae bacterium; assembly: GCA_015064245.1. GTDB lineage: Bacteria > Bacillota > Clostridia > Oscillospirales > CAG-272 > SIG673. The sequence goes on along the minus strand of SVSQ01000061.1, from coordinate 13,941 downwards.
TACGGACTTCAGGAAGGACAGTTCAAGTCCTACTTTAAGGAAGCAGACCGCGTAGATGGAATCACCGGTGAAAACCTCCTCATCCTTCTCGAAAGAAGATTTGATAACGTAGTTTACAGAATGGGTATGGCAGAGAGCCGTAAGGAAGCTCGTCAGCTCGTTCTCCACGGACATTTCAGACTCAACGGCAAGAAAGCTACTATCCCCTCTATGCTCCTCAAGGCTGGAGACGTGATCACAGTACGCGAAGAGAGCCGCGGATCCGTTAAGATCAAGGAACTTATCGAGGGTATGGACTCCAGAATAGCTCCTAAATGGCTCGTGGTAGATAAGGAAGCAGTAAAGGCAACAGTTGATACACTTCCTAAGAGAGAAGATATCGACTTCCCGTTCGAGGAACAGCTCATAGTCGAACTTTACTCCAAATAATAACCACCCCGCCGGAAACTGTTAACTGCGCTGCGGGGTGAGACACCCGCAGCTAACAAACTAACACAGGAGGGTACTACTTTAATGATAGAAATTGAAAAGCCTAATATAAGCTCCATTATCAATAACGATAATGGAAGCAGCGCGACGTTCGTTGTTGAGCCTCTCGAAAGAGGATACGGCACAACACTCGGAAACTCGCTGCGCCGGGTGCTTCTCAGCTCTCTCTCGGGAGTCGCTGTAGTAAGCATAAAAATTGACGGTGTGCTTCACGAAATCTCTACCGTCCCCGGAGTAAAAGAGGACGTTACAGAAATAGTTCTGAATGTCAAAGGTATAACGGCAAAGCTTAACTGCGACGGTCTGAAGACCGTAGTATTGGATGTAACCGGACCTTGTGTTGCCACAGCAGGAGATATCAAGCAGGATTCAGATATCGAAATACTCAATCCCAATCACGTGATCGCTACCGTTGGAGAGAACGCTCATCTCTTTATGGAGCTTACGTTCGGCCACGGAAGAGGATATGTGTCCCAGGAGAAGAATAAGCAGAACAATCCCGCACAGATCGGTCTGATCTATACAGACTCCATCTTCTCCCCTGTCTATAAGGCAAACTACACTGTTGAAAACACCAGAGTAGGTAATATGGTGGATTACGACAAGCTGACAATGGAAATCACCACAAATGGAGTTATATCGGCTAAAGAAGCAATATCGCTTGCAGCCAAGATACTCAACGAGCATCTCAAATTATTCGTGGATCTTTCAGATGAAGCGATTAATGCTGAGATAATGGTTGAAAGAGAAGAAACCATCAAAGAAAAAGTTCTTGAGATGACCATTGAGGAACTTGACCTGTCCGTAAGAAGCTTCAACTGCTTGAAGCGCGCGGGCATAGATACAGTGGAAGATCTCGTAAACAAGACGACCGACGATATGATCAAGGTCAGAAACCTCGGTAAGAAGTCTCTTGAAGAGGTTATTCAGAAGCTTGAGTCTCTGGGACTCAGCCTGAAGTCTGACGAAGAGTAATTCTTCGAATATACGCCGATCGACCGGTAAAACGTATCACAAGAAGCGCAAATATAAGGAAGATTTGATTATTACAGAAGGAGGTTCGTAGCACAATGGGAACCAGAAAACTCGGAAGACCTACTGCTCACAGAATGAGCATGCTCTACGGAATGGCTGCTTATCTTATCGAGAACGGTAAGATCGAGACCACTCTCACAAGAGCTAAAGAGGTTAGTTCTATAACTGAAAAATTGATTACATTGGGTAAAAAGGGCGGTCTTGCTAATTTCCGTAAGGCTCTCGCCGTTATTCCCGAGGATACAGCAAAGAAGCTGTTCAACGTTGTTGCACCCAACTATGCGGATGTAAACGGCGGATATACAGCAGTTTATAAACTTGGACCGCGTAGAGGAGACGGAGCTGAAATGGCTCTTATCATCCTTACCGCTCCCGCAGTGGAGATCGCAGCTGAAACAACAGAAGAAGCTGCTAAGGACGAGAAGACTGCTGAGTAATTTCTAAATAACAATATTAAAAAAGCTGACTGATAAACCTATAAGATAGGATATCAGATCAGCTTTTTTGTTGTTTAGTTCGCGTTTTAGGAAGTTTTTCTAGCAAGTTCCACGAAACTATCAAATTGATATTTAAACATTTCCGAAGCATTGGTCGCGTCCGGCGCAGGAATTTTATCATCTTGGGTGTAAAGCTTGGGCGCGGTAGTGTCGGATATATTATCTGCGAGCATATAGTACGATGAAATTTGCTTGAGTTCATTTCTTAGGTTTGCACACAAGCTTTCGCATTTTCCCCTTGCGTTATCTAATTGCATAGGCGAGTCGAAATAGAAGGATTGCCAGCTAATCGGCGATGAATATAAGTGCTTGAATTTCGGATTTTCATTTGGTGTGGTTTCGAGTTTTTCCCAATCATAATCACTTATTTCGTAATAACCGTATTCAAGACGCGCTTGCTTTCCAAATTGAGAATCGGTTACCGAAAGCTTTACAAGAAACAGCACTCCGTTGTCAGCGACAAAAAGCTGATAATAACCGTTCAAAACCTTGGTCGTGAGAATAGTATTTTCATTTGATATCACGTCTAAATACAGCGCGTTTTCACCGTTTTCGGTTTTGATTGCGGCAATTCTCGCTTTGTGATCGGTTGTTTGTTCCTTCTGAGTTACCGGCAGGGTAAGCTCTTTACTGCTGAGTACGGTGTAACCCTCGGGTATCTCCATGTCGGGAAGCGTTGCGCCAACGTCGGTGTTCCCGCCTGAACCACCGTTGTCACCCGTGTTACCGCTTGTAACACTCGAATTGCAAAGCTTTAAAATATTCTCGAATGAGTACTTTTCCCGTATTTCTGAACTTTTAAAATCAGGAACGGGTTGTTTTTCAGCATCGGAATAAAGCTTTGGGGCTGAAGGATCGAAGAAGCAGTCAGCAAGCAAATGAGCGGTAGGCCCTTCTTCAAATATTGCTTGGAATTTCACAATTAAAAAATCGTACGTGCCGCTATCAGGATTTGCTTCTTTTGGACGCGTGTGATTAAAGGATAAAGAGCTTCCGGTTCCCGCTAAATACTTGTTTATCTGTATAGAATCGTCTTGACCGTAGCTGATATCGTAGTAAGTATAATTGATATTAGCAAGTTGAGTTTGGGGATTTGCGGAAAGACTCAAAAGCGTAAACATACCGTTTTCGCCGAGATATAGCTGATAGTAGCCGTACCAAACCTTGGTTGTAAGTATGGTGTTCTCGTTTGAAAGTATATCTAAATATAATGCGTTTAGTCCGTTTTCGGCTTTTTTGATAGCCGCAAGCCTTGCTTTATGCCCTGTCAATTCGCCGCCTTTTGATACAGGTAGAGTTAGCTCCTTGCTGCTAAGAACGTTATATCCTTCGGGTATCTCCATGTCGGGAAGCTTTATGTCAACGTCGGTGTTCCCGCCTGAACCACCGTTGTCACCCGTGTTACCGCTGTCCGTAACGCCTGAACCACCGTTGTCACCCATGTTACCGCTGTCGGGATCGATGGGATCATCAGTAGTGTTACAAGCAACAATTGTAAAGAGCATAAGTATAATAAGAATTAGGCTGAGTGTTCTGAGTAGTTTTGTCATATGTTGTCCTCCTTGAAAATAATATTTAAGAATATTAATCATTTTTTGTGAGTTGATAAGGTAAAAGAAAATGAATAACCAATTTGATTATACCATAAGCTGTGCGGTTTGTCAATAGAAAATTAGTTGTAGTGCTTTCAACAGTCAGTTGAGTCGTAGAAACTCAAGGGTATGTAGTTGCTTAAGGGGATTGATTTTGAGGAGATTTTTATGTTTTTTTATAATTATTCTTTATGTATAGTAGATGCCTATTTCTTTCTTTTTCTTTTGAGAAAGAAAAAGAAAGAAATAGGCGAAAGAAAGCAAAAGAAAAACCGTGGTAGATTTTGGGCGGCATCGCTGAAAACCGCTCGAAAAAGTCCGCTCGCGGTTTTAAGGAACAAATGGATGCTACTGCGGTCATTTCTACAAAAATGCTCGCCCACGCTTCGCATTTTCGGGATGTTTTGTGTAGCGAAAATTTGTGCTATTGGGTAGAAACTGTACGCTCTCTTTGAAATGGGGAACACGGATTTTTTTCGAAGAAAAATACCAAGCTATTCTGAGACATTGATGCCCTCGTGGTGTCAATGTCTCAGAAGTTCTTTGCGCAGCTTTCTTTCAAGAAAGCGCGTTCTCTCTTAATTTCAGCGAAATGCATAGAAAAAACCGTCGAAATGTCTATTGAAAAGCGAGGAAAGATGTTATACAATTAAAGTGTGAAAATTTGTACCAACGAAAGGAAGATACGAATGAAAAAATCAATAAATGCGTGGACGATACCGTCAACGTATACGTTCGAAGAAACACTCAAAGCCGCGAAGGAAGCGGGCTTTGACGCAATAGAGCTTAACCTGGACAGAGCGAATAACGGACATTCCTTCACCCTCGAAACGACAGAGGATGAGATCAAGGCAGTTAAAAAGCTGGCAGACGATATAGGGATCAAGATCTGCAGTGTCTCATCGTCACTCCATAACGGAATATGGAGCCATACAGAGCCGGAAAAGATCGCTTACGCCCGCTTAGTGCTTACTCAGCAGCTGAAGATCGCGCAGATACTTGACGCAGGCGCAATACTCCTCGTTCCGGGCGGTATGCCTGACGGCAAGCTCATAAGCGAATCGAGAGCAAACTCGATCAAAAACCTTAAAGACGCTCTGCCCGAGATCGAAGCGTCGGGGATCAAGGTGGGACTCGAAAACGTCTGGAACGGTTTCTTCCTCTCGCCTTACGATATGGTCTCGTTTATAGACGAGCTGGGAAGCCCGTCAGTCGGCGCGTATTTCGATCTTGGAAATATGGTAGCCTTTTCCGATACGGTCCATTGGGCTGACATCCTCGCGACGAGAACAGTTCGTATCCATATCAAAGACTACAAGCGCCGCGGTAATATCAACGGCGGCGGAGTTTGGTGTCAGCTCCTTGAAGGTGACGTTGACTACGAGCGCGCGATGGCGATACTGAAGCAAAAGGGATTTGACGGTTATCTTACCGCTGAAGTGTCGAAATCCGATCCCAACATGAGCGATATGGACTATTTTAAAAGCATAGTTGCGGCGGAAGAGATCATCGCGTCCTACTATGACAAAGCATAAATTAAACAACAAGGTAAAGAAAGGAAACAAATAATATGAAAGCAAAACTTGCAGTTATCGGATGCGGAGGCATCGGTTCGTACCATCTCGGACATTTTCTTCAGTTTACAGATATAATTGATATGGTGGGATTTTGCGATCTCATTCCCGAAAGAGCGGAGGCGTTCGTAGCCAAGGCAGGTCAGGGTAAGGCGTTCACCGATTACAAGGAGATGCTTGACGAGGTCAAGCCCGATATGGTATTCATCTGCATCCCGCCTTACTGTCACGGCGAGGTCGAGGACGAGGTTATCAAGAGAAAGATCCATTTCTTCGTTGAAAAGCCGCTGGCTTTGAATATGGATCTTCCCAAGCAGATACTTGCTAAGGCAAAAGCCGCAGGTCTTGTGACCGCCAGCGGTTTCCAGTGCCGTTACAGTAATCTGGTGGAGCCGAATATTGAGTTCATAAAGAATAACGACGTTGTTTTCGTATCCTGTGAAAGAATGGGCGGCATTCCCGGCGTTGAATGGTGGAAGGATAAGAGTCTTTCGGGCGGTCAGGCTGTTGAGCAGACCATTCACCAGTTCGATATCATTCGTTACGTCTTCGGCGAGCCCGAGACTGTGTTCTCCATGAACGCGACGGGACTCATCAAAAATCCCCCGGAAGGCTACGACACGGACGACCTTTCCGTAACCTGCGTTAAGTTCAAGAGCGGCGCGCTCGGAACTATCTCCACGGGTTGCTACGTTGAAAAAGGCGAGGCTTACGACAGCAAGGTGGTCTTCAGCTCCGCAACGTCCCGCGCCGAACTGAAGATCCTCGGTACGCTGAAGATCTACGGCGCTCAGCCCGAAAAGGCAGCTGATGGCGACAGCTTCGTCATCAAGGGTGACGGCGGAGTTGCTCAGAGCAGCGACAAGGCTCTCGTTTACAAGCAGGAAGGCGACGCGGGCGTGCTTTGCGACCGTACATTCATCGAGGCGGTTATTCAGGGAAAGCCCGAGATGGTTCGCTCTCCCTACGAAGACGCTATGCGTTCTCTTGCATTTACTCTCGCTTGCAACAAGTCCATGGAAACAGGTATGCCCGTAAACATCGACGATATGCTTAAATAAGAAAATACGAAAAAGAATTCTCCGGTATCGATACCATTAAGGCGTCGATGCCGGAGAATATTTTTATTTAGAGTTGAGTATTCTTGATAAAAATCAGAACGGCATTTTTTATAACACGTGTGTGGAAATTGATTAAATGTGCTATTTGTGATGTAATACGCGTCATAAAGTGTTGAAAATTACAGCGCCGCGCCGATCACCGTTCCGAACTGAGAGTACTTGGGGATGATGAAATTGGCGCCAAGCATCTCGCCGATGCCTGCGAATATCTCCTGTGCCTGAGGGATGTTGGTGAGGTTTCCCGTGAGGACTATATCCTGTATATTATGAGTGCGCGCGGCGAAAACAGCCGTCGTTCCGACGGTTTCAAACACCATGTTGAGTATTCCGAGAGCGATGTCGCTCTTGCTTGCGATGTCGCTGATCTTGCCGAAATTAGCGACCGTAAGCTCGGGACGCATAGTAGAGAAGTCCCCCTTTTTGGTGATGTCCTTGATGCGGAGGTCGATGCGGTTGAGGTCGCCTTCTGCGGCAAGCTCGTAGATGTGCTTGATGTTCTCCATACCGAGAAGCAGCTTGCTGAGCCCCATCAGGGTACCGCCTCCGACACCCGTGCCTCCGAGATACTTGATAGTACCCTCTTTGTCCGCGTAAACGCAGGCGCTTCCTGTTCCGAGGCTTGCGATGATAGCCTTGTCAAGTCCGGAGAGGTACAGTCCGCCCAGACCGATGCCGCGGAATTCCGAGACCTGTTCGCATTTCAGACCGTAGATACCTTTTTCAAGGAAGGTAGCTCCTACTCCCGTGACCTTAATTGCCGTTATGTCGTCCAGCGCAAGACCGTTTTCGGAGGTGAACTTACCGAAAGCTCCGTAGATAGATGTGAGCTGGTCGTTTGCGCGGATGAACATGGGTTCGATAAGATTTTTATTTTCATCAAAGCCGACGATCTTGGTGGTGCTTCCGCCAACGTCGATTCCGAGTACTGCTTTCATTTTTGACGTACGCCTTTCGTATTTTTGTTATTATACAAGTTTATTTTACCATATATATGAAAAAAGTCAAGTATTATTCTGTAAACAGAAGAAATTTACAATGAATTAAAACAAAATGGTAAAAAATGATGTAAAATATAGATAAATATAACCCAATGTCAAGAAAGGACGACCGCTATGACTGGTCTTGAAAATAAAAAGCTGTTCGTGTTCGATATGGACGGAACTATATATCTTGGAAACCGCGTTTTTCCCGCGGCGCTTGAATTTATTAAAAATCTCCGTAAGAGCGGAAAAAGGATACTTTTCTTCACCAACAACGCCTCGCACAGCCGTGAATTTTATCTTTCCAAGCTGGAAAGGCTTGGCTTTGAGCCACGCGAGGATGAGATCATGACCTCGGGGGACGTTACCGTCGAGTACCTGCTGAAATACCGCGCGGGCAAGACGGTCTACCTTGTGGGAACGCAGGAGCTTGTTGGCGTTTTCAAGAACGCAGGCGTTCCGCTGACCGATGGCAGTCACGCTGACATCGTAGTCACCAGCTTTGACACCGAGCTTACCTACGAGAAGATGAAGAACGCTTGTCAGCTCATAATGCGCGGAAGCGAGTACCTTTCCACGCATCCGGATTTCAACTGTCCCACCGAGGACGGATTTATCCCGGACAGCGGCGCGATCTCCGCGTTTGTGACCGCCTCAACGGGAGTTACGCCCACGTATTTCGGTAAGCCGTACGCTACCGCCATCGATATGATGTGCTCATATACCGGCGTTTCAAAAGAGGACGCCGTCGTATTCGGAGACCGTCTTTATACCGATATCGCTCTTGGAAAGCGGGCAGGCGTTACCGCAGTACTCGTGCTTACGGGCGAGACGAAGAAAGCGGATCTTGCCGCTTGTCCCCCCGAGCAGACTCCCGATATGGTGTACGAGTCTCTCGGCGCAGTCGGTCTGGAAATGTTTGGAACGAGCAATAAATAACGCTTATTAAATCATAAATAGCAAAAGAGGCTTGGAATACAGTATGGTCAGAAAAATATTTACCCTGAGCTTTGACGATAACACAGTTCAGGATGAGAGATTTATAGAGCTTATAGATAAGTACAATTTGCGCGCTACGTTTAATATCAATACGGCTACCTTCGGTAATAAGCATAACATTATACATCAGGGTATCGACGTCTGCCACGACGATCTCGACGCCGATAAGGTAAAGTACCTTTACCGCAATCACGAGGTAGCGCTCCACACTCACAGCCATCCAAACTTGAAGAAGTGCGACGACGAGCGCATCGTCAGCGAGATCAAGCAGAATTACGATATTCTGACAGCTCTTACCGGTAAAGAGATCATCGGTATGGCGTATCCCTGCGGCGGAGACTGCTACGACGAGAGAGTTATGAAGGTCATTACCGACTGCTCCCCCGTTCGTTACGCTCGCACTACTGACGCGCATCACACCTTCGCTTTCCCCGAGAACTTTATGGCGTGGCATCCCACCTGTCATCAGAACGACTCCGATCTTATGGAGCTCGCTGACAAGTTCATTGCCGCCGAGCCTGAAGAGGACCTTCTCTTCTATCTTTGGGGACATACCTTTGAGTTCGACAAATTTGGCAGTTGGGACTCCTTCGAGCGTTTCTGCGAGAAGATTGCTTCCCGCCTCGATATAACCTATATGACCAACGGCGAGGTATATCGCTACGTTACGAAGAAGTTACATTCTCTTTGAGAAGGGGGAACGCGCTTTTCGAGAAAAGCTTCTTTGACATCGACACCGTGAGGGCATCGATGTCAGAGAATATCTGGTAATTTTCCTTCGGAAAAAGTCCGTGCTCCCTCTTTCAAAGAGAGCGAGCATCATTTTACCCACAAACGAAAATTTCTACACCAACCTACCCAGCACACCCCGAAAATGCGAGTGTTTTACGAGCATTTTTCTCGAAATGATAGCAGTAGCATCCTTTTTACATCCTAAAATTCGCTCCTGCTTTTGAGCGAATTTTCGGCGATGCCGCCCAGGTGACACTATTTTATTTGTGCGAACATAGATGCGTGTCACCCCGAATTTCCTGCTTACGCAGAATATTCCCATATTTGCCTGCAGGCGCTCGCCTGCCCACGGTCTTTCTTTTTCTTTCTTTCGCCTATTTCTTTATTTTTCTTTCTCGAAAGAAAAGGAAAGAAATGGGCATATACTAAAGGAATAGTTACTTTAAAGAAAAAATAAAAATAATCCGCAATACGCCACGGTGGCGCAAAAATAAAAACAATTACAAAAAAAATATCGCCTGCAGGCGCTCGCCTGCAGGTGGCGTAAAACAAAAACTTTACTCAAATAAATCCCCCGCAGGCTTTTGCCTGCTGCCTGAAAGGAAAAAACTATGTTATCAACCATATACAGCGCAGGAATAAACGGAGTTGACGGCTATATCGTCACCGTTGAATGTGACGTACGCGACAAGCTTGCCGCTTTCGACGTAGTCGGACTTCCCGACGCGGCGGTGAAGGAAGCCAAGGAAAGGATCCACACGGCGATAGATAACAGCGGAATCAACTTTCCGGACGCCGCGATAGTTATAAACATGGCGCCCGCGGACACCAAAAAGAGCGGTACCGCCTTTGATCTCGCCATGCTGGTTGGCATACTCCGATCGTCAGGTTACATAAATCAAAGCGTTCCTTTCGATAAGAAATGCTTTCTCGGAGAGCTTTCGCTCTCGGGAAACGTCCGTTCGGTGCGCGGAGTTCTCTGTATGGTGCTCGCGCTGAAGGAGAAGGGAATACGGGAGATATACGTTCCCGCGGCAAACGCCAGGGAAGCGTCCGTCGTTTCCGACGTTGAGATATACGGCGTCGAGAACGTCCGTCAGCTTTTGAACCATCTCAACGGCAAAAAGCCGATCGAGCCGATAAGATTCGATCCGGAGATGCTGAAGCAGACGAGAAACGACGTCAGACTCGATTTCAGCGACGTAAAAGGTCAGGCGCGCGCCAAGAGAGCTATGGAGATAGCGGCGGCAGGCGGACACAACCTTCTGCTCATCGGACCGCCCGGAACGGGAAAGAGTATGCTTGCCAAGCGCCTTCCCACCATCCTGCCCGATATGAGCTTTGACGAGGCGGTGGAGGTGACCAAGGTGTATTCCATAGCGGGAATGCTTCCCGACGGAGTTTCGCTTATAACCTCGCGTCCCATTCGTTCCCCGCATCATACCATGTCATCAGCGGCGCTTGCTGGCGGAGGAATGGTACCTGTTCCCGGAGAGATATCGCTGGCGCACAACGGAGTGCTGTTTCTGGACGAGCTTCCCGAGTTTACGAGATCCGTTACCGAGGTGCTTCGTCAGCCCCTTGAGGACGGAGCTATAACTATCACCCGCGCAAACGGTAAGATACGTTTTCCAAGCTCCTTTATGCTTCTCTGCGCTATGAATCCCTGCAAATGCGGTTACCGCGGACATCCGACTCACCAATGCACCTGCAAGGCTGAGGACGTTAAGCGTTATCTTTCCAGGATCAGCGGACCGCTGCTTGACCGAATAGACATTCAGGTGGAGATGCCGTCCCTTACCAAGACCGAGATTTCGGGAATGGATACGGGAGAGAGATCCGAGGTCATTCGAGAGAGAGTAAATAAGGCAAGAGAATTCTCTGCTGAGAGATTCAGGGACGGCTGCGGAGTTTACAGTAACGCCAAGATGCTCCCGTCGCAGATCAGAAAGTACTGCGTCATGGAGCCGGACGCTGAAAAATTGCTTTCAGACGCCTTCGAGCGTATCGGACTTTCAGCCCGCGGATACGATAGGATACTCAAGGTCGCGCGTACTATAGCGGACCTTGACCAGAGCGAAAAAATCAGCGCTTTGCACATGGGCGAGGCCATCCAGCTGCGTACTTTGGACCGAAATTATATGTAATTTGCTTGTGGAAAAGGCAGCATAAAGACAATTTTTGCTCACCGTTTCGCTGTGGGAAAATTGTATTGAGTTTTCCACATTTCCACAGAAAGCTGTGGAAAACTCCGCTGAAACGCTGATTTTGCAGTAAATGAGCGGTGGAAAAGTCCCGGTTTTTTACACAATCTGTGGGAAACGCTGTGGAAAAACCTGTGTTTAATGTTTAATAGAAATTTACAATGGTAATTTTTTGAGATAGTCAAAATGACCAATGATTTTTTGACGGAAGACGGTGCTTAAAGGGGGCGGTCGAAGTTTTGGAAAAGGAATATTTGAGAAGCTGCTGCTTTACGGGGCACAGAGATATACCCCTTGAAAAGTACGGCGAGATATGGTCGGCTGTAGAGAGAGAAGCGCTGAAGCTGTACGAAAAGGGCGTGAGGACTTTCATAGTCGGCGGAGCGCTGGGCTTCGATATGCTCTGCGGAGAGGTGATTCTGGGAATGAAGAGCAGGATCGAGGACGTGCGTCTGGTCATCGCTCTGCCGTGCAGAAACCACGACGTGAAGTGGAGCGTATCCGACAGAGAACGAATGAACGGTCTGCGAAGCTACGCGGACGAGGTCATATACGTTTCGGAGAAATACACGAAGGGATGTATGTTTGAAAGGAACCGCTTTATGGTGGACAGAGCCAGCTACTGTGTAAGCTACTGCGTCAAAAAGAGCGGCGGAAGCTTTTATACGGTCAGATACGCCGCAGAAGAGGGACTTACGAGGATAGAGATATCCGAGCTGATAGAGGCGGAGAAAGTTCCCTCGGAGCAGATAAGCTTTTTTGAAGATGAATAATTTTATTGGGAGAGACTGAAGACGGTTTCTCCCTGGTTTTTCGCGCGAAGGAGCTTTTTTCTCGCATAAAAATCTCAAAACATCTTGACTTTATAATATTTAAATAGTAAAATAAGATTTGGTCTTACGTAAGACGGAAAGAAGGAGTTTTAGAAATTGGATTCGGTAAAAGAAAAACGCCCGGTCAAGGGCGCATCGAATAAAATAAATATGTGCGATGGCGCAATATTGCCCCTGATCATAAGATTCGCAGTTCCGCTGATGATAACGGGAATACTTCAGGTCCTTTTTAACGCGGCGGATATTATGGTGGTCGGTAATTTTGGAAGCGATCACTCCCTCGCCGCAGTAAGCGCGACAGGTTCTATGACCTCGCTGATAGTAAACCTCTTTATCGGTCTGTCGGTAGGAACGAACGTGCTCTGCGCCAGATTTTTCGGGGCGAAGGACGATAAGTCCCTTTCCGAAACGGTACATACGTCTATCACTCTTTCGCTGATAATCGGTACGCTCCTTACAGTTGTAGGACTGGTGTTCTCTGAACCTCTGCTTCGGCTGATGTCCGTTCCGGAAGAGGTGCTTCCCCTTTCGACGCTCTATATGCGGATATATTTTTGCGGAATGATACCTTCGCTGGTCTATAACTTCGCATCCTCCGTTCTCAGAGCGGTGGGAGACACCAAGCGTCCGATGTACTTCCTCACCCTTGCGGGTGTGCTGAACGTCCTGCTCAATCTGCTCCTCGTCATCGTGTTCAAGATGGACGTGGCGGGCGTCGCAATCGCGACGGTAGCGTCCCAGACCGTTTCTGCGGTGCTGGTGGTCATCTGCCTTATGAGAGAGACCGAGGATATAAGACTGCATATCAAAAAGCTTCGCGTGTCTATGAGGATACTGCCTCAGATAATCGGTATCGGTCTGCCGGCAGGTCTGCACAGCACTATGTTCTCCCTTGCAAACGTGGTCATACAGTCCTCGCTGAATACCTTCGGCCCCGACGTTATGGCGGGAAGCGGAGCGGCAAGCTCTATCGAATCATTGCTGTTTACAGCCCTTGGCGCAATATATCAGGCGGTTGTGGCGTTTACCAGCCAGAACTACGGACGCTATAACTTCAAACGTATCTGGAAAGCTCATCTGATCGGTCAGGCGATAGTATATACCTTTGGGTTAGCTCTGTGCGTGATCACCGTGATCTTTGCAGAGCCGCTTTTGGGGATGTTTGCTGATAAGCCCGCGGAGATAGCCGCGGGAGTTGATAAGATGAAAAAGGTCGGACTTTTCGTCTTCATATACGCCAGCTCCGATATCGCCATAGCGACGCTACGCGGAATGGGCTGCTCCCTTACCCCGATGATAACATCCCTTATCTGCGTCTGCGGCGCGAGAATTCTGTGGATCGCAACGGTCTTCCAGCTTCCGCAGTTCCATAACGTGTCGGGGCTTTATACCTCTTTTACTGTTTCTTACTTTTTGTCCCTGTTCGTGCAGACTGCCTGTATGATAGTATTTTTCAGGAAAAAGGTGAAGAAATACGGACATCTTTATAATCCGATAGAAAACGGGTAAGTTATTAAAAATATAGGCTGTGTCACAAAAAAACAACTGATTTTATGATAGATTCCAAATGCGTAGACGCATTTGATCCTCACGCTGTTCGGATTTCGACTTCGAGCCGCACGTATGTAATTCTGAGCGTAGCGTAAGCGCAGTCGAACTGCGAATCAGCGCCGAAGGCGGAATCTCGGACGGCTCTACGCTCAGAATGACTGTTTATTGTAATTTTCAGTTATATAGTGTGACATAGCTAAAAAATAAGGCTATGTCACATTATGTAACTGATAAATTGTGTTTTTCGGTGAGTATAAAGGATTGCTTTAGCAATTCGTAGGGGAGGGGCTTGCTCCTCCCGAAAAATCTCCATAAAACACTCGGCTTACGCAAA
>SVSQ01000060.1 GCA_015064245.1 Oscillospiraceae bacterium | reverse complement strand
ACCGCGAGCCCGCCGTGGAGCTGCTCAATCCTGCGGGCGACCGTCTCACCGAGCTCCTGTACGACGGATACGATATACTCCCCGAAAAGCCCAAGATCAGCGGTATGCCCTCGCTTCGCGGCGGTGAGACGCTGGTCGTACACCTCAGGGACAAAGTCACTGCTTTCGCCTGCGACCTATACTATACGGTGTACGACGACACGAACGTGATCGCCCGCAGGGCAGTGTACGTCAACGGCGGGCAGGCGCGGTTAAGTCTCCGCCGCGCTTATTCCTTCACATTCGGTCTCCCCTCTCAAAATTACGACTTCATCTCTCTTTACGGCGGATGGGCGAGAGAAAGAAAAACGGAAAAAATACCGCTCCATCACGGCGTGGTATCCATCGACTCCAAGAGAGCAGCATCCTCCGCTGTCCTCAATCCCTTCGTCGCTCTGGCTGAAAAAGGCGCTACCGAGGATCACGGAAGCGTTTACGGCTTCAATCTGGTCTACTCATCGTCATACGTTCTGAAAGCCGAGGGAGTCAACTGCGGACGCACCTTAGTCACGGGCGGTATCAACGATTTCGACTTTTCCTGGCTCCTTGAAAGCGGTGAAAGCTTTGAAACGCCCGAGGTGGTAATCGCCTACTCTTCCGAGGGTATGGGCGGTATGAGCCGCGCCTTCCACGACGCGTACAGAAACCATCTGATCGCGCCCCGTCACGCGAAAACGCCCCGTCCTCTCGTTATAAACAACTGGGAAGGCACCTATTTCAACTTCACAAACGACAAGCTCAAGGCTATCGCAAAAGCCGTAGAGGGCACGGGAATAGACACCTTCGTCCTCGACGACGGCTGGTTCGGAAAGCGTGATAACGACCGCTCCGGTCTTGGCGACTGGGTGGTAAATACCGCTAAGATGGAAGGCGGTCTTACCGACGTTATCGAGTACGTAAACAGTCTCGGAATGAAGTTCGGACTCTGGTTCGAGCCGGAGATGATCAGCGAGGACTCCGATATCTACCGCGCGCATCCCGATTACGCTATCGGCGCCCCCAACCGTCCGCGATGCTATTCCCGCCATCAGTTCCAGATGGACATCACCCGCGCTGACGTTCGCGACTACATAGTAAACTCCGTAAATAAGATACTTCACGACCACCACATCGAATACGTTAAATGGGATTTCAACAGAAACGCGACGGAGTTCTATTCCGCCGGAAGAGAGCCTGAGCGTCAGGCTGAGTTCGCCCACCGCTACGCCCTCGGTCTTTACGACCTCTTCGACCGCATAGTTTTGGCGAACCCCGACGTTTTCTTCGAGGGCTGCAGCGGCGGCGGAGCTCGTTTCGATCCCGCTATCCTCTACTATTTCCCGCAGATCTGGACCTCCGACAACTCCGATGCTGAGGACCGCACCGTAATTCAGTACGGCACCTCTCTCGCCTATCCCCTATCCGCTATGAGCTGTCACGTCTCCGCTCTTCCCAACCACCAGACAAACAGAATGGAGTGCATGGACACCCGCGCAGACATCGCGCATCTCGGCGCAACGGGTTACGAGCTCGACTCAACCGCCTTCACCGACGAGGACAAGGCTGCGGTCACCGCGCAGGTGGCTGAGTATCACGGTATGGAAGCCCTCATCCTTGAAGGCGACCTTTACCGCACCGAAAACCCCAACGAGTCCAATTTCTTCGGCTTCATGGTTGTCGCAAAGGATAAATCCGACGCCCTTCTCACGGTTTACAGACGTATGGGCGGCGCAAACGTCCCCTACACCCGTCTGAACATCCGCGGTCTCGATCCCGACAAATACTATCACGTCTCCGGCATCAACCGCGTTCTCAAGGGTTCGACTCTCAACAACACCGGCATAGTCGCATCCTTCCCCAAGGGTGACTTCCTGACGAGAAAATATAGATTTACAGAGCAGTAAATAATACTAAAAGGAGTACGATTTTTCGCACTCCTTTTAATATTTTGCGGTAATCCCGGCAAAAAACAATCCGCCCTTAAATTCTCACCGTCTGACCTGCTTCGATCTTGATGATCTCGGATTTGTCTCTCTCCACCCAGACGGGAATGGACGAGGGATTATATACCATGCTCTCGTCCGCGGAGATCTGCAGATTGCGCTGAGCAACCGCATAATTGTATATCTCGATGTTGGTCGCGTACCAGATCTTGTCGCTTCCCGCAAGAGAGCTGACTATTCCTTCCATGTACGCCCAATCCTCTTCCGTTCTGAACTCGTGAGAATGTCCCCAGATGTAAAGGATCTTCTTCGGCCAGGGAGAATCCAGTCCTTCAAGGAATTTCGGAACTATCTTCATAGCCGTTCTGTGATGACAGGAAGGCTGCCATTTGAGGAAATTCTCGGGAAGCTCTATCATCGTATCGGCGCCGTGGACCGTGCGGCTGTAAACGATGCCGCAGGCTTCCAAAGCCTTGACCGCCCGCTCGTCAACTCCGCCGCTGGGATAGGACATTCCCGTAACGGGATAGCCCGCGATCTTTTCGAGGACCTTTCTGTCCTCGAATATCTCGTTGATCATACTGACGTAAGGCATACGGTTAAGAAAACCGTGCTGCATAGTGTGGCAGGCGATCTCGTGTCCTTCGTACAGCTTTCTGATCTTTTCAAGCTCCTCGGGAGTTTTGTCCAGATACTTTTTGCCGTTGAGGTGGAAGGTTCCCTTGACTCCGTAACGGTTGAAGAGCTCTACGAGACGCGCGTCGTTGGCGCTTCCGTCGTCGTAGCTGAAGGTGACGACGTTTTTCTTTCCGCCGGGGAAACAGTTGAATTGAAGCATAATGTTTTTCCTTTCTGCGGGTAAGCACCCACTGGCAAGCAGGGCGGGTAGCTCCCGCTGGCAAATAATTATTTTTTCGTAAGACGTGTGTTTTGTGGATGACACCTCATCCGCTTCGCATTATAAAAATGCTCAGCACCTTCTCCCACTGGAGAAGGCTTATGTTACAAAACTTTCGGGGTAGGAAATGTACGCTCTCTTTGAAATAGAAAGCACGGACTTTTTTTCGAAGAAAAACTTTCAAATATTCAATTACGCTGATGCCTTTATGGTGTCAGCGTAATTGAAGTTCTTTGCGCAGCTTTCTTTCAAGAAAGCGCGTTCTCCTTTCTAAGCAGGTGTATCTTCCTTCCGCGTAAGTTTTTTCATCCAGTGATAGCGGTTAGCCTTGATGGCAGCGGCGATGCACTTAAAGAGCTGATCGGAATTAAGACAGAAGATAACGGCGACAGGCGGGAAATTGAATACAAAAGCGCCGAGGAATGAAAGGGGCAGAACGATACCCCAGATACTGATAAGATCGTTGATAAGCACGAAATTCGCGTCTCCGCCGCCTCGGATTATACCGCAGATAACAGGCATCTCGTAGGACGTACCGATGCAGGTCACACAAAGAACCAGCACGAAATCGTTCGCCATAGCGCGGGCGCTGTCGCTCAGACTCGTATAAAGAGCAAGAATGGGGAAACGGGTAATAAAGAGAGTTATAGAGGTCAGGATACCGATACCGAGGAAAATGACCTGAAGCGTCCGAGTGTACTCCTTGATCTTTGACATATCGCCGCTTCCGATAGCCTTACCGATAATGACGGACGCCGCAGAGGACGCGCCGACCGCCGCGACCTTCAGAACCATATAAAGCGTGGATGCCGCGGAGTTCGCCGCTATAGCGTCGTCGTTCATGTGACCGAGAATAACGGTCTGAAGCGCGGTGGAAATACCGAACACCGCCGCCACGGCGATAAACGGCAGACACAGCCTGGCGTAGTCACGGACAAAGGTGAGATTCGGACGGACAAAGCTGCGAAGTCTGTAGCCCAGCTTCTTGTCGATCGCCAAAACGTAAACGGCGACGATAGCAAGCTCCGCGATCCTCGCGATAAGCGTCGCGACCGCCGCGCCGGTCACGCCGAGAGACGGAAATCCCAATTTACCGTATATCAGAACGTAATTGAGACTGATATTGACTAAAAGTGTGGAAAGGGAAACGTAAAAGGCTATCTTCACCTTTTCAACGCTTCGCAGTACCGCAAGCAGAATATTCGTCAGCGCAAAAACTACGTAAGAATATTTCATCACCCGCAGATACTCCGCGCCGCTTGCGACGATAGCGTCCGATTCCGTGAAAAGTCCGACCACGGCTTCCGGTATCAGCGCGCCGAGAAGGAACAGGATAAAACCGATACCGATACCTATGTACATAGCGCCGCTGGCGATACTCTTTATCGGATCAGTCCTCTTCTGACCGTAATATTGGCTGCCAAGCACCACGACGGCGTCTCCGAGTCCGCCGACCACCTGCTGGAAGATGAACTGTATCTGATTGACCGCCGCGACACCCGAAAGAGCGTCCTGACTGTACGCGCCCAGCATTATGTTATCCACAAGATTTACTCCGAGAACGATGACGTTATGGATCACCAGCACGCGGAAGATAGCTAAAAAGCTTTTGTAAAAGGATCTGTCTTTAGTGAGCATAAGTCCACATCCTTTCACCCAAAGGGGAACCCGCCGTCAACACCGAGAAACTGTCCCGTAATGAAGGACGCCTCGTCGGACGCGAGAAAATATACCGCATTTGCAACGTCGGCGGGTGTGCCGAGACGGCAAAGCGACGTGGAATTTTTAAGCTCATCCAAGGTCTGCCCGTCAAAATCGGCGCACATATCCGTCATAATAACGCCCGGCTCGACGCAGTTTACGGTTATCCCCGAGGGTCCCAGCTCCTTCGCAAGAGCAGAGGTGAATCCCCGAACTCCCGCTTTTGAAGCGGAATAAGCCGCCTCGCAGGAAGCGCCGTAATTTCCCCACACCGATCCGATGTTGATGATCCTGCCGCTGTGACGGGACACCATGCCTTTTGCGATCTCCTTGGAAAAGAAAAATACGGCAGACAGATTGGTGTTTATCACTTTATACCAGTCGTTTATTGACATATCCGTAAACAAACCTATATACGACACTCCCGCATTGTTCACCAGAACGTCGGGGCAGCCGTATTTGTTAACGATCTCGCGGCACGCGGCTTCTGCCTCCGCGGGATCTGAAACGTCGCACCTGAGTCCGATAGCGCCGCACTCCTTTGAAAGCGAGCTTGCGGCATCGGCGCTGTTATTGTATAAGAATATGGTTTTGTAGCCCTTGGCGGCAAAAAGCCTGGTTATCTCCCGACCGATACCGCGGGAACCGCCTGTTATAAGAGCAAGTTTCATATCTGTCTCCATCTATCTCAATCTATCTCAATTTATCTCCATTACGCGCCGATCAAGCGCATCACAGAAGTCTGACGTGAAAACGTATTTTGATAAACTAAGATCATAATTTCACGCTAAGCTTCTTTATACAAAAAAAGTCTTTTTTACAGTATAACGCAAAAAAGACTTTTTTTCAAGGCATATTATGAAATTTCTTCATTTTATTTTACAAAATACTTATCATCAGCGCGATGGCAGACGAAAACAGCGCTCCCGCAACAAACCACAGCCCTCGGCTGAAGTTGACGCTCCTCGCGCCCTGCTTCTTTCTTTGTTTTTCTGCGTTGAGCCCGAAGTAAGCGGCGATCGGTGACTCCGCGATTATCCTGTTGGCTTCCGCCAGCATATCCGGCTCAGAGGGCTGCTTTGATTCATAATCGTCGCTCAGAATAAAATAAGCCTCCTCGAAGACCTCGCTCTCCGTATTGCGAAGGTACACCACGTTCTTTTTGCATCCTTTTATCATATCTTAGCCCGTTCCTTTCCTCATTTTTGATAAAAACTCGCTTCATTATTGCCGCTTTGACCGAGGTTTAATCATCTTTTTTGAAAATTTTGCCTGCATAATATTCTGCTCGTCCGTCAATCATAGAAGCAAATAAAGCTTTGAAAAAGGACTGTACTGATATGAAAAAGGTTGTGTTTTTTGTACTTATAATCGTTTGCCTTGGACTGCTTATAGGCTGCTCCGCGATGCGTGAGGAGCGCGAGATATACGATAAGACCTTGCGCCTCCACATTCCCGCCGATTCCAACAGCGAAGCTGATCAGGCTGTAAAGCTCAAGGTGCGTGACGCGGTCATCGATCTGCTGGAAGAGCCCCTTTCGGGTTGCAAAAACAAAGCGGAATCGGTCAAAATAATACAAGATATGAGTGATATTATATCAGAAACAGCAAATAATGTTTTGTTATCAAATAATTTTGATTACAAAGCCACAGTAACTCTGACAGAGGAATACTATCCGCGCCGTTCTTACGAAGGGTTCACTCTGCCTGCCGGAACCTACACCTCGCTCAAGATTGAGCTCGGCGAAGCCGAAGGAAAGAACTGGTGGTGCGTGCTTTTCCCTCAGGTCTGCATCGGCAGCGCAAAGCCCGAGGAGACTCTTGCTGAGGTCGGATTTACCGCAAACCAGATCCGTCTGCTGACGGAGCAGGAGGAGACAGAATACGTTGTGAAATTCAAGATCGTTGAGATCCTCGAGAGCATTTTCGGCTAGCGCTCTTGACACGCGGGCTCCTGCGTAGTATAATTATGTTATCAAAGACATAAACGGAGATAACATATATGAAAACGCTGAAAATCTTATTCGTTGGCAACAGCTACACCTATTATAACAAAATGCCCCAGACCTTTTTCACCGAGGAAGCCGAAAAAGCAGGCTACGCGGTGGAGGTCACCGAAATAACCAAAGGCGGTTACCGTCTCATTCAATTCGCCGATCCCGAAGACGAGCACGGCAAGCGTCTGCGCGAGGCGGTAAACGGTCAGCATTACGATTTCGCCGTACTCCAGGAGCAAAGTCTGACACCTATCAAGGACGAGGCGCAGTTCTTCAAAGGCGTTGAGGGAGTAAAGGAATTGATCGACGCGGACAAGTTCATTCTGTACGCCACATGGGGCAGAAATGACGGCAGTCCTCAGCTTGAGGAGCTTGGTATTTCCCGAGAAGAGATGACCGAAAAGCTTAGCCTTACATACAACAAAGCCGCTCAGATTTACGGTATGGGTATTGCCGAGGTTGGCAAAGCTTTTCTTGAATACGCCGCTGCGCGCGACAAGGACGAGCTTTACAATCCCGATAAGTCTCATCCTTCTCCCGTAGGAAGCGCTCTCGCGGCTAAGGTAATTGCGGAAGCGATGTTTCATTCTCGCTGAGCTTCGTTGCAGATTAGAGTAACTGGCTCAAAAAACACCGTACGATCTCACGAGTGATAACTTTTGAATCTCCAAATAAATATGACAAAGGGCGGAACAAATCCGCCCTTTTGAATTATTTCGCGCTTAATTGCGTCCTGCTTACGCCTGATGGACAACCTTTCCGTCGATGACCGTAACGTACGCCGCCGCGCCGATAGTGGTGAGAGGGTCCTCCGTCCAGATAACGACGTCGCCGTCCTTACCCGTCTCGAGACTGCCCACGCGGTCGCAGATACCCGTCTGGGTAGCGGGATTGATGGTTATAGCCTTCCACGCCTCTTCGATGGGCAGACCTGCGTTCACCGCAAAGCCCGCGCACATAGGAAGATGCTGAAGTGGAATGACGGGCGCGTCCGTGATAATACTGATCTTAACGCCCGCCTTATGGAGCTCTGCCGGAGTACTGAAGGACTTATTCGCCAGCTCTATCTTGCTCTTATTACCGAAGGAAGGTCCGATAAACGCGGGATAGTTCTCCTTTGCCAGCTCGTCGGCGATCAGCGAACCGTCGGTGCAGTGATCGAGAGTAAGATCGAGGTCAAACTCCTTTGCGATGCGGATAGCTGTGAAGATATCGTCGGCGCGGTGAGCGTGAGCCTTCAGCGGTATCTCTTTTTTGATTACGGGGATCATTGATTCCAGCTTGAAATCGAAGTTCGGATCCTTACCCGCTTCCTTAGCCGCAAGATATCTCTTGGTCTTAAAAAGCAGATCGCGGAGCATAGCGGCTACCGCCATACGGGTGACGGGAGCTTTGCTTCCTGCCTGACCGTAACAGCCCTTGGGGTTCTCGCCGAAGGCGATCTTCATACCGATAGCCTCTTTGATTATCATATTGTCGACGCGCTTTCCCGTCAGCTTGATAGCCGCGAAGGTACCGCCCACAACGTTTGCGCTTCCGGGGCCTGTGCAAGCAGAGGTAACGCCGTGCTTTACCGCGTCGTCAAAGGCTTCGTCAATTGGGTTGATACTGTCGATGGCGCGCATCTGGGGAGTAATGGCGTCGGAACGCTCGTTGTAGTCCGCGCCCTCCCAGCGCATAGCAGTATTGTGAAGTCCGATATGACAGTGGGCGTCAACGCAGCCCGGAGTTACCAGTCTTCCGCCCGCGTCGATGACTGTGCAACCCTCTTCTGAAGGAGCGTCTTTTCCGACGGAGATTATCTTTCCGTCGTCACCGATGAGAACGTAACCGTTTTCGATATCCTCGGTGACCATTGTTTTTACGTAACCGTTTTTGATAAGTAACATTTTTGTTTTTCCTTTCGGTAATTATATATGGTTTTTGATATATTTCAAATTTTTATTTATGCGTGACACTGCTAAGCTTGTGCGAACATAGATGTGTGTCACACCTCGAAGCTTTCTCGCTGACAGCGGTCAGCGCTTTTTCCTCCGCTTTGCTCCGAAAAAAGACCGAAATCTTCGCAGAGATTTGGTGGAAGATTATGTTCCGTATGTGCACAAATGAAAGGCTCTCACTCCGTGGAGACTTAGATAACTTCGTTATCAAGGTCGAGCATAGCGGAACTGAGAGGGTTGATAAATGTGACACTGATAAGCTTGTGCGAACATAGATGTGTGTCACACCTCGAAGCTTTCTCGCTGACGGCGGTCAGCGCTTTTTCCTCCGCTTTGCTCCGAAAAAAGACCGAAATCTTCGCAGAGATTTGGTGGAGAATTATGTTCCGAATGTGCACATATAAATTATTCGCCAGCAGGTGCTTACCTGCCCTGCAGGCGCTCGCCTGCCCTATAAACACCAATTTGTCGTCCCGTTGAGTGACTAAGCTGTCAAAAAACTCAAACCTCAAAATATTTTTTCTGCATATCCGCGATCTGCCCCTTCATGGCTTTCAGAACATCAGCGGCGCGCGCGTCTCCGCAGGCGTACTGCTTCATATAGTAGCCCTCTGCCTTGCAGGCGAGATCGTGGAGCGGGAAGTAATTTTCCATTAAGAAACTTCCGTACTTCACCCATCTGAAATCACCCACCAGACGGTATTCCGCGCTTATGGTGTCCACCGCCACGGAATATTTATCCTTTATCGCCTCTATAAGCGAGACTCTCTCGTTCTCCTTTGCAAAAACGATGGTGGAGCAGATGAAAGCGTTTCTGTTATGCTCCGTGGAGCCGTGGCTGTCCGTGCTTCCAACTACGGGACGGTCTATCCCCTTCGCCTTCATATCGTAATAGAAAGCGGTCTGGAAGCCGTTGTGCTGATAATAGCTTTCGCCGCCCAGAACCTCGAAGGCGTCAAAGGGCTTCTGACGGTAGATGAACTCAGTGTAGTCCTCGGGGAGCTGCACCATCTGGCAGAGCCAGTATGGGTGCGGGAAGATTCCAAGTCCGCCGGCAGCTTTGATATGCTCGTATATCCACTCCATGACCGCGAAGCTGAGACGCTCGGATTCGTTCTCTCTCGGCACGCTCTTTGCTCTCTCCGTTATCATGGCGCAGAACTCTTCCTCGCTCATAGGCTCGGGCGCCTTTCCGTTAAGGGAACGTTTTTCGATGCCGTCGCCTCTCTCGTCGTTGGCGCTGGGCTTGACTAAGGCGTTTATACTGTAAGTTCCGCCGAAATTGACGTAATGAACGTCGTTCAGCGGCAGATGTATCTCCTCGCCCGGAACGATGGTCAGATCTGAGATACCGTCAAAAAACTCAGCGGTCTCAAGGGACGGATAATATCTGCGGTGGTCGGAGATGACTGTGAAATCGTAGCCGTGACCGCGGTAATTCGACGCGACTATTTCGGGAGCCTCGCGTCCGTCGGAGCAGCGGGTATGCAGATGCAGATCTCCTCGGAAGGGTATCCTGCCCTTCATATCCTCGGCGAGAGCGTAAAGGGAAAGAGTCACGCAAGGCTTTGCTTCGGGATCCTCGCAAATATTCACAAAGAACTCGCCCTCACCCTCTAAGGCGCACTCAAATCGCAGACAGCCGTCTTCGTCCGGCTTTACTGCGAAGACGTATTTTCCGCCTCTCTCGGGGTAGCGCTTCGGGTTGGACTCGGAGACCTTGCAGACCTTTACCGTGTATTCCTTATCCGCTGTGAAGGCGGCGTGAAAGCCCAGCGGCTTGACCGTTATGAGTTTTTTTGTATTTTCAAGAAACACTTTAGGAAAAATATCGTAATTATAAAGAACGGGTTTCATAGTTATATTCCTTTCTTACATCAATCAGCGTTTTGATGCGGTATGCCGGACATATATGAGCCACGCTTTACGGCTCAGAAGCCTCAAAAGGCGGAGTTTGAAAATTTATTTTCAAATTTTTATCCCCTTCTTACACCAATCAGCGTTTTGATGCGGTATGCCGCAGGCATATCTGAGCCACGCTTTACGGCTCAGAAGCTTCAAAAGGCGGAGTTTGAAAATTTATTTTCAAACACAATTTGAGTATAACACAGAGGGACAGTAAAGTCAAGAAAAAAAGTTATTATAATAACAAAAGGGGGATAAATTGGTGTTTAGCGAGCAGGCGAGCGCCTGCAGGGCAGGTAAGCACCTGCTGGCGAATAATTTATATGTGCACATTCGGAACATAATTCTCCACCAAATCTCTGCGAAGATTTCGGTCTTATTTCGGAGCAAAGCGGAGGAAAAAGCGCTGACCGCCGTCAGCGAGAAAGCTTCGAGCAAAACGCTGAATTAAATGAAGCTTTTGCAAAAAGACTTTGATTTATGGTCTTTTTGCAAAAGCAACCTTGTTTCAGCGTTTATGTGCGCCCGTAGATGTTCGCACCAAACTCACAGCGCACCTAAAAATTGTAAATTATCCTATTTTTATTGTATTTTACACCTTGCACAGGTACTTAATATATGATATAATGAAATCAGACCTCAATTTCGCCGTGTTTTTCATCACGGAAATATTGATTGACTTTATTTTGCCGCTATGCTATACTGGTATCACAGTAAGCGAAAGGATCAAAAGCATCTATGAAATACAAAATTGCCGAAAATATAAAAAGGCTCCGCGCCGAGCGCTCTCTGACACAGAACGAGCTTGCTAAGCTGCTCTGCGTAACGCCTCAGGCGGTCAGCCGCTGGGAAAGCGCCCAGTCTTCTCCCGATATCGAGATGATCGGTACTATCGCTCAGTTCTTTGCCGTCAGCTACGACGAGCTTCTCGGCGGTCAGGACGCTCTGCGCAAGCAGTACAAGCAAAGATACTTCGAGGCGAATCAGAAAGCGTTTTCGGAGCCATCCGAGCGCAACACAATGGATATGCTGGATGCCCTTGAGCTTCTTGCTAAGTACGACACCCATTATCTCGGAAAGTATTTCAATAATCTGATGGCTGCTAACCGCAAATACAGCTCCGTCCCCGACACCCGCATAGCAGAAGCGAGAAATATGCTGAAAAAGAGAATGGCGCAGTCCACGCTTTCAGAGAAGCTCTCACTTTTATCCACCGTCGCGTACTCGGAGGAGGAGAAAAATTTCACCTTTTGGGAAGACGAATACAAGGACAGCCGCATAGACCTATGGGACGAGGAGCTGGTACGCAGATACTCCAAAAGAGGCGCTGAAAGCTTGTTTTTCGTTCAAAGAGCAAAGGCAGTATACCAAAAGATACATCGGCTTATAAACCAGATAACCGCCCACGCGGATTACAGCGCGGAAGACGTTAAAATGATCCTCGACACGCTGAACGTTTATTCTACCAAAACGGAGGATATCTTCATCCTTGAACGGTTGCTCTACAAATTCCGGTACGCCCGGATGCTCTACGCGCAAAAGCAAGACGAAAAAGTCTCTGAGCTTTTGGAAGAGCTCAAGGATGGCCTGAAAATACTGATAGATATGCCAAATGACGCTATGCTCTGCGGCTCAGTGCCGCTCCTCAGCCCCCTCGCCATATCCTATTCTCGGCTTAAACACCATCACAAGCTGTTTGAAGATTTTTTGATCTACATGGACGATCTGAGCTTTAAAAGACTCAGAAACGACGAGCGCTTCCGCGAGCTTCAAAGCTTCATAGACGAGCTTTTAACGCCGAAGCGCCCATATAAGTACGAAGAGCGCCCGGAATGGCGGACGCTTCTGAAAAAGGCGGAGGAGCTATGCGCGCCCCTTGGCAAGGACGGAAGCGTTATCGTTCTGGAAGCGGAAAGCGGAAATATATACTCTATAGTCTTTCAGGACTTAAACGCTGCTATTGACGCGGACGGCGCGCTTAAGCTGTTTGCAGAGATGAAGGAAAACTGCGACTTAGTTGTAAAAAGACTGGTCTGTATGATCGGCGGTCGCATAGATATACCCTCTTACTCATTCAGAGAAAAGCTGGTGGAGCTCGAAAGGCGCAATCTGTCGGCTCGAAGACTTGCCAACGGATACGGTAATACGCTTATTGAAGAAGAACTGCGGTTAATGATGCCTGCTTATGATGTCAAAGAGCGCGAGAGCGAAACGCAAACGGCTGAAAACAGTAAAAACAAAAAGAAAACAAAAAAAGTGACAGAGGTAGTTTTTGCCGAGATCACCCGAAACGTCTTAAAGTCCGCCCGAAAGCTCACCTCCGAAAATGGCGACGAAAAGATATCCGAGAATATACTTTGCTTTGGCACTATGTTCAACATCGGAAATATAGACTGCGATCTGTACGGAGATGACAGAATAGAGTCGCTGAACACTCTTCTCAGCGGCGGCATGCTCAGAGACCACGTAATACAGTACCGCGCGGAAGCGGAGAAGATAGTTTCCCTTGCCAGAGCGGGCGAGACGCTTCGCGTCTGGTACAGCAACACGGCGTTCTCTCTTTGCGGACTTTACTGTCTTTGCAATATGCTCAGCGGTATCGACGCTGATATACGCGTAGTTGAATGTCCGAAGGACAGATCCGACCGTTTCGGTCAGGGAAGCTGGGAGATGATGAGCCCAAAGCGGATCCTTCCCTTTGCAGCAAAGTCCCCGCGAGAGCTGTCCGACGAGGACAAGCATAGATATTCGACAAATTGGTACATTCTGAAATACGAAAACGCCGCCATGAGAATATACAACGGAGAAAAGATGCTATCAGTTCCCGAGGATAAATTCGACGGGGAATTTCTTGATATACTGAAAAAGAAAAACTTTAACAGAATGCAAGCTATCGGTGAGTTCGTCAGCTCTTTCCCCATCAACGTGGAGCTGAGCTTTTTCACTAAACGCATAGAGCATTTGATAAAAGTCCGCAACAAATAAAGTTCGCGTTTTTATAAAAAAACGGTAATCCGTATATGTAAAAGAATATCGGCGGCCGGTAACTAAAGAAAATCAGAATTGGATTATAGGTTATAAGAATTACAGGAGAAAAACAATGAACGCACAAAGGCTTTCAAAAGTATTAACGTCAGTGGGAATAGTTTTTGAAGACAAGCTCTCCGCTTCAGAAACTCGCAGGATCGAAGAGCTGTACGGCTTCAGATTTCCTAATTCCTTAAAAGGCTTTTACAGAGAGGGAGTTCCGTATTCAGAGGGTGAGGAGTTTCCCCGTTGGCATGACTTCTCAGAAGAGAACGTAGAAAAGATAAAGGCTCGCATGAACGCTCCGCTTGCTTGGCTGAAAAGGGATATAGAAAACGGCTTTTGGATAGAAAAATGGGGCGAGCGTCCCGAAGATACAGCTGAGCTTGCAGAAAGAATAAAGGAGATACTTGCCCTCAGTCCCGTGCTTATTCCCATATACTCCCACAGATATATGCCCGCCATAAGTGAGATCGACGACCCCATAATATCCACCGTTGGCAGAGATACGATATATTACGGAAATAGCCTTGAAGATTATCTGAAACACGAATTTTTGGGCAAACCCTCGTCTGCGGGTGAGATCGAAATACCGCTTTGGAGTGATATTATAGAGCAGGGCGCCCGCGAGTTTGCTGAATACGAAAAGGTGCGAAGGAGGCTTGAAAGTAAAAAACTATGAAGATATTATATTACGATTACAAAATCAGCGCCGCCCGAAGCTGCGTGCGTCTGAGCGCGGTGAGACGGATCATTCTTGATAAGGACGAGTCCGTTCCCGCAGGAACTCCAAAACGCTTTGACGAGGCGCTACTTAAAGCGGCTCCGCTTTCAAAGCTGAAAAAATACTATCTTTGCCACGAAACCCTTCTTGCGTCCTCCTGCAACTCCGTGACGGAGTATAAAAAGATATGGGGGCTTCAAGGTCTGACAAAAGGCTTGTGCGACGCCGCCTATACGGTTTCGGGGAAAAGGATTTACCTCGGTATTAAAGAGGAAAACGGCGAGGGCGCGGTCAGTAATATCGAGATTTACGCTCCCGAAAACGTCTTCGATCCCGCCGCGTTCTGTTCGCTTTTGAAAGAGACGGGGTGCGATCTTTCGCAAAATGAGTATATAGAAGCCTTTGCGGAGATAGCCGAAGGCTCGCCAGATATTTTTATTCTGAAATATTTCAGCGGATGCGATTGCGGAGTTGACGTTTACACGGGTAAGGCTACGGAGCTGTTCGAAGCTCTTAAAGACCACAAGTTTCCAAAGGAAAGTGAGACGGTCTTCCGCAAAAGAGCGTTTTGGGGTTAGATGGTTGATGCATAAAGCCTTCTCCAGTGGGAGAAGGTGCCGAGTTTTGCGAGGCGGATGAGGTGCTTCTTATCATTTGAACATATTGACACCTCATCCGTCTTGCCTACGGCAATCCACCTTCTCCCACTGGAGAAGGCTGAAATTTCTGCGATCATCTGTCAGGAAAGGAATGATTAAAAATGTACGACATAATTGGAAAATACAATAAAGCCACGGTTTACGCCTTGAACATAGACTCAGAGTCCTACGCGCAGGTGCTCAAAATGTGCAACGTGGAAGAGCTTGCGGGCAGTTCCATAAAAATGATGCCCGATATGCACGCCTCTGA